>CAYXVS010000234.1:3388-5019 GCA_964468735.1 uncultured Anaerolineales bacterium | reverse complement strand
TGATCGTGGACGATTCGATCACGACCCGCACGCTGGAGCGAAACATCTTGGAGGCGGCGGGCTATCACGTGCGCGTGGCCATCGATGGGCAGGAGGCGTGGGATCGCCTGGCGACCGGCGATCTGCCGGAACTGGTCATCTCCGATGTCTCGATGCCCCGCTTGGACGGCATTGGCCTGACGAAGCGCATCAAGAACGACGCGCGCACGGCCCAATTGCCCGTCATCTTGGTCACCTCGTTGGATTCGCCGGAGGACAAAGCGCGTGGGGTCGATGCCGGCGCGGATGCGTACATCACCAAGGGCGCCTTTAATCAGGATAACCTCTTGGTGACGATTGAGCAGTTGGTTTAATTGCATATTGGGCTTGTAAGGAGAATTTGACTAGGGCAGAGGTTCCGCCGATGACTCGCAAGAAAATACTCATTGTTGAGGATAGTCCAGTGCAAGCGCTCTCCCTCTTGCGTCTGCTGGAAAAATACGACGTGGACGTGAAATGGGCCTTAGATGGGCGCATCGGTGTCGATATGGCGCATCATTTTCTGCCCGATTTGATCGTCTTAGATGTGGAGATGCCCCGCATGAACGGGATCGAGGCCTGCCAACGCCTGAAGAAGAGTGAAGTCACCTCGGACATCCCCGTGGTGCTCTTCACGGCTCACGATGAGCAGGAATCGGTCATCCTGGGCTTGCAATTGGGCGCCGTCGATTTCATCCCCAAGGACGTCTTCGCCGACGTCGTCTTGATGGAAACTATTCGTCAGATGGGGTTGATTCCCGAATCGGAACTGGCGGCGGCGTAACCTCCAAGTGGGGCCTATAAAGTTGGGGCTTGTAGTAAGTCTCGGAGCGATAGCGGAGTGGCGTCGCACAGCCCCCCCCCACTTTTTAATTTCGGATTTTGCAATAAAATAGCGTAGGTAGAAAAGAGTAGGGCGTTTTCGCAGCTTGCTATCCGTGAAAGCGCATACTCTTTTTCTTTGTGTTGGGCAAATAGCGAAGTGCGAATGATAAGATGAATGGAGTGATGAATGGTGCGCAAAGCGACGATACGACGGGGGACAAAAGAGACGCAGATCGAGGTGACGCTCAACCTAGAGGGCAGTGGCAAGCACGACATCGCGACGGGGCTGGGCTTTTTGGATCACATGCTCACGCACATCGCGGCGCACGGCCTCTTCGATCTGACCGTGCGTGCGGAGGGCGATCTGCACATTGACCCGCATCACACGCTGGAGGATGTGGCGCTGACGCTGGGCCAGGCCTTCGATGCGGCGCTGGGCGAGCGCAAGGGCATCACGCGGATGGGTCACGCCTACGTGCCGATGGATGAGGCGTTGGCCTTCGTGACGATTGACTTTTCGGGGCGCCCCTACGCCGTATGGGACGTCACGTGGGCCGGCCCAAGTGTGGGCGGCATCCCCGTGACGCTGTGGGAGCACTTCGTCCACTCGTTCGCCGTCACCGCGCGGGCGACCATCCACGTGCGCGCGCCCTACGGTCGCGACGACCACCATCGCGCCGAGGCGCTCTTCAAGGCCCTGGGGTGCGCACTAGACGCCGCAACGCAAATCGATCCCCGCCGCGCGGGGAAAATCCCTTCCACGAAAGGTACCCTCAACGCATAGCTCA
>CAYXVS010000234.1:2131-3288 GCA_964468735.1 uncultured Anaerolineales bacterium | reverse complement strand
CCGATCAATGGGGTTGTGTCGGAGATGACAATCACGATACTGGCTTGAGTTCTTCCACGGCGGCGAACTCCTCCTCAAGTTCTTCGGGCGTATAATCTATGTAGGCGATGCCGCGCAAGCGCAGCAGATCCAGGAACTCGCCACGGGATATACCCAAGAGTCGCGCGGCCCGGCCCGAAGAGATGCGTTCCTCGGTGAATAGTGAGAGGACTAACCATTCCGTCACGCGCTTTTGAATATCATGTTGATTGAGGCCATAGCGCAGTAGGAGTGAGGGCACTTGGACTTCAAATGTTGTCTCGGTCATTGCCGGTTCCTTTCTTTATCTATCTAAAGCTGCATTGTACCGTGTGAGTATCGTACTATGAAAGAGATGTTTTTTCAAGAAGTTGGAGGTTATGATGGATTCATTTACCATTTTTCCGGCCATTGATCTGCGCGGCGGGCGCGTGGTGCGGTTGCGCCAGGGCGATCCCGACCGCGAGACGGAGTACGCCAGCGATCCGGCGGCGGTGGCGCGGCGCTGGGCCGAGGCGGGCGCGGATTGGCTGCACGTAGTCAATCTCGATGGGGCGTTTGGCGAGGGTGAACACGCATCGGAGAACGGCGGTTCTCCTGATCTGCGAAATTTCGAGGCCTTGGCGCGCGTGGTCGAGGTGGGGCCGCGTGTGCAATTCGGCGGCGGCCTGCGCGATTTAGATGCGATGCGCCAGGCGCTGGCGTTGGGCGTGGCGCGCGTCGTGCTGGGCACCGTCGCGGTGGAGCGGCCCGCGCTGCTGGCGTCCGCCTTGGATGAGTTCGGCGCGGAGCGCGTGGCCGTGGGCATCGATGCGCGCGAGGGCGTCGTGCAGATTCGGGGCTGGCGGGAGGCCGCGCCCCTCCAGGCGCGCGAGTTGGCGCAGCGCTGGGCGGAGATGGGCGGGCGCTGGCTCATCTTCACCGACATCAGCCGCGACGGGATGAGCAGCGGCGTCAACGTCGAGGCCACGGCGGAATTAGCGCGAGCCACCGGCCTGCGCGTCATCGCCTCCGGCGGCGTCGCCAGCCTGGAAGACGTGCAGCGCGTCCGCGAGGCCGGCCTGAGCGGCGTCATCATCGGGCGCGCACTCTACGAAGGACACATAGATCTTGAAGCAGCAAATATACAAAACAGCAAA
>CAYXVS010000234.1:0-2031 GCA_964468735.1 uncultured Anaerolineales bacterium | reverse complement strand
TATTTGTTGCTTTGTCCATTTGTCGCTTTGTTGTTTTTAAACGGAGGGTGTATGTTAGCGAAAAGAATCATTCCCTGCTTAGACGTAAAAGATGGCCGGGTGGTGAAGGGCGTCAACTTTCTCAACTTGCGGGATGCCGGCGATCCCGTAGAGCAAGCGCGCGCCTACGATGCTCAGGGTGCGGATGAACTGATCTTCTTGGATATCTCGGCGACGCATGAGGGCCGCCAGACGATGCTGGACGTCGTGCGGCAGGTGGCCGTGGAGGTCTTTATGCCCTTCGGGGTGGGGGGCGGCATCCGCAGCGTGTCCGACATCCGCGCGCTGCTGCTGGCCGGCGCCGATAAGGTCAGCATCAATTCGGCGGCGGTGCGCACGCCGGAGATCCTCACCGAGGGCGCCGAGCGCTTCGGCAGCCAGTGCATCGTCATCTCCGTGGACGCCAAGCGCGTGAGTGGGCCGTCGGACGCGCCGCGCTGGGAGGTCTACATCAGCGGCGGGCGTATCCCCACTGGCCTCGATGCGGTCGCGTGGTGCGCGCGGGCCGTGGAACTGGGCGCGGGCGAGGTGCTGCTCACCAGCATGGATGGCGACGGCACGCTCGCTGGCTACGACATCGAGCTGACGCGCGCTGTGGCCGACGCCGTGTCCGTGCCCGTCATCGCCAGCGGCGGCGCGGGCGCGCCCGCCCACTTCGCCGAGGCGCTCACCGAGGGCCGGGCCGACGCTGCGTTAGCCGCATCGCTCTTCCACGATAAGGTGCTCACCATTGGCGAGGTCAAGGCCTATCTGGCGGATCAAGGCGTCGTTGTGCGCCAGGTCAACAGATGATGAGATCAGGTGCAACGCACTTACATCACACTTACATCACCTTATGAAGTACTTTCTGATGCAATCTGCACCTATCTTCCCGGCGCAAAAGTGCGTTGCACCTCAACTAAACAATTACGCAGTATGGAAGCAGATTCTTGAGGAAAGGAGGCATAGGGCATGGAATTGAAATTTGATGATCGCGGGCTGATCCCGGCGGTGGTGCAGGACGCCGCGACGGGCGAGGTGTTGATGGTCGCGTGGATGAACGCCGAATCACTGCGGCTGACGCAGGAGACCGGCGAGACCCACTTTTGGAGTCGGAGCCGCCAGGAACTGTGGCACAAGGGCGCCACCTCCGGCAACACCCAGCGCGTGCGCGAAATCTGGGTCGATTGCGACGCCGACACTCTGCTCGTCAAGGTCGATCCGGCCGGGCCGGCGTGCCATACCGGCCAGCGAAGCTGCTTCTTCCGCCGGCTAGGGTCATCGGCGGAGGTGGATCAATAGTGATAGCGGGCCTGGAGAAAATCGACCTGTCGCTTGCGCACCAGATAGACCAGCCGGTGCTCCTGCGTGATCCGGCGTGACCACACGCCCGCGCCCAAGTATTTCAGCGGTTCCGGCTTGCCGATCCCGTGGAAAGGATCGCGCAAGATGTCCTTCACCAGCTTGAGGACGCGGAGCGCCGTTTTACGATCCTGCTGGACCCAATACGTCAGATCTTCGATAAACTCAGGCTGAAAGACGGCGACCCATTCACGCTTCGGCATCATCCAGTCCAATCTCGGCGCGTAACTCATCCACCGCATCTGTTGTGGTGGGACTCACCTCGTTGCGCAGAGCGCGGCTGAGCGCCGTCAGCAAACGTTCCGCGTTGCGCGGCGAGCGTAACAGATGCGAGGTCTCCAGCAGCCCTTCGAGTTCGGAGGCGGCCAACATCGCGATAGGCTCTGCGCCCCGTCGCCGCACAATGGCTACATCGCGATCTTCAATGAGCGAATCCCAGAGCTTGGCGAACTCCGCCCGCGCTTTGCTGTACGTCATTTCAATCGGCATATCATCCCCCTTGAATAACTTAATTGTACAGACTTATTGTACAACTTTTACCTAGAAAACACAAGCCCAATCTATCTTTGGCTTACGAACATTGATTTTGTGTCCGTACTTGGGGATTTAGAATTGTGAATTGCGAATAATGCTGCTGAGTAAAGATTCAAA
>CAYXVS010000233.1:0-5023 GCA_964468735.1 uncultured Anaerolineales bacterium | reverse complement strand
CGTTCTACGGCTTCGGCCCCAGGGCGGTCGTGATCGCTTCGCTCAGCGAGCGCACGGGGAGCAACTGCAGGCCATCGGGTCGGGCGAGTTGCCGCCGCTGCATCGCGCGTGGGAGGATGACCCGCTCGAATCCCAGGCGCGCCGCCTCGCTCATACGCGCCTCGATCTGCGAGACGGAGCGCACTTCGCCGGAGAGGCCCACCTCCCCGACGATGGTCAGATCCGCCGGGACGGGCTGGTCGCGGACGCTGGAGGCCAGCGCCACGGCCAGCGCCAGATCCGCCGCCGGCTCCTCGATGCGCAGGCCGCCGACGACGTTGGCGAAGACGTCCTGCTCCGAGAGGCGGACGCCCACGCGCCGCGAGAGCACGGCGATGACTAACAGCAGCCGGTTGACGTCGACGCCGTTGGCCGTGCGGCGCGGATGCCCGAAGCTGGAGTAGCTGGCCAGCGCCTGCAACTCAACCAGCAGCGGGCGCGTGCCCTCCATTGTGATCGCGATGGTGGAGCCGGGCACGTTGACCATCCGCTCGGCCAAGAACGCCTCCGAGGGGTTCTCCACCTCGATCATACCGCGCGCTTGCATATCGAAGACGCCGACCTCGGAGGTGGGGCCGAAGCGATTCTTCACGCTGCGCAGCAGCCGATAGGTGTGGAACGGATCGCCCTCCAGATAGAGGACGGTATCGACGATGTGTTCCAGCACCTTGGGGCCGGCGATGGAGCCTTGTTTGGTGACGTGGCCCACGATGAAGACGGGCACGCCGTGCTCCTTGGCCCAGCGCTGGAAGTGCGAGGCGCAATCGCGCACCTGGCTCACGTTGCCCGGCGCGGAGTTGTTGCCCTCCACGCGCATTGTCTGGATCGAATCGATGACGAGCGCTTGGAGCTGCGGTTGCATCTGGTTGGCCTGGTGCAGGATTGTTGCGACCTCGACCTCGGGCAGCAGGTGCAACGGATCGCCCTGAATATCTAAGCGCTGCGCGCGCATTTTGATCTGCTGGGGCGACTCCTCGCCGGAGACGTAGAGCACGGGCCGCTCGGTGCTGCCGATCTGGGCCGCCACCTGGAGCAGCAGCGTCGATTTGCCGATGCCCGGTTCGCCGCCGATTAGCACCATCGAGCCGGGCACGAGGCCGCCGCCCAACACGCGGGCGAACTCGCTCATCGGGATGGGCAGGCGATCCACCGGCCCGGATGTGATCTTGCTCAGCGGCTGGGGGCGATGCTGCATCGGCGCGCCGTGATGCGCTGCGCTGCTCTCCTCTTTGGAGGTAAGTATCACCTCCTCCATCGAATCCCACGCGCCGCAATGCGGACAGCGTCCCATCTGCTTGACGTAACTCCAATTGCACTCTTGACACACCCATCGGGTTTCTTGTTTTGCCATGCGCCTCCTGTCGTACCGTCTGCCTGCATGATACCAGAACATATATTCTATTACAAGGCGCTCATTGCCGCCGACCAACCCTCTTTTTACTCCGAAACAGTGAAATTGCAACTGCCAAGGTGGGGTGACGAATCTCCCGCCTGCTTTGAGCGATGGGTCAAGTATGTTACACTAGTTATAGGATTGAGGATTGAGAACTAAGGACTGAGGACTAAGAATTAAGGATTGAGTCAATGCCCGAATCAATGTCAATTAAATTGTTGGCTGATGCGATGTTGGGGAAGTTGGCCCGGTGGTTGCGGATGCTGGGCTACGATACGATCTATATGCGCGGGGCCGATGCGAAGATCGCGCATCGCGCGCGGGCGGAGGGGCGCGTGCTGCTCACGCGGGATCGCGAGCTATCCAAGCGCCGGGGCTTGAACACGGTGTTGATCGACGCGCAGGCGCTGGAGCCGCAACTGGAGGAGGTCATCGCGGCGGTGGGGCCGCCGCCCTCGGATGCGCGCGCGCGATGTATGGCGTGCAACGTGCCGCTCCGGCCCATCACTAAGGCCGAGGCGCGTCCGCACGTCCCGCTCTACGTCGCCCAGACCCAGGAGCGCTTCCAGCGCTGCGCTCAGTGCGGCAAGGTGTACTGGGAGGGCAGCCACTGGCACGGCATTCGGGCGCGATTAGGTGAGGTGTTGGATTCGGATGCAACTCGGTAGCGGCCCGCGCGTAAAATATGGATGGAACCCACGACGATCTGACTACTGACTAAAACATAAGGAGGACACAATGAAAGTTTGGGGAACATCCATATTAATCATCAGCATGCTTATCAGTTGTATGATGTGCGGCCTCACACCGGGATGGCAGAGCGTGCGTGGATCGGGCGACGTCGTCGAGGAGACGCGGGAGGTGCGGGGCATCGACGAGGTGCGCGGCCTCAGCAATGCGACCATCGGCGATCTCTACATCGAGATTGGCGACACCCCTTCGCTGCGCATCGAGGCCGAGGACAATCTGATCGATCACATCGAGACGGAGGTGCGCGGCGATGTGCTCTACATCGAGACGGCGCGTGGCGTCAACCTCCGGCCCCGCGAGGCCATCGAGTTTTACCTTACCGTCCCCACGCTGGATAGCTTGGCCGTCTCTGGAACCGGCAGCGCCGAGGCGCCGGATCTGGCATCGAAGCGCTTCTCGGCCACCGTCAGCGGCACCGGCGATGTCCAAATCGAGAGTTTGGATGTGAACACGGCGGAGTTGAAGATCTCTGGCACAGGCGATGTGAACATCGACCGCCTGCAAGGCGCGCGCCTGGAAGTTGAAATCGGCGGGACGGGCGCAGTGACCATCGAAGACGGGCGTGTCGAGCATCAAGAGGTCGAACTCAGTGGCAGCGGCAGCTACAAGGCCCAGGATTTGGAGAGCGAGACCGCTAACGTCAATGTCAGCGGCGTCGGAACCGCGACGCTCTGGGCGACGGAGACGTTGGACGCCAAGGTCAGCGGCAGCGGTAACGTCCGCTATCGCGGCGCCCCGACTGTGCGGAGCACGGTCAGCGGCGTCGGCGGGATCGAATCATTAGGCGATTAATCGATAGATCACCGTTTCCACCCCACAAAGCGCTGTGCTTTCGGCACGGCGCTTTTTTTCATGCAATATACTCAAGAATATGACCAAAACTATCCACTTGACCAGGTGATTTGCGGAACGATGGCCGCAATTTAGACGTTATAGAGGTGAAGGCGAACGATACAGAAACGAACGCCTAAGTTTCAAATCACAGTCACTATATTTTCAGAAAAGGAGCAGATGTGATGAACGTTAAGTTTTGGTCGTTGATTGTATTGAGCATCGTTGGTTTGACGTTGGTCTCTGGCTGCGCGAGCGGCGTGCTCGATGCGGCGGAGGCGCCGACCGCGACGCCCGTAAGCGAAGCGGCACCGGCAGTGAGTGCCGGCCCCGCCGAGGTGGTCGAGGTCTTCTACACCGCCTGGCTGGCCTACGAGGGCAACCCGTTGGTCGATGAGATCTACCAATCGAATCCCTACCTGAGCGATGCAGCCGAGCAGAAGATCGCGGAGATCATCGCCTCCTTCGAGCGCGGCGGCTACGATCCCGTGCTCTGCGCGCAGGATTGGCCGGAGCGCTTCATCTTCGAGACGCCGACCGTGACGGAGGACACGGCCGCGATGACCGTCCACGGCGTCTGGAACGCGGGAACCGAGTTCGAGTCGCTGAATGACATCGCGGTGACGCTGGGCTTGATCGAGGATCAATGGCAGATCACGGATATCACCTGCTGGCCGCTGGCCTCGCAAGCGCCCGCGAATCCCACCCTGGCGACGATCCCCGACATCCGCCTGCGCTTCGAGATGCCAGCTGCCTGGCAGCGCCTCGATCCCAAATGGGCCTGGACGCCGGACGCGGATAGCGGGATGGAGATTGGCGTCAACTGGGCCTATCTGGAGCCGCCGCTGGAGATGGAAGCGGCGCTGTTGCCCCAATCCGCGCAGATTTTGCACGCCGAGCCGCTGATGACGGCTGTGGGCGAAGGGCGCGCCTTCATGCTCGAGACCTACGGCGAAGCGGCGCCCAGCGATGGCAATGACGCAAAAGCGCCCGTCCAGACCGTCGAAACGCACGTCCTGATCGCCGTCGAGCGAAATGGGCAGCACTTAGGTGTGGGCTTCTACGCCAGCGCCCCGACCGCCGAACAACTCGCCGAGATGGACGACGCTTTGCAGGCTTTGGTCTCGTCGGCGCGCTGGGCTGATGAGGCCAGCGCGAGCGGATGGCAAACCTATCAGGATACCGACTATGGGTTCGCGTTCCAGTATCCGGCCGATTGGCAAATGCAGGAGGTCGCGACCGACGGCCCTGGCGCGCCGGAGGATTTTCCCATCGAGCGCGTGTTGACCCTCTTCCCGGCCTCGATGGCCGAGACGCTGAAGCAGAGCGGCCCGTTGAATCCCGATCAACCGCCCGCCGTCGCCCCGCTCTCCGTCGAGGTCTGCGTCGGTGATGCGGCCCAGTTCCGCCGCGCCTACCCGGAGCCGACCACGACCCAATCGCTGACGGTCAACGGCCTGACGATGATCTGCGAGGAGAGCTACGTCACGACCAGATAACCCAAATCCGCTACGTCTACCCGCATCCGACCCAACCCGATGTGCGCATCGTCCTCTCCGATCACCTCACCGGCTTCGTGGAGCGCGTGGAGGGCAATGCTGAGGTAATCGAGTGTCTGCCGGAGATCATCGAGTCGCTGGCCTTTAGCGAATAAGCAACCATCATCAAGCCCTGACGGAGTTTAGCATCCCGTCAGGGCTTTTTTCTTTTTTGGAGATTGTGGTTGCGGAAAAAGTAAACGATGGTATGATAAATATAGGACGTTAAAAAGAACCTTATCAACGAAGAAATACCAGGGGAGCCTATATTTAAACCATAGGCTGAGAGGATGTTGACGACATCGACCCTTGAACCTGATCTGGATCATGCCAGCGGAGGAAGGTTGTTGTAACGCAGTCCCCCGCGAGCACGCCGGGGGATTTTTGTTTTTTTCAGCAGATGAAGCAGATGATCAAGGCTCTTATGGGTATTTAGGTGAAATTGGGTGCGAATGATGCTCAAGCTCTAGTT
>CAYXVS010000232.1:0-5098 GCA_964468735.1 uncultured Anaerolineales bacterium | reverse complement strand
TGCCCGCATCAGCCAGGAGCGCCAGGTACCTCTCAGCGACAGGGTTGATCAACACGACGTGATGTTCCGCCGTAGGGCTGGTCATCCAGCGCGAAGCCCACGGTATAGACCGCATCGATGCCCCAGAGGCGCACTACGCGCTGAGCCAACGTCCGTGGGACTTTACCAGCCAAAAGTGTAGCGACGCCATTCGGTAAGTGTTCCAATCGCCCGGACGTATAAAAGTGCGCCGCATCCCCAATCTCATTGGACTGGAAGGTCACTTTTCGAAAATCCATCTTCACGACCGCCTGGGCTTGCTCAAGCGCCGTTTGATCGACTTTCATCGCTCGCAATCGAACCGCATCCAATTTTTCATCGTAGAGAGAGACGAAGACATAAGCCCTGGGATTGACGCTATGCACGCGCTCGGCGATGAGCTGACAGAGCGCATCGATATTTCGCGTTCGGCTGGCCTCGACGATGGTCTCGTTGATAAACTGGAGTTCGCGAATAGACCTCTTCCGTTCTTTTGCCGCCTGTTCCTGACGCGCACGCTCATCAGCCTGTCGCATCGCCCGCTCGATGGCTGCGGGCAGCCGGTCGAGGTCGTGGATAAGCACGTAATCGCTGGCGCCGTGGGTCAGCGCCTCGATGACAACGGCCTCGCCTCGCGGCTCAGAGACGACGATGATGGGGAGGTCGGGGCGCTGCTCGCGCGCCGCCGTCAGCGCCGAGAGACCCTCGTAGCCGGCCACATCATAGCCGATGAGGAGGAGATCGCAGGTTCCCGCGCGTAACGCCCGCCGCCACGCGCACGCAGACGAGGCGACGTTCAGGGTGATTGCGTCATCCTCAAGGCGCGCGGAGATTTGCGCGATATGCTCGGGGGTGTCTTCTAGATAGAGGATCGAAAGAGAGGTCATACGTTACGCTCCATATCCAATCCGAAGAGGTTTAATCGGGTTGCGCCGCCGCTTCCTGCTGCATGATGTCATCAATCGCCTCGTCTAAGGTCAGCGCTGCGCCGGCGCGCTCGGCCGTGCGCTGCGCTTCTTCGTCAAGGGCTGCGCGGGCGGGGGCAAGGTTCGCCTCAAGCTTTTGCTGCTCAGCTTCGGAAAGCGGCGCGCCGATCTCCTCGCGCAAGGCATGGGCCGCCCCGCGAAGTTGCAAAGCCTGTGCAACCTTGCCCTGTTTAGCAAGGGTACATCCAATATCTTCATACAAATAAGCGAGGGCGCGTTTGTCGCCTAACTGGTAATTCAGATTTAAGCTTTCGCGATAGAGACGGTGTGCCTTCTCATAGTTTCCCAATTCTCGAACCGCATTCCCTAAGTTGTTAAGGGAGTTCGCGATATACCACTTATCCCCTACTTCGCGTTGAAGAGCAACCGCTTCTTCTAATAACTCAACCGCTTTAGCAAAGTTTCCCTCATCGACAAAGATATTCCCTAAATTATTCAGGGAAACTGCAATAGAAAAACGATCTCCTATCTCTCGCCGGATAGATAGCGCTTCCTCATGAAGTGTACGAGCTTTATCATTGTTACCCCGACGGCGGGCGTTAATCGCCAAGTTATTAAGGAGATTAGCAATATTGAGTTTATCTCCCAATGCCCTACGAATTTCCAAGCTTTCTTCATACAGGATATTCCCCACGTCGTATTCCCCTTGTTGAGAGACCAACGTACCGGCGTAGTGCAAGACTTGCCCTACCCCCTTTTGATCCTCAAGATTTTCGAAGCCAAGTTGTGCCCGCTGGAGCCACAAGGAGGCCTCGTCATACTGCCCTTGCTTTCTGAACAACTCGCCGATGGCTGTATAACATCGAGCTTGAGCGTGGGGATCCCCAAGAGATTTAGCGACATCGTGAGCTTGTTGATAGAGCTGATGCGCTTCCTGCCACTCCCCAACGCGCTCCAAGACTTGCCCCAGCTTGAGCATCACCTCGATCTGCTCCTCGTCAGGCAGTAGGGGCAGCAGCCGCCGGTAGTAACTGATGGCGGCCTCGTTGGCGTAGTGTTCCTGCGCCCATTCCCCGGCCTGGAGCAGATACTCGCGCTTCTTGGCCTCGTTCTCGCTATGCTCATAGTGATAGGCTAACAAATCCACGAATTGATCCAATTTGTCGGGATAGGTCTGCTCGATAAAGCGCCCAATCTGCTCGTGGAGCATCGCGCGGAAAGCGTAGGGCAGCGTTTCGTAGGCGACTTCTTGCGTGATGATGTGCTTAAAGAAGTAGACCAGCTCTGGATCTCTTGATTCCAGTAACATTAAGTCCATCTGCCGGAGGATGTCTAAGTCGCCGCGCACGCGGGCCATTTCGCCCAGTTGAGGATAGGCGCCCCACAGCCAGGCCGCGCGGAAGACCCTCCCCACCACGCTGGCCACCTTGAGCGCGCTCTTCTGGCTCTCGGTCAGTTGATCGATGCGGCTGAGAATCAGGCTGTGCAAGCTCGACGGCAGATCCACCTCCGCCAAGGTCGCCACGGCCTGCAAATCCAAGTTGCGATTGTGCAGGTAGTTGAGCAGCTCTTCGATATAGAAGGGGTTGCCCTCGGCGCGGGCCGTGATCTGCTCGACCAGCGCCTCGGAGGCGCCGGAGGCATCGCCATAGAACTGGTGGATCTTGAGCGCGATCAGGCGATCCACCTCGCTCTCGTCGAACTCAGTCAGGGGAATTTCGGTGAAATAGGAGAGATGGTTGACCTTGAGCGTCTCCAGGCGGCTGATTGTCGGCGGGCGATAGGCCAGCACGATGATCACGGGCAAATCGGCGATGCTCTGCCCAATAGCTTCGAGCAAATCGTGCGAGAGTGCATCCAACCAGTGCGCGTCCTCTAAGACAAACATCAGCGGTGCGCCCATGTTGGCCCGCGCCCGCACACAATCTACCAATAACGCTTCCAGCGATGTCTTGCGTAACTTAGCATCCAACGCGCGGGTCATATCGTTATCTGGGATAGGCAGGTTAAGGACAGTGCCCAGGAGCGGCAGCCGCTGCACCAACGCCGGATCGATCTGCCGTAATTGTTGCTCTATCGCCTGGATGTGCGTCTCCAGCGGCCAACTTGGGTCTAATCCAAAAAAAGCTTGCCAGATGGCCTGCCAGACTAAATAGCTGGTGTTTGTGCCATAGGATTGGCACTCGCCGCCGTAGAGGACAAAATCCTCTCCCTGAGCCAAGTGTATGACCTCAGCGACTAAGCGGGATTTCCCCAGGCCAGCCTCGGCCGTGATGCCCACGATCTGCCCCCGCCCCGATTGTGCCAGTCCCATCTTCTCCTCGATCAGGGCCAATTCATCCTCGCGCCCCACCATCGGGAGGCTGTACTGGGCGGCCTGGAGGTGCCCCATCTGCCGAGGGCGCAGCTTCTCCACACTAAAAACGGGAATTAGATCACGTTTCCCCTTGACCTTGACGGGCGGCAACGCCACGCTAATAAAGTCGCGCTCCACCTCCTCCCACACGTGCTTGCTGACCAGAATTTGATTGGGCGCGGCGGTCTGCATCAGGCGCGCGGCCAAGTTCACGTCGTCGCCAATTGCGCCATAGGTGCGCCGCACCGTCGCGCCATACGCGCCCGTGCGCATGCGCCCTTGGGCGATGCCAATCTGGACATCGTGAATAAAGGGCATCGAGGGCAGCGCCTCGCGCAAATCCACCGCCGCCGAGACGGCGCGCATCGCGTTGTCCTCGTGCGTGATCGGCGCGCCGAAGACCGCGTAGAGGTAGTTGCCCTTGTCGCCGATGGTCAACTGGAGCACGGCGCCATCGTAGCGGGCGAAGATGCGCTGCACCTGGGAGACGAACGTATCTAACTTTTCCCCGGCCTCGCGGTCGACGTCATATTCCATCCCGCTGAAGCGCAGGAAGAGCGCCACCGCCGGCCGCAGTTCGGCCATAAACTCCCCTTGGCCGCTGCTGAGCCGTTGGTAGATCTGGGGCAGAAGCCACGCGCGCACCTCATCCACAGGCAGCGCTTCGGGCGGGATAGGCTGCCAGGGCCGGGGGGGAACCTCGCGGCGGAGATCAGCCACCACGCCATAGCGCGCGCCGGGCGCCGTCCCCCGCCGATACCCCGCGATGTGCGCGTGACGCGCCACGGAGGCCAACGCATACGGGCCAAGCACGACCTCGCCCTTATTCGCGTGGTGCTCGGCCGCGACCATGCGATCCAACGTGCTCCCCGCCATCGCGTCCATAATCTGGATCGCGGGATCGCCCACCAGGACGCGCCGCACCGAGCCGGTCGCCACCGCCACCTTGACGGCCAAGGAGACGGTGGCGCCGGATGGAATCATCACACCTTGAAATTGCTGCATCGCCGCCTGCATCGCCAACGCACACGCTGTTGCTCGAAGGCCGACATCGCCATCCAACCAACAGGTGATGGCGTCGCCGCTGAAGACCAGGACGCTGCCGCCATAGCGGTGCAATTCGCCGATGAGGGCGTCGTAGACCTGATTGAGGTGATGCGTTAGCTCCTCCGCGCCGCGCTGCGGCCCTAACTCGTCCACCAGCGCTTCGGTGAGGGCGGTAAAACCGGAGACATCGGCGAAGAGCGCTGCGCCCCGCGTGTACTCCGGGACAGATTGCCCATGGAGCAACGCTTGGCGGCGATCCATAGGAATGTAGGTGCTGGGTGTTTCTATCATAAGATGGTCGCTGTTTCCTTAGTATGTTTAAAAGCCTACGAATGAATTCGAGGCTGATACCCAAAACCCGTTGAAAACGGGTTGAAAAACCGCTCCAGAAAGCAACCCCAGTGCGTTTTAACGCACTTTGGATATCAGCCGATGGTTTCAACCATCGGCGTGGCACAGTGGCGAATACTCTGTGACCACTTTTCACCTCAGCAGATTAAGCGAATAGAGCAGATGTACGGTCGGACAAGCTGAATTACACAGAGCTACACGAATATTTTCGCAGAGAAGCACAGAGAATTTCTTTTCTTTGCGTCTCTCTGTGCTTCTCTGAGCCTTCTCTGTGGCACTTTCTAATCTGCTAGGGCGGCCTCTGCTACATCTGCTACATCTGCTACATCTGCCACATCTGCCAAATCTGCTACATCTGCTGATCCAACGTAGTCCTGGAAGAAGTGTTCGGTGACTATCA
>CAYXVS010000231.1:0-5103 GCA_964468735.1 uncultured Anaerolineales bacterium | reverse complement strand
TCGCAACTTGTAACATTCAACTAGTTCCAACAAGGACAGGTGACCTAATGGGAGAATGGTTTGGCAAAGATTGGAGCGGCGCGCCCTTTGTGCTCTTCTCGCGCGCCCATTGGATCGCGCTGGGGCTGGTGGCGCTGGGCTGTCTCGCGCTCCTGCGCCTCCGCCAGATGGATGCGACGTGGCATCGGCGCGTGCGCTACGGCTTGGCCATCGTCTTGCTAGTCAACGAGACGCTCTGGCACCTCTGGAATTGGACGACGGGCCAGTGGTCGATTCAGACGACGCTCCCGTTACATCTGTGCAGCGTGCTGGTCTTCCTCAGCGCGTGGATGCTGATCACCGAAAATTACACCATCTACGAGTTCGCCTACCTGCTGGGCATCCCCGGCGCGATGCAGGCCCTGCTCACGCCCGACGCGGGCATCTACGGCTTCCCGCACGTCCGCTTCTTCCTGGTCTTCATCTCGCACGGCGCGATTGTCATCAGCGCGCTCTATATGACGCTGGTGGCGGGCTATCGCCCCCGGCCCGCGTCCCTGTGGCGCGTGGGCCTCATCGCCAATCTCTATATGATCGCCGTGGGCGTCATCAACGCCCTGATCGGCAGCAATTACCTCTACATCGCCCACAAACCGGCGACGGCCAGCATCTTGGACGCGCTGCCGCCGTGGCCGTGGTATATTTTATGGATCGAAGGGATGGGCATCGTGTCGCTCTTATTGATGTACACCCCCTTCGCGCTGCAAGATAGGCAGCGACGACATGTTTCTAAATCAACCGCTAACCTAGGAGGTCTATAATGTTCAATTGGTTCTTCGATTTAGGTCCCGTCTGGCAAGCCGTCTTGGCGACCTGTTTCACCTGGTTTTTGACGGCGCTGGGATCAGGCGCGGTCTTCTTCTTCAAAGAGGTCAAACGCGAGGTCTTGGACGGCATGTTGGGCTTCGCCGCCGGCGTGATGATCGCGGCGAGCTATTGGTCGCTGTTAGCGCCGGCCATCGAGATGGCGGAGCGCACCTCCGATCTGCCGGCCTGGATACCGGCGGCGGTGGGCTTCTTGTTGGGCGGGGCCTTTTTGTGGGGCGTCGATAAAATCCTCCCCCATCTGCATCTCGGCTACCCGATGGAGGAGGCCGAGGGCCTGAAAACCACCTGGCAGCGCAGCATCCTCTTAGTTTTAGCCATCACGCTGCATAATTTCCCGGAGGGGCTGGCCGTGGGCGTCGCCTTTGGCGCGACGGCGGCGAATCTGCCCGCCGCGACCATCGGCGGCGCGATGGCGCTGGCGCTGGGCATCGGCATCCAGAATTTGCCGGAGGGCACGGCGGTCTCCGTCCCCCTGCGCCGCGAGGGCGTGAGCCGGCCCAAGAGCTTCTGGTTCGGCCAACTCTCCGGCGTCGTCGAACCCATCGCCGGATTCTTGGGCGCAATCGCCGTCCTCTTAGTCCGCCCCATCCTGCCCTACGCGCTTGCTTTCGCCGCTGGCGCGATGATCTACGTCGTGGTCGAGGAGTTGATCCCCGAATCGCAGCTAGAGACCGGCACCGATGTCGCCACCATCGGCGCGATGGTGGGCTTCACTGTGATGATGATCTTAGACGTAGCGCTGGGCTAACATCCACCATTGAAATCATTGAGATTTGCTGTAGAGACGCAAGATCTTGCGTCTCTAAAAGGTATCAGTTTAGTTTCATGAACAGAGCAAGGTGCAACGCACTTGAACTGAAAGAAAGGCCACGCGTCATGCAGAAAATGCCTGGTGATAAGCCGAAAAGTGCGTTGCACCTCATAAGACCAAACGATGACTCCAAGAGAAACGCGCCGCGAAATAGGCGGCGCGTTTAGATGTGAGGATGAAAGGATGACCGAGGCGGCGTTTTACATTCGAGACCTGCCCGTTCGCGGTGAGCTGATCTTAGCGCCGCTCTCCGGCTACAACGACCAGCCCTTCCGGCGGATCTGCCGGGAGATGGGCGCGGCGCTGGTCGTCACCGGCCTGCTCTCCTCGCGGGCCATCATCTATAACTGGGAGGGGCAGCGCTCCAAGCGAATGCTGCGCTTCCATCCCGACGAGCGCCCGCTCGCGGCGCAGCTCTACGGCAGCGAGCCGGAGGAGATCGCCGAGGCGGCCCGGCGCATCGCCCCGTTAGGCATCGACGCCATCGACGTCAACCTGGGATGCGCCAAGGCCAAGATCGTCAAGAACGACAACGGCGCGGCGCTGCTCCAACACCCCGCCAAAATCGGGCGGATCATCGCGGCGCTCACCCGCGCGGTCGAGCTGCCCATCACGGCCAAGATCCGCCTGGGCTGGGAGACGTGCAACTATTTAGATATCGCGCGCGTGCTGGAGGCAAGCGGCGCGGCGGCCATCGCGGTGCATGGGCGCACGGCCGCGCAGGGCTTCCAGGGCGCAGCGGATTGGGACGCCATCGCGGAGATCAAAACCGCCGTCGATCTGCCCGTGCTCGCCAGCGGGGATGTCAAAGAAGCCGCCGACATCGCGCGCATCCAGGCACACACCGGCTGCGACGGCGTGATGATCGGGCGGGCGGCCCTGGGCCATCCGTGGATCTTCCAGCGCCAGGATCGCGCCGCTATCCCGCCCAAGGAGCGCTTCGCCCTGATGCGCCGCCATCTCCAGATGATGTTGGCCTTCCACGGACGCCACCACGGCCTGCTGCGCTTCCGCAAACACCTCAGCAACTACCTGCGCCACGCCGACGTCCCCCGCTCCACTCGCATCGCCCTGCTCCAATGCGATGATCCCCAGGCGCTCTTGAACTACCTGCGAGACGCCTCGTAGCGCCCGTGTTGAAGCGTCGCCAGATTGGGATATACTGAGGTTGGACGTTGGATGTTGGAAATTTGACAGAAGTCTATCAGAAGCGCGAACACCCAATCTATTCGCAATTCTTAATTCTGAATCCTTAATTCTCAGTCGGAGACGCTATGCCAAACAGCAAAATTGACATCCCCATCGAGGAAGTCGCCAAGTATCCCCGGCCAGGGATGGCGATTCCGTCAAACCTCACGTTCAGCCCGGACGATGCGTGGATCGCCTATCTCCACAGCGCGGAAGGGACGCTGACCCAGCAACTCTTCGCCTTCGATCCGGAGACGTGCGAGGCGCAGGTGTTGATCACGCCCGAGGAGGCTGGCGAGACGGAAGCCACGCTCTCCGCCGAGGAAAAGCTGCGCCGCGAGCGCGCCCGCACGCTGGCGCTGGGCGTTACGCGCTATGCGTGGGGCAAGGGCCAGCGTCTCTTAGCGCCGATCAACGGCGAACTATACGTCCAGGACGGCGTCGCGGGATCGCTGCGCAAGTTGGTGAGCAAAGAGGCCGGCCCGGTGATCGACCCGCGCTTCTCCCCCGATGGGGAGCAGATCGCCTACGTGCAGGGCGGCGCGCTCTACGTCGTACCCTTCGAGGGCGGAGAACCCCAAGCGCTGACCACGCCGCCGGAGGGGCGCACGCACGGGCTGGCGGAGTACATCGCGCAGGAGGAGATGGGACGCGCGCACGGCTTCTGGTGGTCAAAGGACAGCGCCGCGCTCGCCTTTGTCGAGGTGGACGAGCGCCACATCCCGCCGTATCGCATTATGCACCAGGGCCAGGACGCCACCGGTGAGGCGGCGGAGGAGGTACATCGCTACCCCTTCGCCGGCGCCGCGAACGCCCGCGTCCGCTTGGGCGTCGTCTCGGCGGCGGGCGGCCCCATCCGCTGGATGGATCTGGGGGAGGATGACGACATCTACTTGGCGCGCGTGAAATGGCTACCGGACGGCGATCTGACCGCGCAGGTGCAAAATCGCGCGCAAGATGAACTGCGGCTCCTGCGCCTCGATCCCCAGACGGGCGCGGCTCGCGTCCTGCTGACCGAGACCAGCGACGTGTGGATCAACCTGCATCGCCTCTTCCGACCGCTCAAGGCGGGCGGGTTCCTCTGGGGATCCGAGCGCGATGGCTTTATGCACCTCTATCATTATGATGCCGAAGGCGCGCTGGTGCGCCAGCTCACCTCCGGCGCGTGGATGGTGGAGGCGGTGAAAGGAGTGGATGAGGACGCCGGGAAGGTGTATGTCACCGGCACCCGCGATCATCCCACGGAGCAACACCTGTACGAGGTTCCGCTGGCGGGCGGCGAGGCGCGACGGCTCACGCACGGGCCGGGCACGCACGAGGTGGTGTTGGATCACGCCGGCGAGCGTTTCATCGATGTGTACAGCGAGTTGGATCTGCCGCCGATGGTGATGCTCCGCTCGCTTCACACAGAAAAAGAGGGCGGCGAGACCATCTGCCCTATCTACGAGCAACGCGATCCCCGCATCGACGCGATGGGACTGAAGCCGCCGGGCCTGGTCGAGTTCGAGAGCCGCGATGGCGCCACGCTCTACGGCGCGGTCTACGTGCCGGACGATGCCGAGTTCGGGCCGGGGCCGTACCCGACCATCGTCAGCGTCTACGGCGGGCCGCACGCGCAGCTCGTGCGCTACAGTTGGGGATTGACGGTCGATATGCGCGCGCAATATCTTCGCAGCTTGGGCTTCCTGGTCTTCGAGTTGGATAATCGGGGCAGCGCGCGACGCGGCTTGGCATTCGAGGGCGCGATCCGCCGTCGGATGGGGACGGTCGAGGTGGAGGATCAGGTCGATGGCGTGCGCTGGCTGGTGAAGCAGGGCTTGGCCGATCCGGCGCGCGTGGGCATCTACGGCTGGAGCTATGGCGGCTACATAGCGCTGATGTGCCTGGCGCAGGCGCCGGAGACCTTCCACGTGGCGGTGGCGGGCGCGCCGGTCACGGATTGGGCCGGCTACGACACGCACTACACCGAGCGCTATATGAGCACGCCCGCGCGCAACCCCGCAGGGTATCGCACGGGCAGCGTGATGACGCACGTGGAGAAGATCGCGGGCGATCTCCTGCTCGTCCACGGCCTGATCGACGAGAACGTCCACTTCCGCCACACGGCGCGCCTGATCAACGCCCTGATCCGCGCGCGCAAAAAGTACGATCTCCTGCTCTTCCCCGACGAGCGCCACGTGCCGCGCCACGAGAAGGATCGCATCTATATGGAGGAACGCATCCGCGACTACTTCCTG
>CAYXVS010000230.1:0-5112 GCA_964468735.1 uncultured Anaerolineales bacterium | reverse complement strand
CTGCCCTCGGCCGTGACCGTGCCGGTAATGATGCCCGCCGGCGTCAACTCGGCGTCCACGGTCGTCGTCACACCGCTCGTCAGCGCGACCGGATCGGCCGTGTCCCAATCCGCCTTATCCTGATGCCACTCGGTCAGGTACTGACCGCTGTTGTCTTGGAAGCGCAGCTTGTAGGCAACCGGCCCCAACCCAACTACGCGGTAGGTGCCGGTGATATCGGTGGTGGCTCCGCTGGCGTAGCTGTACGTATCAGAATAATAAACATAGACCCGAATATCGTTCAAGGGAGCAGAGCCGGGGCCGGTGACGACACCGGTGATGATGGCCGCCGGAACCAGCGCCGCATCGATGCCGGTGCGATGGGTGGTCGTGATCTCCACCGGCGTCATCAGGTCGGGACGATAAACATCCGCGTAATATTCTTTGGCATACATGCCGCCATAGTCGTTAAACTCCACCCGGTACGAGCCTGCCGGCACCCCTGGCGTGGTGGTGTAGACGCCGTTGGCGTCGGTATAAGCGCCAGCCCAATGATCCCCATTGGGAAGACCCTCAATGTAGATGGCAATGCCCGCGAGCGGATCGCCGGTCGCCTCCTCGGTCACCTGCCCGATAACCTGGAAACCAGGGGCCAGGCTCGCGTTAATGTTCGGCGTGGCCGTATCGTCAGAAACCGTCACAGGGTCATAGCTATTGTACTCCTGCAACGGTACGTCATCGTAATATTCGCTGATGTAGTGATTTTCGGGATCAAACTGGACTCGGTAGCTGCCCCCCGGCACGCTGATGGAATAGACCCCACTGGCATCGGTCGAGTCACATGCGTACACATAGGGAGAACTCTGATGTGCGCAAACCGACACGTATTCTATCGGCGCGCCGCCGTCATCGGCGGTGACGATCCCGGTGATAAAACCGTTGGCCGTGATGGCTTGAGGGACCAGCTCACTGGCGGCGACTGGGGGTGGCGCACTCTCAGGCTGGCCGAGCATCCGAAGCCGTGATCTAGAAGTATCCACCGGAAGAAATGGATCGTCTTCAGGCGAATCCGGCTCTGGAACAGAGGTGGGCGCCGAAGGCGTGGGGGCACGACGGGGCGCTCTGGCCCGATAGTTTGGCAAGCGCTGGGACGTTGGCGGGGCCGAAGGCGAAGAAGTTACCGGTTCGTCCGCCCGCTCGCTGGGCATGTCTGCCACTTCCCCCTCCCAAGTGATGGCCACGACATCCTTCAGATCCGCCAACGTGCGTATCGCGTCCTCCTGGCCCAGCACGAAAATCTGCCCAAGAGCATTATCTGAGGCCTCAATATCGATAGCCTCGACCTGGCCGGCTCTCTGCAGCTCATCCAGGGCGCGCATCAACAAGGGTGGGACCGCTTGTCCTTGATACCAGATAACAAGCGTTGTGGGATCCGACGCCGGGAATAACGTCGCCTCAACCGTGGGCGGCATACCTAACTCACGGTTGCCCTCCACGGCCGCCGCTGCTTTCTCGATAGCTTGGCCCGTTATCGCCGCCGGCATCAAAAGGGAGAACAACACAACCAAAGATAGACCTAAAATGGTGCATCTAACGATTCGAGAGACTTGAGCATACATCATGGAACCCTCCTTGGGTCTTCATAAGAAGAGATGGTCATATCGACAAACCTACCAAGCAGGAAGCAATACCATTATCTCACACAAAACACTCCCGTACAAGTAGTTTGACAGATGAGCAATGGGAGGAGCAGGGAGGATCGGGGCAGCTTCCATTCAGCAACTCGCCGGATAGTAACCAACTCGCAACATCCCTTTAACTACGATCCCATCCCTTTGTGTTAGGATTTGAATAGGCGATGTAGCGATCTAGTTCTAGGCAAACCGCCAAAAAATCACAAAGGAGTGCATATTATGGCGAAAATTCTGTTAATCGAAGCCCATCCCTTGATGCGACCGGCCATTCACGACTTGCTCGAATTGGCGGGGCATACCGTCGTGGAGGCCGACCAGGGAGAGAAGGCACTGCAATGGTTGGCAGAAGCAGAAATTGAGGAGATTGATCTGGTGTTGACCAACGCTGACCTCGACGATATAAACGGCGAGACGCTGATCCAACAAGTACGAACGCTCTGCACAGCTGAAACGCTCCCCATCTTAGCTTTCACCGTCAAACCCGATGCCAATATCCAGACCACGGTGAAAGATGCGGGGGCGAATACGGTGCTGATGCCCCCGTTGACCGCCGATACCTTATACGATGCCATCGGCCAATTGCTACCCAAGGAGCATTAACGCATCGTGTACACTCTCGGATGGCAGTTATCCGTCCTCGGGCAGAGACGTGAGGTACAGCCTTATATGGAGATTGAACAGTTAGATGATGTGGCCATCGTGACGGTGAAAGAGCGGATGAATATCCTCAATGCTCCGACACTGACCAGCGAGATAAATCGCCTGCTGGATCACGGCCTCAAGCATTTTATCGTCGATCTTTCATCGGTGCGAGTCTTAGATGCTGATGGCGATTATCCTTTGTTACACCTTCTCAAGCGCGCCCAAGAGCACGATGGGCGCGTTATCTTGATCTGCCCCCCAAACAATCCCGTTCGCCTGCTGTATGAGATGCTGAACCTAGACACCCTCTTCGATATTGTAGAAACGCGGGCGGATGCGTTCAGCGAGATGGAGATTGCATAGGTGTTACAATTCGCGCTCCTCCCACCACGTCTGGAGCGCGATCAACGGAACAGCAGGCTGGCGATGCCCATCGCGGCCCGTGTTCCACGTGATGACCAGCGACTTGCGCGCCCGCGTGATCCCCACATAGAAGAGCCGTAAGCGCTCGGCGGCATAATCCCGCCGCGCCGCCCGCGTCGCGCCCCCCTCCTCGTAGAAGAAGAGATCGGTGTTCTCGCGCAGCCCCTCCAACTGGGCGAGCACCTCCGCCTCCAGATTGAGGCTCTCGCGCACGAACCACCGTTCCCCAATAAACGTATCCTGCGGCAGCGCCGAGGGGAAGTTATAGTCGTTGACCGCCATCAAGTAGACCTTATCCCACTCCAAGCCCTTGGCCTTGTGCATCGTCGCCACCACCACCTCGCCCGGATGCGCGTCGGGATCGAAGGCGCTGTCCTCCTCCGAAAAGCCTAAGAACTTGCGCTCATTCTTGGCGATCACGGCCAATTCGCGCGTCAACTCCGGCAGCCGCCAATTCGGGTGCTGCTCGGCGGCGCGATGTAAGACCAGCGCCAACTTGTGCGCCAGCGCCAAATCCACCGCCGACGTGAAGAGATCCTGCGCCAGCGTGAGGATCAACTGATCGATGGGCAGCGTCGTCGCGCCCTGCCAGCGGCGCACCAGCGCCCGGAAGGCCTGAAGATGATCGTAAAGCTCCGGGGCCTCCTCGTCCAGTCCTGTCGCTTCCAACCAATCGCGATCCGGGCGCGGCCAGAGGAAATCCTCCACGTGACGGCACGATTTCAAGAGCTTCGTCACCCGCTCCAGCCGATGCACGCGCGCCTGCGCCTCCGGGTCGGTGGGATCGATCTCCGAGGCGCGGTCGTCCCGGCGCCAGACGCGATAGACGGTGACCAATTTCTTCGTGGAGGTCGGATCGGCGAGATAACGCACGATGTTGCCCAACGCGCCCGCCGTCGCCCGCGTCGAGTGGGTGCTCCGCAGCAGCTCGATGTAGCGAATCCCCCGCTGCTTCAGCTCGTTCGCCGCCTCGAAGCCGCGCGTGTTGCGCGGCGCCAGGACGGCCACCGTCTGATCCTCGTGCTCCGGCAGCCATCGCTCTATCGAGGCCGCCACCGCCGCGATCTCCGCGTGGGGCGCGTAGCCGCGCTCCCCCAGATGGATCGCGGCGGGATCATCGGCGGGGTTGGGCTGCGGATCGCCGGGCGGCGTCGGTTCGATGTAGGGCGTCGCCAGCGCCGATCGCAGCGCCGCCACGGGATGCTCCGCCCGCGTCCAGCGGATCAACTCGTTCGCCATATCGATGATGCTCTGCATCGAGCGGCCGGAGTTGGGCAGATCGCGCGCCTCCACCCCCGATTCCTTCATAAAATCCAACAGATAGCGCGGATCGGCGGTGGTGAAGGTCTCGTAGATCGCCTGGTTGGGATCGCCGACGCGCACCCAATTGCCCGCCGGGCCGGATAGCTCGCGCAGGATCAACTCCTGCAAGCGGCTGCTATCCTGCGCCTCATCCTCCAGGATATAGGGCCAGCGATGCTGCAAGCGCGCCTTGAAGTCGGGATCGATCTCCAACGTCCGCAGCGCCAATCGAATCAGATCGGCGAAATCGACGCCGCCGCGATAGGCCAGCGCGCGCTGATACTCCGCGTAAATATCGCAGCCCATCTCCAGCAGCGGCAGCGGATCGGGGTGATGCTCGACCAAATAGCGCAGTTCGGGCGGCGTCAACTGCCAATCCTTGGCCTGCTTGATGAAGCTGCTGGCCACCCGCACCACCAGATCCGGCCATTTCTCGTTGCGCACCCACGAGGCCTTGCGCCCATCTAAATCCAGCGCTAAGAAATCATCGGCGCTGTCGGGATGCTGCTTGGCCCAGGTGCGGGCCGCATCTTGCAGCATCTCATCCGCCGCGCGCTCGTCCACAATCTGGAACTCGTCGGAGAGGCCGGTCAGCGCCGGGCGCTCGCGGACGATATCGTGGGCCAGGCCGTGGAGCGTGCGCACGCGATAGCCCACGTTGGGCAGCAGGTGATAGCGCTCCTGGACGAAGCGCCCCACCCGACTGGAGAAGTTCTGCACGGCGGAGTTGACCAGCGTGACGATCAACACCTCCTGATCGTCGGCTAAATCGCCGCGCGCGATTAACTTCGCCGCCAGCAGGGAGAGCGTCCACGTCTTGCCGCTGCCCGGCACCGCCGAGACGCCCATCTTGCCGCCCGTGTAATCTAAAACGGCCTGTTGTTTAGGTCGGGGTTTGAACGAGTTCATACGTTGGTTTCCTTAGTTCTAACCTTGCGAAGGTTGCACAAGAGGCCTCAAACAGTACGCATAAAGTGCAGCGAACAGGTTAATCTGTTGTCCAGAGCTTCTCTTAACCTTCGCAAGGGTTCGTGTGATTGAATTTTCAAATACGTTCTCATGGAACCTCCGC
>CAYXVS010000229.1:3761-5120 GCA_964468735.1 uncultured Anaerolineales bacterium | reverse complement strand
TTAATCCTCAATTCTTGATCAATACCCCGTCAGGCCGCCCCCTTGTGCGTCGGTGAGAACGGCGCCTAACAAGCGCACGCGGAAGCGATCCAACAGCTCCTTCGCCTGTGCGATGCGATCCCGACGGCTGTGGCCGGCGCGCACGACGAGCAGCAGCCCATCGGTGTGAGCCGCCAGCACCGAGGCGTCCACCGCCACCGTGACCGGCGGCGCATCCAAGATGACGACGTCGGCCATCTCCCGCAGCTTCGCCAGCAGATCCCGCATCTTCTGGGAGTCTAAGATATCGGCGGGATTGGGCGGCAGTGCGCCGCTGGTTAGCACATGCAAACGCGGCACATCCGTATCCTGCACGGGAATCTCGCCCAGTTGCTGGCGCAACATCACATCCGTGATGCCCGGCTCCTGCGCGACGCCGAACAGCTCGTGCACTTCCGGGCGGCGCAGATCGGCGTCGGCCAAGATGACGCGCTGCTCCGCCTGCGCCATCACGACGGCCAAGTTGGCGGCCACGTGCGATTTGGTCGCGTTCGGCGCCGGGGAGGAGACAACCAAACTTTCCAACGGCTTATCCAAGCTGGTGAATGCCAAGTTCATCCGCAGCGCGCGATAAGCCTCTGCCGCCGCGGAGCGCGGCTCCGTCAGGGTAATCAAATTTAACTCGTCCATCATCACTCCTTTTATTTTTGTCCGATGGCTACCGGCGGAATCGTTCCGATCACAGGGCCATCGACCTCTTCTTCAAAATCCTGGGGCCGATAGACAATCCCCGCGCGGATCCATTCCAGCACGAAGACCACGACCGCGCCGATGACCATGCCCAGCAGGCCGCCGGCCGCCACATTGACCTTGGTCTTGGGCCGCAGCAGGCTGTAGGAGGCCGGGTCGATGACCTCAGCGTAAACGCGATCCTCCTTATTCTGCAAGTCGTTCTGCTCATTGCGCCACTCGACCAACAGTTGCGCCCACGCATTGGCGATGTCGTTGGCCACCTTGCCATCCGTGTTGTCAACTTCGATCTTGATAACTAAGAGTGAATCGTCCGCGACGATCTTCACGTCATCCTTAAGCGCGCCGGGCGTCATCATCAAATTCAACTGGTTGATCACCTGTTGCGCCCTCCGCTCCGACCACATCACGTTGGCGTAGGAGCGCAGGAGTTGCTTGGCTGATTGCGTGAGGCCGAAGTCCGGGCGCGCCAATTGAATCGATACATCCACGTGCGAGCGATAGACGGGCGTCTGGAGCTTGCTGAAGACGAAGGCGCTGACCGCCGTGACCGCAATCGCCAGGATGATAATCCATCCCCGCTGCCGCAAAATACGAATATATTCTTCGATTTTCATAACTCGTTCACCT
>CAYXVS010000229.1:0-3661 GCA_964468735.1 uncultured Anaerolineales bacterium | reverse complement strand
GAGAGGGACGACATCACGTCGCCCCTCTATCTCAAGCTCATCCAAGCAGCGCGAAGGGGCAGAAGCGAACTGCGACGAAAAGATGGCCAGCCTAGATCGCCTTCGACCAGCGATAACTGACACAGATCTTCCGAAATCCAATCGCTTCGTAGAACGTCAGCCCGGAGCCGACCTGCGCTGTCTCCGAAAGGAAATCGTGCACACGTTCGTTATCACTCCCCTCGCAGGCGCAACCGGACCTCGCGGCAGTGGGGACAATATGCGCCGCGATATTCACGTCCGCAGGTGCGACAGACTTTCTTCTCCAACGGACGGTCGTCGTCCATCGAGAGCAAAATGAGGGCCAACTCCTCGCCCTCGTGACGGGCCAGCCATCGCTCCAGGGACTGATCACCGATCTTCCACTGACCATCCTCCGGGTCGCGATGCAGCTCCCCTTGCAGTGAATGCCCATCCAAACGATAGGCATCTAAAATCAAACTTCGGATTGAAGCTTTTCGATAAGCTGGCATAAAGTGCCTCCTTGTGAGGTCATTATAAACGAAGCCATTGAGAGAGCAAGAGTTCTTCCATTCGCATCAACGTCGATAACCTTCCCGGAAGCTAACAAACAGCCATCCAGCTTCCGGGAAGGTTGCTCAATCCATGGTCAAATCCATGAACCATGATAGACTGGATCAAGATCCACAGGCCAACACAAAGCGTTTGTTATTTGCCGCTTTGTTGCTTTGCTAATTTGCTATCTTACACGAGGAGATTGTCCAAATGAAAATCCTACTCACCGGCCACAAAGGCCAACTGGGACGCACGCTCCTGCCCCTGCTTGCCGAGCACGAGGTGCAGGGGATGGATCTGCCGGAGCACGACATCACCGACCGCGAGGATGTGACCGCGCTCGTCCACAAGGTCCGGCCCGACCTGATCCTCCACCCGGCGGCGATGACGGACGTCGATGGCTGCGCGCGCGATCCGCAGGCCGCCTACCGCGTCAACGGGATGGGGACGCAGAACCTGGCCTTGGCCGCCGCCGAGATCGACACGGAGATGCTCTACGTCAGCACAAACGAGGTCTTCGACGGCGCAGCGTCGACGCCCTATCATGAGTGGGCCGCGCGCCGACCGGCCAATCCCTACGGGCGCTCCAAACTGGCCGGCGAATGGTACACGCAAAATCTGCTCACGCGCTTCTACATCGTGCGCACCGCCTGGCTCTACGCCGAGGGGGGGCGCAACTTCCCGCACAAGATCATCCAACTGGCCGATGAGCGGGGCGCGCTGCGCGTGGTCACCGACGAGGTCGGCAATCCCACCTACGTTAAGGACTTGGCGGCGGCCATCGTTCAGCTGATCCAGACGCACGCCTATGGCATCTATCATCTGGTCAACGAGGGCGCCGCGTCGCGCTACGACTTCGCGCGGGAGATTCTGCGCCTCAGCGGGCGCGAGGCGATCCCCATCGAGCCGATCACCTCCGATGCGTTCGCGCGGGCCAGCACGCCGCCGCCCTACGCCCCGATGCTCAACCACGCGGCGGCCGCCCTTGGCATTCGCCTGCGACCGTGGCAGGCGGCGCTGGCCAACTTTTTACAGGCGACCGGCTATTGATGCTGTGGCCGGCGTCCCGCCGAGCCACCTACGAGACACAAGCATGAGCGAATCTGCAGATCGGCGAAGCGGCGAATCGGCGCGCATCTCCGTCATTATCCCCAACTGGAACGGCGCGCAGCATCTGCCCACGTGCTTGGATAGCTTAGCGGCCCAGACTTTCGCCGAGCACGAGGTCATCGTCGTGGACAACGCCTCGCGGGACGACTCGTTGGATGTGCTGGCGCGCTACCGTCCAGGCGTGCGCGTGCTGGCCTTGGACGAAAATCGCGGCTTCACGGGCGCGTGTAACGCTGGATTTCGCGCCGCCGCCGGGGAGATCCAGGTGCTGCTCAACAACGACACCGAGGTCGATCCCGACTGGTTGACGCACGTCGCCGCCGCCTTCGCCGCGCATCCAGAGGTGGGGCTGGCGGCCTCCAAGATGTTGCTCTTTGACCGGCGCGACACCTTCCACACGGCGGGCGATTACGTCACCTTGGATGGGCTGGCGCACAATCGCGGCGTCTGGCAAGTGGATCACGGGCAGTACGATCATCCGGCCTACGTCTTCAGCGCTTGCGGCGGGAGCGCGGCCTATCGCCGCGCGATGTTGGACGAGATCGGCCTATTAGATGATGCGTTCTTCTTCTCCTTCGAGGATGTGGATCTGGCGTGGCGCGCCCAGTTGGCGGGATGGCGCTGCCTCTACGCGCCGCAGGCCATTGTCTATCACAAACTCAAGGCCTCCGGCGGCGGCGTCACCGCCTCGTTTCACGACGCGCGCAATCGCCTCTGGACGCTGGCGAAGAATTATCCGGCGGATCTGTGGCGCGATCACGGGCGCGAGGTCATCGCGGCCCAACTGCGGATCGCGCGCGCGGCGCTGCGGGCGTGGCGCGGGGAGGCCGCGCGCGCCACATTGCGCGGGCTGCTCGCCGGGCTGATCACGCTCCCCCAGCTAAAACGAAAGCGGCGGGCCGTTCAAGCCCGCCGCACCGTCGATGCTGCGTATCTGCGCCGCCTGATGACGCCGCCTTATGAGATTCCGTTGCCGTAGTTGTGGGGATGGGTGCGATGCCACTCCCACGCGCTGGCGATGATGTCGCGCAGCGCCGGGATCTGGGGCGCCCAGCCGAGCCATTCGCGGGCGCGGGCCGCATCCGCCACTAAGATTGCGGCATCCCCCGGCCGGCGCGGGGCCGCCTCCGCCGGGATAGGATGACCGGTCACCTCGCGCGCCACATCGATCACCTCTTTGACCGAGTAGCCCGCGCCGTTCCCCAGATTGCAGATCATCTTTGGGCGCTCCGCCAGCGCCTCCAGCGCCAAAATATGGGCCGAGGCCAAATCCAAGATGTGGATGTAATCGCGGATGCACGTCCCATCCGGCGTGGGATAATCATCGCCGAAGATGTAGATCTGCTCGCGCTGGCCCAAGGGAACCTGGAGCACCAAGGGGATGAGATGCGTCTCCGGCTCGTGAGCCTCGCCGCGCACGGGCGGCGTCGCGCCGGCGGCGTTGAAATAGCGCAGCGCGGCGTAGCGCAGGCCGTGGATCTCGTGATACCAGTGGAGCATCTGCTCCACCATCCGCTTCGATTGGCCGTAGACGCTCGCCGGCCCGATGGGGTCCTCTTCCGTCAGCGGCGCGTCCTCCTGGCCCTCGTACACCCCCGCCGTCGAGGAGAAGACAAAGCGTGGCACATCGTGCATCACCGCCGCCTCGATCAACGTCATGCTCCCCATCACGTTGTTGCGGAAGAAGCGCCCCGGCTGCTCCATCGATTCGCCCGCCTCGATGAAAGCCGCGAAGTGCATCACCGCGTCGTAGGCCCGCGCGCCCAGCGCCAGATCCAAGGCCGCGCGATCCAGAATATCGCCCCGGATGAAGTGCGCGTCCTCGGGCGCCGCCGCGCGATGTCCCTTGACCAGACTATCGTAGACTGTCACCTCGTGGCCGGCCTGGAGCAACTCCGCCGCCACCACACTGCCGATGTATCCCGCCCCGCCTGCGACGAAAACTTTCATATAGGTCTCCTCTATCTCCTCATTTGCTGTTAGATATATGTAAGTC
>CAYXVS010000228.1:0-5120 GCA_964468735.1 uncultured Anaerolineales bacterium | reverse complement strand
TTTAATTTTTTACTTTGAACAAAATGTAATCGCCCACCGGTTGCCCATCCTGGAGCACGGGCCAACGTTCCATTGTATCTAATGTCTCCAGCCAGTAGCCGCCGGTGCGAATCCAATAAGCAGCGCCATCCTGCTTGCCCTCAGCAGGCAGCGGCAGATGATGGCGCTGTACTAACAGATCGCCCGTCTGGAGTTGCGACCAGCTCAGGCCCAGGCCATCGCCCACAGCGATGCCTTGCCCCTCCCGATTGACGAGATGGGCCATCAGCGAGAAGGCGCGGGCAGGCGGGGCGGTGACACGCCAGAACGCGGTGAACGTCAGCGCATCCGCCTCGCGCGCGAACGTGGCGCCGACCAACGTGAGCGGGCCGTCGGTGGCGATGGGCAGCGCAAGCGCGGCGCCCTCGACCTCCGCGACCGCGACGGCCAACTTCGGCGCAACGGGACTCGGCTCCCACGCGAAGACCGTCAGGGGCGGCGTGACGCCGGGCCGTCGCTGCTCGAAGCTGCGCCGCGCGAAGGCCAGTCGCTCCGCGATAAACGGCGACGCTTCCTTCGTACCCATCGCCTCCATCGCGACCTCCCGATGCAGCACGTACCATCCGGCCGATGTGGCGCCCGCCGGGTAAAGCCAGCTCTGCGTGCAATCGAAGGCGAAGCGCCGCACATCCTCCCGCCCGAAGCGCTCGGCGATCAGCTCGTCGGAGAGCGGCACGCCCGGCTGCGTGCACTGCCCCACCCAACCCGGCGAGGGCGTTCGCTCGGTCACCTCGTAGACCAAAAAAGCATTCGCCACGATGTCATCCGGCTCCCGTTGCCAGAACCAGCGATAGGACGAGTCATCCGCCACCTGCAAACCGCGCAACGTCGAGGCGCTGAGGATGTAGGTGCCCGGCGCGGGATTGAAGCGGGCGGGCAGCGCGGCGGGCGCTTCGGGATGGGGTGGCAGCGGCGTCGCCTCGATGCCGTAGAGCGCGGGATCGATGAAGAAGACGAACGGACTTAGCTTGACCTCCGACGCTGCCAGATCGTGCGCCGCCAGATAGTCGCGCAGCGCCTTCAGCCCCTGGCCCCAATCCACGTTGGAATCGGCCATGTGCCGCCACGTATTACGCGGCCCGCCGGCCACTTCATTGCTGTAGGTCAGATGGAAGGGCCAGACGGCCACCGTCCCGACCGCCTGCCAGATCAGGAGCAGCGCGCCCGCTGCGTAAAGCATCCGCCGGATGCGCCAACGCGAGATAAGCGCGACCCCATAGCCAAGGCCCAGGTAGCAGAAGGGCAACATCGGCAGGAGATGACGATAGCCTAAGTTGATCTCTCCCATCACGCTGATGGCGAAGTACGTGAGGGGGAAACTCCACAAGATCAAACCGCGTCGCCCAGAGTAGGTTCGGGCCAGCGTCTCGCCGTGCCCGCACTGAGTCGCCAGCCACAACCCAGCCAGGGACGTCGCCAGCAACAGAAGCGCAGGCAGCGGCGTCTTGAGCGCCAGGACAATGGGGAAGAAGTACCAGCGCCCGCCGCGATAGGTCTCACCAAGGAGGTAGGTCCAATCGCCGACGGTGACGTGGTCCTGCACGCGGAAGATCGAGCGCCAGTAGGTGGGCATCGGCGCCGGGAAGGACATCCCCGCCACCTGGCCTATCGCAAAACGATGGCCCGCCCACAGCACGAGGAAGCCGATCCCCAGATAGATCGCGATCCCCTTGATGATGACGGGCCATTCGCGTCGCCGCGCCCCCCATAGCGCCATCAGCCCCACGGTGATGGGCAACAGCAGCAGCGCCGAGATTTTAGCGCCTAACGTCAGGCCCAGGACGGCGCCCGCCAGCGCGAAGTCGGCGAGGCGCGGCCGACGCAGGCAGCGCTGCACGAGGTACATCGTCGCGAAGATGCCCGTGGTCACGCCCAAGTCTAAGGTGGCCAGGTTGCCGTGGGCCAGCACGTTGGGATCGAAGGCGAAGAGGGCCAGGATGAAGAGGCCGGCGCGCGGCCCAAACCACTCGGCGGCCCAGCGGAAGAGCAGCGCGCTCAGGAACATCATCAGCCAGGGGATGGTCAGCCGCGCGGGCATCAGCCAGTGATCGATGGGGATCGCCCACCACGTGGCGTTGCGCACGAAGAGCCGCCGATCCCCGGTGGGCCACGTCGGCACCGCCGTTGGATGCGGGATCTCCGGCGAGAGGAGCAGCGGCCAACTCATCCACAACTCCAGCAGCGGCGGGTGATCCTCGACCAGGCGATCATCGCCCGTGCGCCAGATGCTGTAGCCCGTGGAGAGATGCACGTCCTCGTCGTAGGTGATGGAGAGGCGCGGCATCGCCGTCATCGCCTGAGCGAACTGGAGGCCCAACAGCAGCGCGGCCGCACAGATGAAGCGCGCGCGCTTGTTCACGGCGTCGCTCCGCTAATCGAATCGTCCTTGGCAGCGACGGTAGAAGGCACGAGGGGAATGGACAATACAACGACGTCATCCCGCTGCGACGCGCCGGCGGCATCGACCACGGGCAAGCGCGCAAGCGAGGGCCAGGTGTACATACCTAATCGCATCTCCAACGGCGTTTGAAGCGGCAGCGATTCAGTCTTGATCTTGAGGGGCAGCGCGTAGGTATCCGTGACGACTTGGCCCGGCACCCAGTACGAGGTCGGGAAACGCGCATCCAACGGCTGGCGGTCGATCTGCGCCACGCGATTGCCCTCAGCGTCATCTAAATGGATGAAGACCGTCGCATCGTAGGGGACGGATTGGGTCGCCTGCCAGGTGAGCGTCACCGGCAGCGTCGGGCCGCCTTGCGCCTCATCCACCGCGCCCACACCTACGCCCGTCAACGTGATCGCCTGATCTAGGCGATAGAGCAGCGCTTGGGGATCGGCCATCGCATCCGCCGAAACCACAGGCACGCCCCGCACCGTGGCCAGGCCTAGTGGCTCGCCCACCGGCGTCGCCGGGCGCAGGCGCGCCTCCATCTCCGGCTCGATAAAGCCGATCTCCAGCGTCGCCCCGAAGGGCGGGGGCGCATCCTCGGAGACCAACACCGTCACCCGGCTACAGAACGGTTGCCGGAGCGCCCAGCGATCGGTGGGCTTGTTGCCCAGGCCGGGATAGGTGCGGCGGCTCCCCCACACCGCCGGCGCGTCCATCTGGCTCGCATCCAAAACCTGGACGAAGAGCGCGTAGGGCGTCGGCGTGTGGGCCAGCGGCTCCCAGCAGAGCTTGATGGGAATGTAGCTGCCCGGCTCGGCGACGTCGGGCAGCACCTCGTAGCCCAGCAGGCGCGCGACGGGGGTCTCAGATTCCGGCAGCAGGTAGTCGATCTCGGCAGCATGCGCGACGGCGTCCTCGCGATAGGGTCGCCACGGCCAATAGAGCGGCGCGATGCTCAGCCACGGGACTAAGGCGCTGGCGACCATCAACGCGCCGACGCTCATCATCAGACCGAAACGCCGCCACCGGCGGGGAAAGATCGCGGCCCAGCCCCAGGCAAAGAGCAAGGCAAACGAGGCCATCGCCGGGAAGAGCAGCCGCCCGTAGGCCCAGGTCGCCGTGCGCGTCCAGTAGCCCAGCAGGAGCGCGGCGAAGGTGACGGGCCAACTGAGGAGGATCACCCAGGTCGCGGCATCGGCATCGAGGCGCCAGGGGCGAAAACGTCGCAGGAGCCACAGGAGGCTCGCGCCCAGGCTGAGGCGTCCCCACCAGACGAGCAGATCGCCCAGCCTCGTGCGACTGACGAAGCTGCGGGCCGGATTGGCCCAGAACGTGTGCTCGACGCTGAGCAGGTCGGCGAAAAAGCGGTCGCCGAAGGGCCGGAGCGTAGTCGCATCCGAGACGTGAACGTTGATCGAGAGCGGGTCGTGATAGACGAGGGCATTGCGCGCGTACCATCCGCCGCCGACGAGCAGCGCCACGCCTAAGATGCTGAGGCCCTCGCGAACCAGCGCACGATCCCAGCCGCGATGGATCAGCAGGAGCGCCAGCGCCGTCAGTGGAAAGAAGACCAGGCCGCTGACCTTGGTGAGGCTGGCGAGGCCCAGCATCGCGCCGGTGAGAAGCGCAAAATGGCGAAACCACCCGCGTCGCAGCCGACGGATCAGCAACAGCAGCACCACCGTCCCAAAGAAAGCGACAGGCACATCGTTATTGATGGCGGTAGCTAAATAGAAAAATTTCGGGTGGAAGCCGACGATGGCCGCCGCGACGAAGGGCAAGCGCGCATCGTCGGGCGCGATCTGCCGAGCGATGAGACCGGTCGCCAACATCGCGCCCAAGCCGAAGAGCAGCGAGACCGCGCGGCTGCCGATCATCACGGGCGTGAGGTGCGGGGGATGGAGAAAGACGTTGCGGTTATCGTTGCGTTGGCCCGGCACGGAGTGATACATATAGGGATTGACCTCCAGAAGCCTCTCCGGCTGATCTGTCAGGGGAAGCCACGACGTCGCCCCTGCCGCTAAGAGGTAGTAGAGCGGCGGCTGCTTGTACTCGGAGGAAAAGCCCTCCGCGAAGCGTAGCGGCGGCAAGGCCTGCTTTTCCTGCAGATAGAGGATGTAGCCGTAGTGCCCGTCCTCATCCGGCTTCTCAAACCCAGGCGTGACGAGGATGTACATCGTACCTGTAATAAGATAGAGGATTATCAACCCTATCAGCGGCAATTTTTGGTTTTTTTTGGAGAATTTGCGCACCTTATACCACCCGATCGTCGTTCACATCTGACCAAAAATACACCCAAGAATTATACCACGTTCGTCTTACTAAGGAAGACGGGTAGCGTTTCACGATCACCCCAAGCAGCAACTCCATCAGTCCATAATAGGCTCCCCCTATGCACAAAAACCCTTGCATCCCCGGTAAACGAAACACGCCCCCCGCTCTACAATGCAGTTGGCTCTTATGGGGAATTAGGTGAAATGTCGCTGATTGGTTCGTAGCCTTGTCTTGGCCCGATGAATGGAATTCATCGTCTGATACTCAAAACCCGTTGGAAACGGGTTGTAGAGGTTGTTTTTAGTGCGATTCCATCGCACTTCCCAGTATCAGCCAGCGGTTTCAACCGTTGGCGATGAAGAGCAATGCAGTTTTGACCCTTCGACTCGTCTTTTTCTCCTCCCCCGGCCAAAACTGC
>CAYXVS010000227.1:0-5147 GCA_964468735.1 uncultured Anaerolineales bacterium | reverse complement strand
ATGCGAGTGGCGACGTGCGGCGCGATCTCGCGCGGACAATCATCCTCCAGATCAAACAGGACCAAAACGGCCGCACAATCCGAAAAATGCCGGTGCGCTTCGAGTGCGCGCAACAGATTCTCCGTGCGCGGGTAGAAATCCCCGCAACTTCCCAACCGCCAAGGTGGGCGTTTGGATGGAAACCAATGCCAGCACTGGACGTGTTGCAACATCTTAGCCGTCAGTATCTTGGCCGCCGGATCTTGGTTGGGATACGGCGGATCAGCCTCCCCATGGCCCTCGACAATCGCGTAGACCTTATCCCTGGGCATGATGGCGTCAGCTTGGCGTCGAGGCGCGTTCTAGCCCTTGCGCGCGGAGGATCTCGCCCGGCGAAAATAATTTCCTGTGGACGATAGCTTTCTGCTCTTGATCCACCGGCCCGATGCGCGTGACGCCCTCTTCTTTTTCCACGACTCGGATCTGATCCACCGCGCACATATCTAACAAATCGGGGCTGTGCGTTGTCACGATGATTTGGCTGTGCGTGGACGCCTTCTCGATTTCCTCCCACAACACGCCCATCGCGCCGGGATGAATGGTCAGTTCTGGCTCCTCTAAAGTGATCAGGGGGCGGGCCGGACGCTGGTAAAGCGCGGTCAAGAGAGCCAAAACGCGGAGCGTGCCATCGGATTCTTGGCTAAGCTCGAAGTTCGGCCCATTTTCGCCCGTTTTATGATGCAGATATGTCACCAAGCGCGTGCCGGATTTCTCGATGCGATAGCCGCTCACATCGCCGATGATCCGAAACAGCGCTTCGTTTAATCCACGCCGTTGCTCTTCGTCGAAGGCGCGCAGTACGCTGGCCAGATTTCTACCCTCTTCATCTAATGGATAATCATCCAAGGGCTTCTGAGGCTCCTGCAAGAGGTTGGGGAGGATGGTATAGGCGCTGATCTCGCTCAACATTTGGTAGATGTCGTCAAAACCGGGATGGCCGCCCAACAACGGCAGGGCCAAATACTTTGATTCAGAGGGCGCGGCGACGCCCTGCGGCTGGGTTATCCATCTCTTATGCCCATCGATCACTTGAACGTCAAATCCATCGGCGATCTCGCCGTCTTGAAATGAACAACGCTCTTGCTTGACCGGGCCGGCGGGCGTGTCGCCTAAAACGATTTTGTACGTTGCTCGGTAATCCGGTCGCTCAATTTTGAGGCCGATCCCGACATCTAAAGGCTGCCCACGCTTTTGCCAGCGGCGAAAGGCGTCTAACCCGCCTTGGCGCAGCATCGCCGTATCCAGGCCGTAGAGCATACTGTCTTTCACCAGCTTGAGCGCTTTCAGGAAGTTGCTCTTGCCGGCGCCGTTCCGCCCGACAAGTACGGTCAAGGGCTGCAAGGCAACGTTCACATCCTTGAAGCTGCGGTAGTTTTTTAGCCAAACCTCTGTAATCATCGTGTCGCTCCGTGGCCTACACCGATATCAGAACCGAATCAGCCCGTCGATCATGCCGTAGCCGGCGATCTTCAAGTAGGTCACGACGATGAAGAAGAGCGCTACGCCGGCCATCACGAGGTAATCGCTGCGTTCCAGATGCGGCTCCAGGTAGAAGGTGCGATCCTCGCGCGCGCCGAAGCCCTTGGCCTCCAGCGCCATCCCGAAGGTGTTGGTGCTGCGGATCGTGGAGATGAAGACGGGGATCAGCAGCGGAATGTACTTTCGCAAGCGCTCCAGCAGATTGCCGCTGTCCAGATCAAGGCCGCGACTGCGCTGCGCCTGCGCGATGGTCTGCGTGCTGCTGGCGATGGTCGGCACCAGGCGGAGCGAGGTCGAGATGGCGAAGCCCACGCGATAAGGCAGGCCCACCTTGATCATGCCGATGACCAGCTCCTCGTTGCGCGTCGTGCTCAGCAGGATCATGCCCGTGGTGATTAGCGAGACCATGACTAAAGTGCGCGCGATGCTGTACTTGACCGCCTCGACCTCAAAGATCCAGAACCACGGCGTCTCCCCGCCGGAAAAGAGCGTCCACATAATCAGGCTGGAGACGGTCAGGACGATGAGGATGTAGCGAATGCGCTTGAGGTTGACCAGCGAGCGGGCGAGATAGCCCCACACCACAATCAGGGCGCTGAGCGGCAGCACCCACAGCGGATCTTGAAAATAGAGCAGGACGACGAAGGCGGTCAACATCATAAAGAGCTTGGTGCGCGGATCGAGCCGGTGAATGAAGGTGTCGCGATCTAAATAGATTTCAGAGTCCATTAGGCTTCCTCCCCGTGGTCGCGCGCGTTGGTGCAGCGGACGAACTCTTCGGCGGATAGCATCGTCTTCCCCAGGCGATTCGAGAGGCTGACCAACTGCGGGGGCCGCAGATAGGCCTCGCGCAGCACTTCCTCTTGCGCGAAGACCTCGCGCGTGGCGCCCTCCAGCAGGATCTGCCCATCCTTGACGACGAAGACGCGGTCGGCGTACTCCGCCACGACCCACATGTGGTGCGTCACAAAGATCACCGTGCTGCCATTCGCGTTCATAGTGCGGACCAGATTCATCATGCTGCGTTGCTCCCGATGATCCAGCCCCGTCGTCGGCTCGTCCAAAATCAACACCTCCGGCTGGATGGCCAACACGGAGGCCACGGCCACGCGCTGGCGACCGCTCTTCGTCATGCTGAAGGGGTCATCCTCCTCGCGCCCGGAGAGGCCCACCGCCTCCAGCGCCTCGCTCACCCGCTGCTCGATGGCCGCCTCATCCATATCGCGCAGGCGCAGGCTGTACGACACCTCATCGAAGACCGTCTCGGAGAAGATCTGGTGATCCGGGTTCTGGAAGACGTAGCCTACTTTTTTGCCCAGCTTGAAGACGCCCTGCTCGGCGGTCGGCGCGCCGTCCACCTCGATCTGGCCGCCGGTGGGCATCAGCAGGCCGTTGAAGTGCTTGACCAACGTGGTCTTGCCGCTGCCATTCTGGCCCACGATGGCGATGATCTCTCCCTGGTGGATGTCGAGGTTCGCGCCCTTGAGCGCCTCGACGCCGCCGGGGTAGGTGTGTTCCAGATCGTCACAATGGATGAGCACCGGCCCGCGCTGCTCGCGGCGGGCGTCGTCCTCGGCTAAGAGCGCGGCGTAGGTCTTCTCATCGATCCGCCAGCCGTGTTCTTGGAGATATTGCTCGCCCGCGTCGACGGTGAGCGGCAACTCGTCCGTCGCGACGCCCAGTTGATGGAAGCAGTTCGGCACGCCTAACGGCATCACGCCCGTCTCGGCCATCAGCTCGACCTCGCGCAAGACTTCTTCCCCCGGCCCCAGTCGCAGGATCTGCCCCTCCTTGAGCAGCAAGATCCGGTCGGCGTCGATGGCCTCCTCGGTCTCGTGCTCCACGACGATGAGCGTCAGATCGCCGCGTCCCCGCAACGTCTCCGCGATGTCGAAGACGCCCCGCTTGCTGATCGGGTCCAGGTCGGTGGTCGGCTCGTCCATCACCAAGATGGGCGTCTGCATCGCCAATACGGACGCAATCGCCAGCTTCTGCTTCTGTCCGCCGGAGAGCGTGGAGGGCGGGCGATGCCGCAGCGACTCCAGCCCGACCAAGCGCAGGCTCTCGTCGATCCGCCGGGCGATCTCCTCGTGGGGGACGGCGAAGTTCTCCGGGCCGAAGGCGACCTCCAGTTCCACGTTGGTGGAGAAGAGCTGCGCCTCGAAATCCTGGAAGACCATGCCCAACATCTCGGACATCTGGGCGACGGTGGCCTCGCGCGTGTCCTGATCCATCACGATGACGTGCCCGCCAAAGCGCCCGCGATGGAAGTGGGGCACGAGGCCGTTCATACTGGCGGCCAGCGTGCTCTTCCCCGCGCCGGAGTGCCCCATGATGACGAGAAACTCGCCGTTTTGGACATCAAAAGAGACATCGTCTATCGCGGGATCGCGCTGGCCTCGGTAACGAAAACGGAGGTTCTGAATGGAAATCACAGCTTCGTTTGCTTCGTTGGCTGCTTCATTCATTGGATGGGTGACTCCCTTATGGAGATTATGGAGATAATGAAACGCGATGGTGCTCCGAAGTGGCTTCTGCCTTCATTATAGGAACGGTTGGGGGCGTGTCAAATAGCTTCTGTTCGAGTTTGTGAGGTGCAACGCACTTTTGCTTATCATCAAGCATATATTGCATCGGGAGCGACTATCACTTAAATTAAAGTGCGTTGCACCTTAATCTGCACGGAACTTCCCCAAGTTGTATGGCGAGAAAATCCCCCGCTCGGTGATGACGGCGCCCACGAGGTGCGGCGGCGTGATATCGAAGGCCGGATAGTAGCCCCGCACGCCCTCCTTGGCCGTGCGCACGCCCATCGCGTGCAGCACCTCGTCGGGATCGCGCTCCTCGATTTCCACGGTGTCGATGGTGGGGTTCTGGGCCGATGGCGCGCCCAGGACGTAGAAGGGGACGCCGTGCCGGTGGGCCGCTAAGGCGATCTCGTAGGTGCCGATCTTGTTGACGACGTGGCCATCCAAGGTGATGACGTCGGCGGCGCAGATGAAGGCGTCGACCTTGCCCTGGGAGATGACGTAGCCGGGCATATTGTCGGTGATCAGCGTGACCGGCACGCCGATCTCGACGGCGACGCTGGCGGTCAGGCGCGCGCCCTGAAGATAGGGCCGCGTCTCCGGCGCGATCAGGGAGATCGCCTTGCCCCGCTCCTTGGCGACCAGCAGCACAAACCCGATGAGCGTCTCCGCGAAGCATTGGGTGATGATCGTGCACGGATCGGGCAGGAGATCCACGGCGTGGGTCGCGATGGCGCGCGAGCGTTGGTAGCGGGCCTCGCGCTTCGCCTCGACGTAGGCCAGCGTCGCCGCCTCCGGGTCCTCGTCGCTGGCCAACGCCTCCTCGGCCACGGCGCGGATCTGCTCCACGTGCGCTGCCATCCGCTCCGAGGTCGTCGGGCGCGCGTGGGAGAGCGCGTAGGCCGCGTTCTCCAGCAACTCCGCCGCCTCCTCCGCCGGCAGCGAGCGGGCCGCGCGCGCCGCGCTCACCATCCCCATCGCCGCCGCCATCCACGGCCCGCCGCTCTGCGTGACCATGTCCGTGATCGCCTGCGCGACCTCGGTGTAGCGCCGGCAATGGACGTACGCGACCTCGGCGGGGTAGACGCGCCGATCCAAAAT
>CAYXVS010000226.1:0-5178 GCA_964468735.1 uncultured Anaerolineales bacterium | reverse complement strand
ACCGTTCATCAAACTGAAGCTGAACCTTTGAGCCGTCCCACGTGAGCTGCATCGAGCTGGTGGCGTAGGCAACGCGAATGTCACGATGAACGGGGATGTTGTTCAAGAAGGTCTGGCGGTAGTGGCTATCGGGCGGGATCAGCGCGTGCTTGCGCATCATCTCGTCGTAGGCGTGCTTGAGAAAATCATACGCCGCCTCAGTCTGGCCGTTGATGGAAAGCGCTATGCTGTGCCGGAAAAGCATCTCCTCGCTGAAGCACTCCACAATCTGCAAGAAGCCGAAGTCCTCATAGATGTCTACGGCCGCGCGCGACAGATTCAACGCGGCCTCGCGGTGATGTCGACGCTCCCCCTCATCCACTGACATGGCGGCTAACCCCAGATGCGCAGCGGACATCTCGCAAAACGCCGCGATTTTGTATTGCTCCGAGACCAGCTGTTCATCCACCATTCGGCAGACGCCCTCGGCCGCCTCGATAGCCATAAAGAGGCGCTCCACATCGCAACACGCATTGTAAACGATGGCGCGCACCATCCCCAGGCCGGCCCGCCCAATATCGCGCACCTCCTGCTCCCCGATGGGATAAGCGCGCTCCAGCACCGCCAAGGCCGCCTCGGTGTGACCCAACTCCGCCTCCATCTGGGCGATGCGCAGCAGAGGATAGACGCTGGCGGTGATGCCGCTGTAGATTTCCAACGACTTGTGCTCCAGTTCCAGTCCGGCCTCGTAATCCCCCAGCCACAGGCCCTCGATCTGCCCACAGAACATCATCGCGTGGGCCTCAGCGTAGTGATCGCCGATCTCGCGACTGAGCCGCAAGCGCTTGCGCTCGTAGTCCACCAACATCCGATAATAATCGCCCGAACGCTCCAGCGGCATGCGCATCGCGCTCAACAGCGAAATCTCGGCGCGCTTGTCATCTAATTCCTGGACGATGGGCAACGCGGCCTCGAAGTATTCCATGCTCCGCTCGAAGTTATCCGTGCCGGAGGCCCACCCAAATCGGAGCAACATCTGCACCTCTGCGCGCCGATCCCCAACCTCGCGGGCCAACGCCAGCGCCTGATTAAGGATCTCTTGCCAAGCGGGATCTTTGCGCAGATTGTACAAATTGCCCAGGGCCATCAAGCATCGCATCTCGCGATGGCGATCCCCCAATGAGCGGGCGATCTCTAACGCCTCCTGTGCCATCGCGATGCCGGCCTCCAACTCCCCACGCCCTTGCACGCTGCCCACGCCCGGCTGCTCCAACAGCGCATCGACCAACAGCTCTGGGTGATCTTCCAATTGGCGAGCTAGATCGAGCAACGCGCGCGCATCGGCCCGCTCGGCTTCTAATTCGCCCAGCAGATAGTAGACGGCGCGCCGTCGATTCAACACATCGAAGCGCTGGCACAACAACTCACGGTGGGCCTCCTCGTCCTCAACCGGGATCTGGGCCGCCAACTTATCCAGCAACTTGAGGGCATGATCATAGTGCCCCAACGCCTCCGAGTTCGCATAGAAGGTCTCCGCCTGCTTGGCCGCCTGCAGCGTGTACGCGAGCGCCTTATCCAGCGCGCCGGCCTGCCCGTAGTGATAGGCGACCATCCCGTATCTTTGCGGCGCCGAGGACGGTGTAGCCCCCTCGTCGGAGGCCAACAGGCTCTCCAAGTAATCAGCAGCTTTAAGATGATAGGCCTCGCGCTGAGGACGCAGGAGGCTATCGTAGGCCACATCCCGGATGAGCGAGGAGTTGAAGGCATACTCACGCCCCAGCTCCGGGACGCGCCGCCGCTCGTGGATCAATTCTCGACGCTGGAGGACGGTGAGGTAGTCCTTGAGCTTGGAGGGGCCGGCCGTGATGCCGTCCATCATCGAGCGCAGGACATTCCACCAGAAGACGGTCCCAATCACCGAGGCGACCTGGAGCACGTGCCGCTCCTCCGCCGAGAGCCGGTCGATGCGGGCCAGCAGGAGATTTTGCAAGCTATCGGGCAGATCAAGCGTGGTCACCGGGCGGGTGGATTGCCATTGGCCGGTCTCCGGGTCCAGCACCAGAACGCCCTGGGCCACCAGCGCGTTCACCAGCTCCTTGATGTAATAGGGATTGCCCTCGGCCTTGTGGACGACCATCTGGAGGGTCTCCTCCGGCAGGGTGCCGGCGCCGATGAGACGCGAGATAAATTCGACGCTCTGCTCCTCAGTCAGCGGCGGGATGGAGAGATCGGTCAAACGGTGGGGGTATTCCGTCTCCAGGTAGTGATGAAAACCCCACACCGGCGAGGTGCGATCGGGGCGGAAGACGAGCAACCAGAGAAGGGGTTGGGTGTCGCAGAGGGGCAGGCAATGGGTAAGCAAATCCAAGGAGCTGGTATCGGCCCAATGCATATCCGCGAAGGTGAGGACCAGCGGGCCGCGCTGGCCCAGCGCTTCGACCCAACTGCGCGCGGCCAAGAAGAACTGGCGCTGCAACCCCTCGGCGCCGAGGTGACGCACGCGCTCCTGGAACGCCTCCTCCAACGGCAACGACAAGAAGGTCGCCAGATAGGGATAGTACTCCGTAAATTGCGACCCCCACAACGCCTCCGAGCGCTGACGCAACCGGGCCGCGATCCCCTCCTTGTCCAGATCGGGCGAGGGGCCAATCTGCATCGGCTCCGTGTAGCGCATCCCCAACCAATCCTGGAGAAGATCGACCCAGACAGTGTAGGGCCATGATTGATCGTAGGAGCGGCAACGCCCACGCAACCATGTCACGCGCGGCGGGCAACACGGCGCCGCGTCCGCCGCATCCTCCGCCGAGGAGAGGCTCACATCGCGACTTTGCGCCTCCGCGAAGAGCATCCCTTGGCGCTCAAAGTATTGTCGAACGTGAGCGACTAAAAAGGTCTTCCCCATGCCCTTCTCTCCGGTCACCATCGCGATGCCGCCCCGGCCATCGTAGAGATCCTCGATGCAGGCTTTGAGGGTGCGGAACTCGCGCTGCCGGCCAATCAGAGGAATGGTGATGCTGTAGCTGCACATCCCCTGCGACCACATCGCATCGGTGTGCGGCGCCACGGGCCGATAGACGGCGATAGGCTCGCTCACGCCTTTGACTCGAATCTCGCCCAGCGGCTCCCACTCGAACTGAGAACTGGCCAAGCGATAGGTGTTCTCGCTGACCAAGACCGTCCCCGGCTCGGCGGCGGATTCCATGCGCGCGGCGACGGTGATCGCCTCGCCCATCGCGGTATCCTCCCGGTAGTCTTGACCGCCAACGCTGGTGACGATGACCTCGCCCGTGTTGATGCCAACGCGAATGCGCAGATCGACATCGTGGCGCTCTTCCAGCTCCGCCGCGTACACCTTGACGGCCTTCTGCATCCACAGGGCGGCAAGAATCGCGCGCTCCGGGTCATCCTCGTGGGCGGAGGTCGCCCCGAAAAAGGCAATGAGACCATCCCCCCGGAACTGATCGACCTCACCGCCGAAGTGGTAGATCTTGGATTCCAGCAGTTGCAGCAACTGGTTCATGATCTCGACCCAATCTTCGGTGCCGACGCGCTCCAGGAGATCGGTGGAGTGCCACACATCGACGACGAGGATTGTAGCGATGCGCCGTTCGCCTGCGAGCCGCTCACCGGCGAGTTGGGGCGCCGGGTGCGCAGGTGGACGCACCTCCGGGGGCAACTCAGTCACGGGCAGATTTGCAGCGGGTACCCGCGCCTCGTCCTGCTCGCCCAAGACGGCCCCACACATCCCGCAGAAATTATAGATCAGGGGATTGGCGAAGCCACATTCAGGGCAGGTGCGAACCAAGCGCGCGCCACACATGCCACAGAAGCGCATCTCCGGCAAGCTCTCGAAGCCACAGTTGGGACATTTCATGCTCTCATCCTTCTCCTCGTCCTCATCTTAGTCTTGTGAGGCGCAACACACTTTTGAGCTTATCCCCAGGCATATACGGCATGAGGAGTTGCCTTTTCTTTAGTTTAAGTGCGTTGCACTTTTTACGCAAAGACAGGGCGCACCTCATGGGAAAGCGCGCCCTGCTCTGGATAAAACGAACAGCCTAAACGGTTTATAGGGTATCCAAGGCCACCCGGAAGCGTCTCGCGACCTCCTGCAAAATAGCGATCGCGGTGTCCACATCTTCTTTCAATGCGCCGAAGAAGTCCCAGCGGGTGAGGACCAGACACTCCGTCGGCTCGGTCGCCACGACGGAGGCGGTGCGCGGCCCATCATCCAACAGGGCCAGCTCACCGAAGAAATCAGCCTCTCCTAATTCGTTGACGACAACCTCGGAACCATCGGGGCGCTCGCGGATCACATTCGCCGCACCGGAGGTGATGACAAAGAAGCCCTCACCGCCCTTGCCCTGGGTCACAATCGTATCGCCAGCCTCATATTTACGCTCAACAAAGCGGCGGGCCAATCGCTCCAACTGTCGATTGTTCAATGTGTGAAACAATGGCGCTCGCTTTAATACTTGAACTGTCTTTTTCAAATCTGCCATCCTACTCTCCTTCTCTCCATATCTCAGTTTTTACCGGAAGCATATCAGAATGGATCTAGACGCCCCGCAGATCAAGCTCTTCAGCCCGATGACACGATACGAAGTGATCAGGCCTTAGCTCGCGGAACTCCGGCTCCTTTTGAGAGCAGATGTCTTTGGCGTACTGGCATCGGGGGTGGAAGTAACAACCACTGGGAGGATTCGAGGGATCGGCGACATCGCCCTGCATAATGACCCGCTCCGAGTGATATTTAGGATCGGGTTTCGGCACCGCCGTCATCAATGCCTCGGTGTAGGGATGGAGAGGATTATTATACAGCTCGTCGGATTCGGCCATCTCGGCGATCTTGCCGACGTACATCACGGCAACGCGATCGGAGATGTGCTGCACCACGCTCAGGTCGTGGGCGACGAAGAGATAGGCCAAGTTGAAGTCCGATTGGAGATCCTGCATCAAGTTCAACGTCTGCGCCTGGATCGAGACATCCAAAGCGGAGACCGGCTCATCACAGAAGATGAGCTTGGGGTGCAGGGACAAGGCGCGCGCCAGACCGATGCGCTGCCGCTGTCCGCCGGAGAACTCGTGGGGATAGCGGCGGATGTGCTCCGGGCGCAGGCCCACGCGCTCCAGCAGGTTGATGACCGTCGCCTCGGTTTCAGGACCTGAACCCATACCGTGAATCACCATCGGTTCGGC
>CAYXVS010000225.1:0-5190 GCA_964468735.1 uncultured Anaerolineales bacterium | reverse complement strand
CTTGCCTAAAAGAACTCGTAGTCCCAATCTTCTCCCGTCAGAGTGTTCCACGGGAAATCAGGGCGAGCGATTTCTGCGCCCAACTCGCCTACCGGCTGCCCCATCCTTTTGACGAGCGCCATATCCCCGTGGCGCGCGTTGAGCAGCAGCGCGCCCGCTAACCGCCCGTCCACGACGCGCAGCTTGCGATAGCCGGAGCGATAGCCGTTTCCCGCTTGCCAGACATAGCTCTCGCCCTCGTCCCCGTGCGGCTCGCCAATGTAGGTATAGTCCGCTTTGTAGATGACCGAGGCATTGTAGAAAGGCAGCGCGGGCAATGTGCAAGCATCGCCGGCCATGTTGCGCCCGGCGACCTTGCCCTGTTGGGCGCAATCCAGCCAGATGCGCGTGGTCTGCCAGCGCTCGGCGCCGGGGATTTGGGTCTCGGTGCAGTCGCCGGCGGCGTACACGTCGGGCAGGTTAGTGCGGCAACTCGCGTCGATGCGGATGCCGCGCCCGATTTCCAACCCCGGCGTCTCCGGGAACAGCGGCGTGATACCCACTGCCTCGACTAAGATATCGAAATCCCACGTCTGCCCGCTTTTGAGGTGCGCCGTCCGGCCCTCTACGCGGGCCACGGTGTCGTTCACGAACACGTCGATGCCATCGGGCGTGAGATAGTGCGCCATCAGCCACGCCGCCGCGTCAGCATCTAAGAGCGGCCCGCCGACGAAGCCCGATCGCTGCGCGATGGCGATGCGCTCGATGCCCATTTTATGCAGCGCGCCGGCCAGTTCCAGCCCCAGGATGCCGCCGCCGACGATGAGCGCGCGCCCGCAGTCACCGAGCCGTTCTTTGATGTCCCGCGCGTCGGCCCGGGTGCGGAAGGTGAGCGGCGCGTCCAGGCCCGCGATGGGGAAGACGTTGGCCCGCGCGCCGGTGGCGATAAGCAGCTTGCCGTAGGCCAGCGCGCGCCCGTCATCTAGGTGAATTTGCCGCGCGGCGCTCTCGATGCGGGCAACGTGGCCGGTCAATTGTTCAAGGTTCAGCGCATCGTAGAAGGCCGGCGTCCGCCCGGTCAGCATCGCGTCGGTGAGATCGCCCGAAATCCACTCGGAAAGCGAGGCGCGGTAGTAGTAAGGTTCCCTTTCGTCGCCGATGAGGACGATGCGCCCGGCGCGGTCGCGGCCGCGCTCGCGAATGGCCTGCGCGGCGCTCAGCCCCGCCATCCCGTTGCCGATGATGAGATAGGTCTGCTCAGCCATGGCGCGCCTCCTTTTCGGGTCGCGTGGCCTGCTCGGCGGCCACCATCAAATCCCACAGGGGTAGGTCTGCTTCCCGGAACGGCGCCTGGAACGATTCCCAACAGGTAACGCATTCGCAGGCCATCCCCTGCGCGCCCTTTTCCTGCACCACATTGACCTTGTCCGCGTGCAGCGCGTGATTTACGTCGTGACTGACGTGCAGGTTATAGTAGCCGCAGCAGACGCACGCCTCCGGCGTTTCCGCGATCTCGACCACGTCCGCCATCTTCGCCAGGAGTTGACGCGCCGGATCGGGGTTCCCTATCTTTTTGGTGACGTGGCACGAGTCGTGGATGGCAATCGGCCCGTCGAACCTGCGCCAGGTTAGGCGATCGGCGTGGGGGAGCAACCATTCTGGGGTAGTCAAAGCCTGCCAGGTTGCGCCTGTCTTTTTCTTTAGACGCAGCAGCCCGGCATAGCATTCGGCGCAGCCGCTGACGATGACGTCTGGTTGCACCTGATCGATGAGCGTCCCCAGGTGCATGAGCATCTGCTGGCCGTAGCCCATCTGCCCGCTGAGATAGTGCGGCCAGCCGCAGCAGGAGCGCACCCCGCCCAACACCTCGTAATCCAGCCCCAACCGGTCGGCCAGCGCCAGCGTAGCGGCCGGCGCGCCGGAGGGCGAGGCGATGTAGCAGCCAAAGTAAAAGAGGAGCGATTTTTGCTCCAAATCTGCCTTGTCCACATATTGGCCCAAATCCCCCAGGCGCGCGCGCAGCCATACATCTATCAGCGAGATGAGCCAACTACGGTCGCGCCGGCCCTTGATGGCGTAGTATTTCTTCCACGCTTTGGGCAGTTCCGGCAGTTGCGATTTAAGATAGAGCATCATTTGATCGCGGCGCACGCCCGCCGGACAGGCCAACGTGCAATCGCCGCACTGCACGCACTCGGTCACGAAGGTCTGCACGCGCTCCGTCCACACGCCGGAAACCATCACCGAATCCAGCTCGTTCTGGTTGACGTGCAGGCGGTTGACCGGGCACACTTCCATGCAGGCATTGGCCCCGATGCAGTTATCCAGGCCGAAATCCACCTGCCGTTTGAGGCTGGCTTCAAATTCACGTCCGTCCCATTCCATCGTCATCACTCCTCGATTTTATCTATAGAGCTGTCAGGTTTTCTGAAACCTGACAGCTCTTGTACGAAATAAGCGTTCAACATCCATCCCAACATCACCACCGTCAACACGCCAAAGATAATCCACAAGACCACCGTGGCGTCCTGTGACAGGTTCTCGCCCAGGAAAGAGTATAGCACCGTGGCCGGGAGTTGCCCCACACCGGTCGCCAGGATAAATGCGCCCACCGGGATTGAACTCAGCCCGGCGGCATAACTCACCACGTCGAACGAGATGCCGGGGATCAGCCGGGCCAGCAAGACGGCGTGCTGGCCGTAGCGGTGGAAGAGACGGTCGGTCGTCGCCAGCGCGTTCTCGCCTACCAGTCGGATCACCAACGGCCGCCCGAACCCCCGCGCCAGATAGTAGCACACCACCGCCGCGACCATCGCGCTGCTCCACGACAGCAGCGCGCCCCAGAATGCGCCAAAGACCAGGCCGTTCGCCAGCGTAAGCGCCATCGAGGGCAGCGGCAGCAAGAGCGCCTGCAACACCATCAACAGCGCCGAGATCACCGGCGCCCAGACGCCGAATCCGCGTAAATAGTCCCGCGTCTGCTCGATATCCGCCCGCGCCAGCAGATCGACGGCCTGCTGTACCCGACCGCGAAAGCCCGGCGAGAGCCAGTACAGCAGCGCCAGCGCCGCGAGTGCGCCGCATGCCAACCACAACGGACGGCGTTCCCGCAATATCAATGCCGCTCCCCAGCGAGCGAGTCTTGCCAGCGGGCAAACGCCGCGCCGTCATCCACATCTTCTAGTTCCGGCAGGTAGGCCAGCGGCAGACCCTGCGCTTGCGCCAACGCTTCCGTCTGCGCCAGCACGCGCGCGGTGCTCCACGCGATGTCGTCGAACAGCGCGAAGCCCGGCGCGCGCATCCCAAGCAGGTAATAGCCGCCGTCGCACGCCGGGCCGATGACGGCCGGCGCGCTTTCCAGCGCCTCGAACGCCGCGCGCACGATGTGATGATCCAGGCTGGGAATATCGCTGCCGGTCAGCACAACCGTCTTGGCGCCCTCTGCGAACGCTTGCGCAAACGAGGCGGATAGCCGCGCGCCCAGATCGCCGGTAACTTGCGCTCGCACCAGCAGCTCGGGGAATGCCTTGGCGAAGAAGGGCGCGTCGGTCGAGGCGGCGACGGCCAGTTCAATGCACATCTCCCCCAGATCGGTGCGCAGCACATCCAGCAAATAGTCGTAGAGCAGCCGGGCGTAGACCCCGGCGGCTTGCTCCGCCCCGATGTCCGCGCTCAAGCGCGTTTTGGCGTAGCCGGGCAGCGGGCGCTTGGCATAGACGATCAGGTGTTGTTTCACAACCTCACGTTTCATGGCTCTCCCTCTCGCCGGGTGCGGTAGGTGCGCGCGATCTCTTCCGCCGTCGCGCCCAGGCAGAGGTAGCGAAAGAGGTTCCAGCGATTGCGCACCGCTTGTCGCAGCACGCCGTGTTCCAGATACCGGCGACTGGACGTGGTCACGCACAGGGGCAGGCGGACGTAGCGTCCCGCCTGGTGGAGCGCGCGAGACATCTCCACGTCCTCCATCAAGGGCAGGTCGGGGAAGCCGCCGAGGCGCTCGAAGGTTGCGCAGAGCATAAACTGCGCCTGATCGCCGTGCTTTTCCCACCAGCGGTCGCTCATCGGCTGCCGGTTGCGCAGCCACATCACCCACGTCGTCTCCGGCAGAATCTGCGTCCGAAAGACGCCGCCGCTCACATCGGGGTCGCTGAGGATGTTTATCACCGCCTCACGCCAGCCGGCGGGCAGCCGCGAATCGGCGTGGCAGAAGAGCAACACCTCGCCGTGGGCTGCCGCCGCGCCGCGATTCATCTGCACGGCCCGCCCGCGCGGCGCGTGGATGAGCGTCGCGTTGGCGGGGAGCAGGTCGGGCGTGCCATCGGTGCTGCCGCCATCCACGACGATGATTTCCACCGCGTCGGTCGGATAGTCCCGCCGGGCAGCGGCAATGCAGGCCCGGATATTTTCGGCTTCGTTCAACGCCGGGATGATGACGGAGACCAACGAATCCGTCAAGCTGCCCCGCTTTGTCTCTGCCGTCGGGGCCGCGATGCTGCCGAAGCGCGGAGGATCGAGCCTAACGTCCTGCCGACTTTGTAGGCGCGCAGCGCGAGCCGTTCCTGCTCGGCGAAACGCGGCGGCAGGTGGCGGTCTTCAATGGCATCCAGGAAGCCGTGACGGGCCACGACGCTGCCCACGGCGCAATCCTTGCCAAAGCCGCAGGTGTAGCACTGTGAAAAGCCATCCGCGTAGGCCGTCCCCACCACGGCCATCTGATTCGAGCGGAACATCATTTCGATATGGGCGATGACGGGTGTGTTACCCACACCTGGCGAATCCTGGCCGCCGCCATCCACGCCAATCGCCACGCCCAGTTTACCCGCCAGGCTGAAGACCTCGCGGTGGCGGAAGCAGAACGTGCGCTCCAGGCAGGCGTGGCCCAGCGCGTTGATCATCCCGTAATAGTTCGGCGCGCCAAAGACGATGGCCTCAGCGGCCAGCATCTTCTCACCGATGGCGGGCCAGTCGTCCATTACCTGGCAGCGATTGTCCGCCGCGCAGCGCGTGCAGCCGCGACATCCGCCAATCTGCAACCCCGCCAACGAGATGAACTCGTACTCCTCGCCGGTAGCTTCCAACACCGCGCACACGACCTCGCTGGTGATACCGTCCTCACGCCCGCTGGCGCTGATGCCTAAAATGGTCATTGTAGTCTACTCATCAATGTTTCTTGGTTCTTCAGGAATTTGCCGGGTGCAATCGTATAATCCCCAC
>CAYXVS010000224.1:0-5230 GCA_964468735.1 uncultured Anaerolineales bacterium | reverse complement strand
GGATTACGGGATGGTTGGCAGGTGTGGGCCTGGCGCTGGCGGTAAGCCTGGCCGTTTTTGGGACACAAAGCTGGCGCGAAGGGGAGCGGCGCGCTGCGCGCGTGGCGCTGGGATTGGCCGCGTTGGGATTGCTCGTGACAGGCTTCGTTGTGACTTTGCCGTTGGCCGCGCAGCGCGCGGTGGCCGTTCTCCTGGCGGGCGCGGTCTTGCTCGGCGGGATAGGCTTGGCCCTGCCCGTGGGCCATGTCGAACCCGGCGGCGACACGCCCCAGAAGCGCGTGGATGAGCGCGACATCATGTTTGCACGGGCGCGACTCAAACCGGGCAGCGCGGCGTACACAGCCTATTACAAGCAACATCCCGAACATCAGGCCATCGACGACCGCATCCGCGCCTTGCCGGGCCTGCTCGCGTCGACGGCCCAAAAAGCGCATCCCTTGCACTTTGCGGCGGCCAGGGCGAGCTTTCTGCTCCCAGAAGCGTTGCGGAATTGGGTGGATGGCCCGGTTGCAGCGACCGCGCTCTCCCTCTCGCCATCCGCCGCCACGGACTATCTCAAAGGGCTGGCTCGCTACTACGGCGCGCGGACGGTGGGCATCACCGCGCTGCAACCCTATCACGTCTACTCGCACATTGGGCGCGGCAGCGGAGACTACGGCGCCCTGTTGGCAGTCGAGCATCGCTACGCGCTCGCCTTTACGGTGGAGATGGATCACACGCTGATGGGGACCGCGCCCAACGCGCCGACGGTACTGGAGACGGCGAAGGAATACGCAGTCGCAGCGCAGATTGCGGTACAACTCGCGGCGTTCATCCGCGCGTTGGGCTATCCGGCGCGAGCGCACATCGATGGCAACTACCGCGTCATCGCGCCGTTGGTGGCCCGCGACGCGGGATTGGGCGAGATCGGACGGATGGGGCTGTTGATGACGCCGGAACTGGGGCCGCGCGTACGTCTGGGCGTCGTCACCACCGATCTGCCGCTGGGTGTAGATGCGCGCATCCCGCGCCCGGACATCTTGGATTTCTGCCGCATCTGCAAGAAATGCGCGGAGAATTGCCCTAGTCGCGCCATCCCCTTCGATGATCGCCAGGAGATCGAAGGCGCGCTGCGCTGGCAGATTGACAGCATCAAATGCTTCCGCTACTGGAACGTCATCGGCACCGATTGCGGACGCTGCGTCAGCGTGTGCCCGTACTCGCACCCTGACACCTTGAGCCACAACGTGCTGCGCCAGGTCATCCGGCGTTCCGGCGTGGCGCGAGGACTGGCCCTCCGGATGGATGATCTCTTCTACGGGCGTACCCCGGCCCCGCGTCCCGCCCCGGCGTGGACGGCGGTGGATATCCCTGCCCCCGATCCCCTTACGCGCCCGTGAGCTTTTTACGCCAGGCATCCAGCCAGCGCCGGGGCGCTGGCTGCGGGCGGACAGGCGTTGGATTCAGGACAATGCGACACACGGAGATCTTCTCGTCTATCTCTCGGATATCGCTGGCAAAGCAATCCCTGGTCAGCATCCCCTACGCCGGTGTGTCACGAAGTGACGCTGTCACTTCGTGACGTTAATGCTGTGACCTGGACGACCAGTATCGCCAGCTAATGTGCCAATCTCAAGCCATAACTTGAGGCACGCCCTGAGAACCTCAACCTACGGCTTGAAGCACACTCCCGCGCGAAAGTTGATACCTCCACCGGCCCATCCTCACACGAGGGCGAGCCGGTTTTCTCTTTCTCTTTTGTCTGCTCCTTACTTCCCTACTCCCACCATGGGAGCCACACCTCTTCGTTCACTTTCTTAGCGTGGGTGATGAGCACGTTGTACAGCCAACTCACCCCGTGCAGGATGATGAGCATAATGAGTAACTTCTGATCGATTTCCATCCGGTCCTCCAGTTCATTGAGTAGAAAACATACCGGCTCTTCAAGAATTCGTCGGGTGCAGCCGCCTATGTCCCATCCACAGCTCAGTAACGACGTAAAAAAGGTCTGTGATCCTCACAAATGTGCGAATCCTCACTGCTTTTAGGACAACTTAGAGGCGATATCCGGCAAAATCCAAAAGACCCAACATCTCTCAGCGCCTCAAATCAACAGGCGTGCAAATCTTCGACAATTTCCCTACAGATTTTCGACAGATTCCCTCCATTTTCTTGATTCTCGGTGATAGATTTATTACGATGATAGGTGAGGTGCTGTCTAAAAATTAGCCTCCTTGCGAAGGTTGCACACGTGACCTCAAATCGTCCGTATGAGGTGCAGCCAACAGGTTAATCTGTTGGACAGAGCTTCCGTGAACCTTCGCAAGGATTCCCGATTTGAATTTTCAAATACACTCTGAGGTACTGCCTTATGAAAAACTATGCTATAATTGAAGTGATCCGGGATCAGGCCACGACCCCGGTCAGATACGACCAGCGTTGCACCCCGCGCCAGTCGCTACCTGCTATTCCTATCGTGTTGTATGATGTACCCGTTTCGTTCTACAACACCATATTTAGGAGGCAACAATGCAACGCTTTAAGCTTTCACATCCATCAGATAGTAGATTGGGCGGCCTGCTCCATCTGGAGTACTCTCCTGCCGATCTGGCCCGCGAGCTTAAATGCTCGCGCCAAAAGATTCTCTCGGCCATCGAGGGCGGTTGCCCCCATCGCCGCACCGAGTCCGGGCGCCTGCGCATCGTCGGTGATGAATTTAGAGACTGGCATAAGGCCCTCTGCCGCCGCCGTAAGCAGCCGCTGGGTCCCAACGAGGCGTTCTGCCTCGCCTGCCAGCGTCCCGTCCATCTCTCCCCCGAAGATCAACTCCAGACTAGCTCCCCTAGGCCGGGGGCTGTTGCTTTACAATCCCCGAAGCCGCCCCATGTTCATTACACATAAACCAAACACCATCAGGAGGGACATACGATGACAACGCAAACCAATCGCCAAGTTGAATTGCACGCCCCCGAAGAGATCCGCATCATCGAATCGCCGCGCCCCACACCCGGCCCCAGCGAGTTACTCATCCACGTAGCGAAGGTGGGCATCTGCGGCTCCGATCTGCACGCCTATCACGGCCAGCACCCCTTTATCGACCTGCCCGTAGTGCCGGGCCACGAGTTCGCCGGCGCCGTCGCGGAGGTGGGCGAGGACATCGTCGCCTTTGCCCCCGGCGACCGCGTGACGGTCGAGCCGTCGCTCGTCTGCGGCGAGTGCTACAACTGCCGCCACGGACGCTACAACATCTGCGAACACCTCAAGGTGATCGGCTGCCAGACGCCCGGCGCGATGGCCGATTATATCGTCGTACCCGCCGCCAAGGCCCTGCACCTGCCCGACGCGCTCTCTTGGGATCAAGGGGCGCTGGCGGAACCGCTGGCCGTCGGCGTGCACATCGTGCGCTTGGCCGCGTTCGCCCCCGGCGCTGACGTGCTCATCTTGGGCGCCGGCGCCATCGGCCTGATGACGTTGCAGGTGGTCAAGGCGCACAACGCGGGCCGCGTGATGATCACCGACATCCTGCCGGAGCGGCTGGCGCTCGCCCGCCAACTCGGCGCGGACTTCGCCATCAACCCTCAAGAAGAGGACCTGATGGCGGCCTTGGAAGAGCATTTCGGGCCATCGCGCGCCGATGTGATCTTGGAGTGCGTGGGGGTCGCTGCGACCGCGCGCGACGCCGTGCGCGTGGCGCGCAAAGGCTCCCGCATCATCATCGGCGGCGTCTACCAGGAGGACGCGCCGCTGCAGTTGGGGCTGGTGCAGGATCGCGAGCTGGAGCTGATCGGCGCGCTGATGTACGCCGGCGCTGACTTCGCCACCGCGCTGCGCCTGCTTTCCAATGGCGAGGTGCGCGATGAACCGCTGATCACCCATCGCTTCCCCCTGAAGGACGCGGCCGAGGCGTTCGCCGTCGCAGACCGCCGCGCCGAGGCGTTGAAGGTCCTGATCGAGATAGACGAGGCTTAGTGAAATCCATCACGTCGCCCATCGCCGCACAAGTTATTGAGTTAATTAGCTACGCAACTCTTTTAGAAAATAGCTCACGGATAGACACGGATCAACACAGACGAGGAACCCAACGAGCAATTTTACCGCCGCTATATGGGCGGCTGGAATTGGATCGCCTATTATCTGCTGCGCGATGAAATGAAGTGCCGTTATGCAGCCCTGAGGAACGCCACGCCGCTTACGCCTAACGGCGCCGCTCCGAGGCTTACTACGAACAAAATTTGATACTTTTAAGATGCGTCCTAAATTCTTAGAATTAAGATGGGGGACTTCTCCGCAGAAAGATCTAAAAAATCCGTGTGATCTGTGAAAATCCGTGAGCTATTTTCTAAACACAACCGCCGCGAGGCATCGCCGGCACAGGAGGCAACCTATGATCCGGGTGTTATATGTGGAAGACGAACCTTCCCAACGGGAGTTGGTCAATCAACTGCTGAAGCTCGCCCACATCGAAGTGGCCCTGGCGACCAACGGGCCGGAGGGGTTGGCGAAGGCCAAGAGTTGGCGCCCGGACGTCATCCTGATGGATCTGCGGATGCCGGAGGTGAGCGGCTTCGACACCATCGAGAGGCTCCAGTCCGATCCAGATACGGCGAATACGCCCATCGTCATCCTTTCGGCCTGGCGCAGCGAGCGCCACGACCTGCGCGCCCGCGAACTAAAAATCAAATGGTACATCACCAAGCCCTTCGATCTGGACGAGTTGGTGACGACGATCCGCCATGCCTATCGCGAATCAACAGGTTAAGGCAAATATACAATGAGCGACAGATTTCCAATACAATTTCCACCCGTATGCGCGTGGTGCGGACAACGCCCACCGCAATCCAACCGCGAGGTTAAATTGCGCAGTAGCGGTAGTTCCCGACACAAGGTGCGCCTAGATTTTTCCGCGCCAATCTGCGCAGAATGTGGAACCTACGCTCAGACGGGCTATGCCAGCGATACCGGAGATCCGTGCGGACTCTACACCGCCCCCGCCAGGGTGCGCTTCTACAATGAGACATACCATGAGCGATTCACGGCGCTCAATCCAGAACGGGCGTGGCGACCTAAGTCGTAGGGAGAGCGCCGTTTTTGATGTGGAGCAAAGATAGGACTCTCCTGAAAGAAGGGGACGACCTCACGCCAAGGCGCAAAGTCGCAAAGAAGGCATTTCTCTGCGCATCTGGTGAAAAACCGGCGGCTAGACCAAACTTTAGACGTAATCGTTTAGTCTTGTGAGGTGCAACGCACTTTT
>CAYXVS010000223.1:2519-5247 GCA_964468735.1 uncultured Anaerolineales bacterium | reverse complement strand
GCGGCTACTTCTTCTTATCCCGCTTCCAGAGCGGCGCTTTTTCCTCCAGGATGCCCCGCAGTTCGAAGATTTGATCGCGCAGGGTGGCGGCCTTCTCGAATTCCCAGGCCTCGGCGGCGTCGCGCATCTCCTTCTCTAACGTGCGGATCATCCGCTCCAGCGCGGCCGGCGGCATCTGGGCCGGCTTGAGATCGAGGCCGCTCTCCTCCTTCGCCTCGGCGCGCACGCGGTCGGTCAGGTCGCGGATCTCCTTGACGATGGCCTGCGGCTCGATGCCGTGCTCCTCGTTGTACGCCCGCTGCTTCTCGCGCCGCTCGGTCGTCTCATCGATGGCCTCCTGCATCGCGTCCGTGACCTTGTCCGCGTACATCACCACCGTGCCCTCGATGTGGCGGGCGGCGCGGCCCATCGTCTGGATCAGGGCCGTCGAACTGCGCAGGAAGCCCTGCTTGTCGGCATCCAGGATCGCCACCAAGCTCACCTCCGGCAGATCCAACCCCTCGCGCAGGAGGTTGATGCCCACGACGACGTCGTACTGGCCCATGCGCAGATCGCGCAGGATCTCCACGCGCTCGATGGTGTCGATCTCGCTGTGCAGGTAGGTGACCTTGATGTTCAGCTCGCGCAGATAGTCGGCCAAATCCTCCGACATCCGCTTGGTGAGCGTGGTGACCAGCACGCGCTGACCGTTTTGCACGCGCTTATTGATGCGCCCCACCAGATCATCGACCTGGCCCTTGGTGGGCAGAATCTCGATCTTCGGGTCCAGAATGCCGGTGGGGCGGATGACCTGCTCGACCACCTGATCCGCCTTGCCCATCTCATAATCGGCCGGTGTGGCGCTGGTGTAGATCACCTGATTGAGCCGGGTGTTGAACTCATCGAAGCGCAGGGGCCGATTATCCAACGCGGAGGGCAGGCGGAAGCCAAAATCCACCAGCGTCTGCTTGCGGCTGCGATCCCCGTGATACATCCCGCGCACCTGCGGGACGGCCATGTGCGATTCGTCCACGATCATCAGGAAATCATCCGGGAAGTAGTCGACCAACGTCCACGGCGGCGATTCGGAGGGCCGTTGATCCATGTGGCGGGAGTAGTTCTCGATGCCGGAGCAGTAGCCGATCTCCCGCATCATCTCCAAATCGTAGCGCGTGCGCTGCTCCAGGCGCTGCGCCTCCACCAACTTGTCCGCGGCCCGCAATTCCGCCAGGCGCTCCTCCAATTCCTCTTCGATATCGATGACCGCCTGCTTTTGCTTCTCCTCGGAGGTGACATAGTGCCGCGCGGGGAAGATTTTAATCGCCTTGGGGCGGGCCAACACCTCGCCCGTGAGTGGATTGACCTCCGTGATGCGCTCGATCTCATCGCCCCAAAACGAGATGCGGAAGGCCGTCTCCGTGTAGGCCGGGCGGATCTCCAGCACGTCACCGCGCGCGCGGAAGGTGCCCCGCCGGAAGTCCAGGTCGTTGCGCTCGTAGTAGATGGCGACCAGATGGCGCATCACCTTCTCACGCCGGATCTGCTGCCCCATCTCCAGCGGCAGGATCACCTTGCCCCACTCCTGCGGATTGCCCAGCGCGTAGATGCACGAGACCGAGGCCACGACGATCACATCGCGCCGGGTCATCACGGCGGCGGTGGCGGCCAGGCGCAGGCGCTCGATCTCCTCGTTGATGTCGGAATCCTTCTCGATGTAGAGATCGTGCTGCACAACGTAGGCCTCCGGCTGATAATAATCATAGTAGGAGACGAAATACTCGACCGCGTTGTTGGGGAAGAGTTCGCGGAACTCCGAGTAGAGCTGCGCGGCTAACGTCTTGTTGTGGGCCAACACCAGCGTCGGCTTCTGCACCTGCTCGATCACGTTGGCGATGGTGAAGGTCTTGCCGGTGCCGGTGGCGCCCTTGAGCACCTGGTGGCGATAGCCGTTCTCCAATCCCTCGACTAACTCGTTGATGGCCTGCGGCTGATCGCCCGTGGGATGCATCGGGCTTTGGATGGCTAGTTGGTGCTCGGTGAAGGCGGTCGATTCGGCGTAGGTCGGCGGATGGAACTTCTTGGCGCTGGGCGGGAGGAAGTTGTTTTTCAGCCCCGGCACGACGACCTGGAAGATGCGCTCTGGGTGAACCAGATCTTTCAGGCGGTAGGTCCCCAAATCCCGCAGATCGAGCGCTCCCTTATCGTTGATGGCGTTGGCGCTTGCATCATCTGGCGTATCCTCCTCGGCGAGTTCGTCGGGCAGCAGGCGCAGATGTTCCGCCGCCTCGATGTGCTGCTGCGTCATCGCCGAAAGGAGAATCTGCCCGCCGTGACCGGCGGCAGTCAGGCGCGCCACGCGATTGACCGTCGGGCCGAAATAATCCCCATGGCGGACTTTGGCCGGGCCGGTGTGGAGGCCCATCCGCACCTTGATCTCGCATGCGCCCCAGTCCTTCGCTTGGAGCGCATGCTGCGCCGCGATGGCCGCCGCGACCCCGTCCGTGGCCTGGACGAACGACGCGCAGAAGGCATCACCCACCGTCTTAAAGATGTGGCCCGCGTGCTGTTCGATGGCCTCGCGCAGGATCGCGTTATGGCGCGACAGCGCCCGTTGCATCGCGTCCGTGTGATGTTCCCAAAGTTGCGTACTGCCCTCAATATCGGTGAAGAGAAAGGTCACCGTGCCCGTGGGTAGGTTGTTCATTGGCTCTATAACTCCGTGTTTGGTTAGCGTCTCAGCGTCTCAGCG
>CAYXVS010000223.1:0-2419 GCA_964468735.1 uncultured Anaerolineales bacterium | reverse complement strand
AGCGTCTCAGCGTCTCAGCGGGTTAGCGTCTTAGCGTCTCGGCGATGTGAATGATGTCCTCTATTCTATCACATTTCCGCGCGTCATTGCCCCTTGCCCCTTGCCCCCTGCCCCCTGTACCGCCTCGATGCACAGCCAATCGTAGGCCGCCGTGAGCGCGCGCCGATCTGAGCTGCCGCCGTTGGTGGCATCGAAGGCGGATTGCGCGTCCGAATGGACCAACGCCAGCGTCGTCGCCTGTTCTTCTTGTGGTGAAATTGATGAAAGCGCCGCCGCCGGAATCTGCATCTCGAATTCGGTCCACGCTTGGGGCAAGGCGCGGGTCTCGATGCGCCGCCCATTAATCTCCAGAAGCATCGTCTGCTCCGGCGGGAAGGCCAACGCGCGTCCTCGCAGGCGATAGGCGCGCGCTTCCGGCAGCGCCACCCGCACCGTCGAGGTCAACGCCCCGCCGGCCCAGCGCCCCTGCGCCCCGCCGATGGCCTCCGGTCGGAACCAGCCCACCCCCAAATAGCGCCCGTCCGCGCCCCCGCCGAGATCGATGCAGCCGTCGGCGGGCAGGCGCAGCGCCGAGGTCGGTACCTGCGAGGCCGGCGTCAGCACCTGGACGCGCACCTGATCGTGCTGCGTGTGCACGCGCCGATCCCGGACGAAGGTCTTCTCCTCCAGCGTGACCCAGCGCCCGTCGTCGCTCAGCGCCGCCATCGCCTCCGGCGGGAACTTGTCGCGGTCGAAGACGACGACGTAGCGCCGCTCCGCCAGCGCGGCCCGCACGGCCTCCGGCTCGAAGCGGTAGAGGTAGGCGAGGCGATAGTTCGGCAGCTCGACCTGCACGGCGCGGAAGGAGCCGGCCGCCGCGATCAACGTCGCTTCCGGCGGATAGGTCGCACCGACGTAGGCCGTCGCCTGGGCCGGCGGCGAGGGCGTCGTCGCGATGGTCGCGGCCAACGGCGCGCCCTGGATCAGCAGCGCCAGGCAGGTGACGACCATCACCAGCGAGGGGAGCCAGCGGGGCCGACGAATGCGCGCCCACCCACTCGCTGCCAGGAGCGCGAGCGGCGGCAGCAGCGGGAGCATCAAGCGCGGACGATCCAACGTCACGTAAAACACGATTTGCCCGGCCATCACCAGCGTCCAGAAGAGCAGGCCCCACGTCCCGCGTCGCCGCCAATCCGCCCGCGCCAGTCCCACGCCGACGATGAGCGCCAGCGCGCCTGAGCGCACGCCATCCCCCAGCGAGAGCGGCGTGAACAGCTCGACGCCGACGAGCGAGGTAAGGAGCGTATCGCCGAAGGCCAGGAGCCGATAGCGGAGGGCCGTCGGCAGGGGGACGCTCAGCGACCAGAGGGAATCGGCCTGGCTCACGTGGGCGGCGTGCGCGCGGATCTGCGCCACGTAGGCGTCCAATCCGCCCGCCGCCCACGCCGTGGGGATCAGCCAGAGCAGCACGCCGCAGAGGCCCAGCGCCCCGGTGAGGAGCCACGTTCGCCGCGCGCTCCGCTGCCGATCCCCATCCTCCAGGCTGTGGGCGAGCAGGGCGTAGGCGATGTAGAGGGCGAGCGGGAGCGCGTTCTGCGGTCGGATGCCGAGCGCGAGGCCGCTGGTGAGCGCCGCGAAGGCCAGGCCGCGCCCGGAGCGCTGCCAGCGCGCCCAGAGCCAGAGCGGAAGCAGCATCCCCGCCAGGCCAGCGGCATCGCTGAGCGCTTTTTCGGCGGTGAGCCAGGCCAGCGGCGTCAGGCCCAGCCACAGGGCCGCCGCGACGCCGGTGAACGGGCGCGCGGGATCGAATTGGCGCCCGATCTTGTAGACGAGGAGGAGCGCAGCGGCGCCGCTCAATGCGCTCACCCACGTCAGCGCCGCGAGGGGGTCGGCGGTGAGGGTATAGAGGCAGTGCGCCAGCCCCACGTAGATGGGGAATCCCGGCGGTTGGGGCTGCTGCAAGGCCAGATCGAACCGCTCCAGGGCTAAGGCGAAGCTGTAGGCGTCGAAATCATCCAAGGAGATGCTGCGGAAGGGCGCGTAGAGGCATAGCCCGATGATCAGGAGCGTCCAGCATAAGATACGGCGCGGCTTGGTTGGCTTTGTCGTCAACGTTTCCATGGGGAGAAGTATAGCATCAAATGGGTCGGGATGCGAATGGAAGGGGGCCGAAGGGGAGCGACGGCTGATTGTCGGAAAGGTATCAGTTTAGTGTCATGAATTGAGCAAGGTGCAACGCACTTGAAATAAAGGAAAAGCCGCATCTCATACAGGATGTGCCTAGTGACAAGCCGAAAAGTGCGTTGCACCTCACAGTGCCTGCCTTAGCCCAATTCGCCTTCGAACTCCTCTATCGTCTCCGCCGTGGCCGCTTGTCTGAACAAGGCTTTCAGGCGCGGCAGGTCGTGGATCTCGGCTAAGGTAGCCGCTACTGAGGGAG
>CAYXVS010000222.1:0-5250 GCA_964468735.1 uncultured Anaerolineales bacterium | reverse complement strand
CCCCATGGCCGTGGGAGGAAAAAGCATCAGGTTTGGGAGGTTTCAATTTCTGGAACTGCCTTAGAGGTTTTGAGTAGCTTGGTGGTTGCTTGTAAGTTAAAAATGAGATGATATAATGGGGGCAGTTTTAATTAATTTCAAACAAAGGTAATCTAAGGCATAGGGCATGCTCACTTAGGCGCCTAATTTGTAGAATTCAAGTCTGACGGGTAAGAATCTGATGAAGAACTTCCTTTATTGGTATGTTGGCTCTCGCTTGCTCGTTCGTGTCAGAGAGTAGAGACGATTTGGAAATCGCTCCTATAACGTTATTTTGGGGAAGTTGGCAGGAGAGTTAGCAATGGAGATTTATCTTGTTATTGCTTTAGGGATCGCTATCATTGTTGCTCTTATTTTTCTACTCTTTATCCTGCGCTCTCAATCCCCAAATAAAGCAGTTTCCTCGCAGCCGATGCCACCACCCATTCCTCATACCATCACCAACACCGATCTGATCGAAAAGACCGGCGCGAAGCTAATCGCGTTAGAAGGCGAGGCGGCGGGCCAAACTTGGGAGATTCCGGCCTCGCGCAAAGGGCTAACCATCGGGCGGGATCGTTCCAATGACGTGGTCTTGCAAAAGGATATGATGGTCTCGCGGCAGCACGCTCAGATTATCTTCGAGGACGGCGAGTGCGTGTTGTATGATCGGGACAGCGTCAACGGCGTGTTCGTCAATAATGATCGCGTGATGCGTCATACCCTGCGCCGCGACGATGTGATCCAGATTTGCAACACCGCCTTCCGCTTTACGGCTCAGGGTGATATTGGGGTGCCTAAGAAAAAAGTCTCCCCGATCGCTACGCCGGGCGCCGATAGTATGCAGTTGCCGCACAACTCCAACTTCGAGGGGTTCCTGTTGGAGGGCAAGATTGGCCAAGGGGGGATGTCGGTGGTTTACAAGGCGCATGATCCGCAACAACGCCCCGTCGCGATCAAGGTATTGGATGTGGATGACGATTACATCGTCAAGAAATTCATTCAAGAGGGCGAGATTGGGCGGACGCTGCGCAATCACCCCAATATCTGCCGAATCTATGGTTCGGGGCGAGCGGATGATCATCGCTTTTACCTGGTGATGGAGTATATTCCCGGTGTCTCGTTGCGTGAGTATGTGGGGCAACTGATGACGGAGGAACAGATTGTGTATATCATGGGCCAGGCGTGCGATGCGCTGCACTACGCGCATCTCCAGAACGTCGTGCATCGGGATATCAAGCCGGAGAATATCATGGTGAACGAGGAAGGGCAGGTCAAGGTCACCGATTTCGGCATCGCTAAGTTGACCTCCTCCGTGACGGTGACGAAGGATCGGACCGTGGGGACGCCGGAGTATATCTCCCCGGAGCAAGCCCAGGCGCAGCGGGTTGTCCCGGCCAGTGACATTTACTCTTTAGGCATCGTCCTGTACGAATTGCTGACGGGGCAGCCGCCGTTCCCGATGAAGCAGGACGTCTCGCCTCGCGCGGCGACAATCTCCGTGCTGGTGCAGCACATCCACGCCGATCCAGCCCCGCCGAGCCAGATCAACCCCCGCGTGCCTCCGCGCTTGGAGGAGATCGCGCTCCGGGCATTGGCGAAGGCCCCGGAGAAGCGTTTCACGTCGGCGTGGGAGATGGCGTGCGCGATGGGCTATCAACGGCGTGCTATCGCGACGCCGCCCCCTAATATCTTCGCCGGGAAGTTAATGATGATGAACGGCCCTCATCAGGGCCATTGCATCCGCCTGACCGTCCCCAGCGTCGTGTTAGGGCGGGCAGAAATCGCGCCAGACGATCCCTATATCTCGAAGCGCCACTTTAAGATCGTTCAGCGCGGAAATCAAATTTGGCTAGAGGACCGATCTCGCAATGGCACGTGGGTCAACGGCGAGCGGGTCTTCGGCGAAGTGCCGGTGAGCGCCAAGGACGTTATTTCGGTTGGAAAGCATCGTTTGCGTATTGAGTTAGAGTCTTGATTCTTTCAGAGTTATTCAGTTAGCAATTAGAAATTAGAAGGAGGTTGTATTCCAATGCGTGATGACAAGACAGTTCCGATGGGGGATAATCCCTGGGCCGATCATGGCAATGATTATGGCAACAACTATGGCAATGAAGATGATAAACGCACCGTCGTGGATGGCAATGACAAGACCGTCCCGATGGACGGCGGGGGGTATCAGCGCACGCCCGGCGCCGGCAGCTGGGAGCGAACCGAGGTAGATGACAACGCTCCGTTCCAGCCCACCAATCCGCAAGATCGCCCTACGCCGCGTCCGGGGGGTTTGGGTGACTACCCCCGTTATGAATCGCCGCCGTCCTATACGCCGCCATCCCCGCAGCCGCAAAGGCCTGCCGGGCCGGCGGGGGGCGAGGGCAAGACGCAGATTATGCCCGCCGGGGCGCCGGAGACGATGCCGTTGGCCTGGCTGGCCGTGGTCGAGGGGCCGGGTGGGCAGCGGGGTCAGGTCTTCCGCTTAGGGCCGGATACGGTTTTGGGGCGCACGCACGAAAATCATATCCCCTTGAGCGGGGATCGGGCGGTCTCCAGTCGCCACCTCAAAATCAAATTGGAGGAGAGCGAGGAGGACCCGGAGCAGAAGGTCTTCGTCCTCTACGATCAGGGTAGCTCGAACGGCACCTTCGTCGGCAGCTACGAGGCGTGCAAGGCCGCCGAAAATCGCGTCTACCGGCAGGTGCTCGAGGATGGGGATTTTCTCCTCATTGGAGAGACCATCCTGGTCTTCAAGGCGGTCGATGAGGTGTAATCCAGCGTTTTATTTGATTTTCTAAACCTTCCGGGCAGCTATGATCGCTCGATCCTACAGAGCATTTGGCTTGAGCGGATGCCCTAGACTTGAAACACACACGTGCAGCTCCCCGGAAGGTCCGTGGCTATAGCAAAATCTAGATCGGGCCAATTTTTATCCCAACCTAGGCCCGGAAAAGGAGTTTATGGTGAAACGTTCTATAAGAGCACTGGTGAGTTTGTTGTTGTGTGGCATGGTGTTAGTGTCGAGTTGGGCGTTGCCGGTTGCGGCCCAAGAGAGTCAATTGGTCGTCATCATCGACGAAATCGACACGAGCCGGTATCAGGGGGAGCGGATCATCCAGGCCTACGTGACCGTGCGCCATCCCCAGGAGGGCGCGGTGGAAGGTCTTGCGGCGGATGACTTCACGCTCCAAATCTCGGATGGCGCGCCGTTGGTGCCCGATGAGACCGAGATGGAGACGGGGAAGGTCTCCATTGCAATTGTGCTGGAATTGTATCAGACGATGCAACGTGATAACGGCTTTGAGAATGCGAAGGACGCGGTGAGCAATCTCTGTCTGAATCAGAAGGCGCTCGAGGATCGCGTGGCCGTCTTTGGCGTGCGTCAGGGCGTGGACCCGGATTCAAAGACGTTAGATGCAGAGTACGAATACGAAAACGGGTTCACGACGGACGGCGGCGCGGTCGCCAACTTCGTCCAGGAACTGGAGATGGTTAACACGCCGCCCGGGACCCCGCTCTACGATACGATCATCAAGGCGATCCGTTACACGGTGCAGGTGAGCGAGGAGCCGGTTGGTCGGCGGGGCGTCATCGTCATCACCGACGGCGGCGACCGCGAGAGCCGCAATAACTCCGATGTCGTGATCGATGCTGCGCGCAATTTGCGCGTCCCCATCTACACCATCGGTTACACCGGCGGCAGCCGCGAATATGACCAATTTCTCAACGAATTGGCCAATCGCACCGGCGGCGACTATCGCAACACGCCCGATTCAGAGCAATTCGACGACTTCCTGGGCGAGTTGCGCGAGGAGATGACGAAGCGTTACGTGCTGACTTTATCGGTGGACGATTTCGAGACCAGTCGCCAGATTCTCGATGTGCGCGTGGATTACAACGATATGGTCGGGAGCGATAGCCTCAAGTTCGATGTGGATGTCGAGCCGACGCCCACGCCGGAAACGGTGGATGTGACCGCCACCCCCTCAGATGAAGCCGATGGCGAGGATGGAGAAGAGGACGATGATGAGGGCGATGGCGAGGATCAGACATTAATGGAGTGGATCGAGGATAACGTCCTCTACGTCGCGATTGGCGGCGGACTCTTGCTGCTCCTGTTGATCGCGGCGATTGTGTGGGTGAGCCAACGGAAAAAGTCCACCCCGCCCGGTGGTGAGCCGACGCCCTACACGCCGCCGGCTGATGATTGGGGTTCGCCCTCGGATGATTGGGGCGGGCAGTCTGGCGGCGGCGCGACGATCCCCGGCGCCGGTGAGCCGGCCGGCCCTACGGCGGGGCCAACCGCGATGGACGAGGGCGGATGGGGAGATGGGGGAGATGAAGGATGGGGAGAAACCCCTGGCGGCGCGCCCACGCCCTATCAAAAGGAGACGGAATTTGATCCCCGGGCCGGTTTTGATCAGCCGCAGCCCGCGCCGCCTCCGGGGCCTGGCGGCGCGCCTGGCGATGGCAAAACTAAGATACTAGTCCATGGCCCCAAGATGGAGCACGAGGCGCTGCTGATTGATCGTCGGGCGCAGCTCAATTACGAATTGACCCGGCCGGAGATGCGCTTAGGCCGTTCTTCTGATAATGACATCAAATTGGACAGCGAAAAAGTCTCGCGCCGTCACGCCTTGATTCTCCTCGAAGGCGACACCTTCTACATCCAGGACTTGGGGAGTGCCAACGGCACCTTCGTCAACGGAAAACAGGTGCGGGATCGTGTCGCGCTGCACACCGGCGACGAGGTACGCTTGGGAGATCAGACCCTCCTCTTCAACCAACTTAGCTAAGAAGTTGTGCGATATATGGAACTCGTTATCGAACATGGGGCTAATCAAGGCGAGCGGTTCACAATCTCACAACCGCGGTTTACCATCGGGCGGGGCCGGCAGTGTGACGTGACCCTGCCCGATGCGCGCGTCTCGCAATGCCACGCGGAGATTCGGTGGCAGGATGGCGCGTGGATCGTCTATGATCGCCATAGCGCCAACGGCACCTGGATCAATCGCCGGTGCCTGAACGGCCCCTATCAGTTGCGCCCAGGGGATCAATTGGGCGTGGGCCGGACGATTCTCTCATTTTCCCAACTGGAATCGGTGGGCGCGATGGATGCGCCCGTGGCGATACCCGATGCGTCCGCCAACGATAACACCTTAGCCTTTATCTTGGATGGCTTGACAACCCTCGGCGCCCTGATGCTTGTCGTCAGCGCTCTGCTGAATTGGTTTAGTT
>CAYXVS010000221.1:1418-5250 GCA_964468735.1 uncultured Anaerolineales bacterium | reverse complement strand
ATCGTGTAAACCATCAGGACTAATCGATGCGCTTCCTGCCAGGCGTCCAACTGCTGAAAATGCAAAACCCCTACTGCCTACTTCTTCAAAAACGCCGCTAACAGCGCGTCGAATTCATCCGCCTTCTGCAGATAGCAACAGTGGCCGGATTCTGCGATAATGTGCGCTTCATAGGCGCCGCCGTTGGCCTGGTACTGCTCCAGGACGTGGCGGGTCTGGCTGACCATCGGCTGGGGCGGGTAGACCTCCGCGCCGGGCCAGCCGGGCACGATGCCCAGTTGCCCCAAGAAGCCGAAGTCGAACATCGAGGTGTCGGAGACGATGACATCGTCGGCGGCCTGAAGCCACAGCACGGGCGGCTGGGGGTCGATATCGGCGAGGGCGCTGGTGTCCGCGTACTTGGGCGCGAAGGCGTTGGCGACGCCCTTGACGCCCGGCGCGACGTTGGGCCAGTGCTCCGAGGGGGTCATATCGCCGGGATAGAAATCCTCGCCGGTGCGGGTGGCCAGCAGCGAGGTGACGAGCGCATCCTCGCGGTGATGGCGGAAGGGCGGCTTGAAGTACGCGGCGTTGATGACCTCGCGCGGGTAGTTGGGGTTGCCGCCCTCGCGGATTTCCTCATCGATGTACTTGACGAACTCCTGATTGACGGTGCCGCCGCCCGATCCGGCGTAATCCTCGTGAACGGGCTGACCGTCCTCGCCGCGCGTGCCGCCAAAGCCGTAGGGCGAGACCGTGTCCGCCAGCGTGAGCGAGAGTACCTTCTCCGGGTGATCGATGGTGTAGCGCATCGCCACGCCGCCGCCCATCGAGTGGCCCACCAGGTGAAATTGCTCGATGTCCAGCGCGCCCATCAGTGCATCTAAGTCATCGGCCCAGTCGCGCATGCCGCGCGTCGCGTCGATGGGCGCCGCCTCGGTCCAGCCGTAGCCGCGCAAGTCGGGCGCGATGCCTCGGAAGCCCTCCGGCAGCGCGAGCATGGTCTCCTCCCAATGCAGCGCGGAGGCGCAGTTCCCGTGAACGAAGACCACCGGTACGCCATCCTCCGGCCCGGCGAAGTAGACGTGCTGCTCCAACCGGGGTGTAGCAATCATTTGTGTTGTGACGCCGTCTAAGGGTGTAGGCTTTTCCATCATGTATCCTCCGTATATTCCCAGATTAGTCTAAAATAGTCAACTACAATTACACAGTCGTTCTGATTAGACAAGATTAACAGGATTTACAAGATAAGAGAACCTCTCCTGATCCTGTTAATCTTGTTAAAAAATGATCCGGTACATAACCTAAGCGCTTTACAGATCTACGCCCGGCACGTTCACGTTCATCACGATGCCGAGTTTCTCCACCTCTTCCTTAAGCCACGAACGGAAATCGGGATGGGCGATGCGGATGAGGGCTTCGGCGCGCTCTTTGACGTTGCGCCCGCGCAGTTCGGCCACGCCGTACTCGGTGACGACGGTGTCGACGTCCTGGCTCGGCACGGTGACCTCCGCGCCGGCGCTCAGGTGCGGCGCGATGGTGGAGATGGTGTCGTTCTTGACGGTGGAGCGCAGCGCGATGATGCCGCGTCCGCCGGGCGACATCTGCGCGCCGCGATGCGTATCCAATTGGCCGCCGGTGCCGCTGAAGTGCCGCGCGCCGATGCTCTGCGAGCAGACCTGGCCCAGCATATCCACCTGGAGCGCGGTGTTGATGCTCACCATCTTGTTGTTCTGGGCGATGATGTAGGGATCGTTGGTCACTTTGCCCTGCTGGAACTCCACGGCGATGTTGTTGTGGATGAACTCGTAGAGCTTTTGCGTGCCCAGCGCGAACGTCCCGACGAGCTTGTTGGGCCACAGCGTCTTATGGCGCCCGGTGATGACACCCGCCTCGAAGAGATCGACCATGCCGTCGGTGAACATCTCCGTGTGGACGCCCAAGTCGCGCTTCTCGAAGAGGCTTTGCGCGATGGCGTTCGGAATCCCGCCGATGCCCAACTGGATCGTCGACCCGTCGGCGATGAGATCCGCGATGTAGGCGCCGATGGCATTCTCCACCTCCGTCGGCGCGATGGCCGGCAGTTCGACCAGCGGCTGGGTATTCTCGACGATGTAATCCGCCTCTGTGATATGAACCTGGGTATCGCCCAGCGTCCACGGCAGATTCTCGTTGATCTCCAAGATGACCAGGTCGGCCTCGTCGATGAGTTGCCGCTCGTAGACCAGCGAGGTCGAAAGCGACATAATGCCGTGATCGTTGGGCGGAGTCGCGGTGCCCCAGAAAATATCGACGCCGCCGGCGTGGATGCGGTCGCTGCCCGCGCGATGCAGGTTGTTGGGCACATAAGAGACCATCCCCAACTTGTGCGTCTTGCGATCCATCGCGCCGTAGAACCAATTCTCCAGAAAGAAGCTCCCCGCCATCTCCGGCTGCGTGTAGAAACCGTAGGGGTGCATCGGCAGGCACATCCACACGTGGACATCCTCCAGGCGCTCGGCGTGCTGCTCCAACTCGTCGAGCATCCCCACCGGCTCCGAGGCGCACATCGCCGAGACCAAGCGCTGGCCCGATTGCACCATCGCCGCCGCCTCCGGGATGGAGATCAGCTTCTCTTGATACATCGATTTGAAGTTCATATTATTCTCCTAAAAAGTATGTATGGGCGAGGCAATCCGCAGTTGATGAAATATGTCAGAGTAATCTCGCAAACTGTAAGGGCGAGGCAATCCGCAGTTGATGATCGACGCCAAGATAATCTTGCAAGATGTTGGTATGGATCGCGATATTTGATTATGTGCGGATTGCCTCGCCCCGACACGCCCCGACAGATCACATCACAAACGCGGCGCCGGCCTGGTTGTAGCCCACGCCGGACCCCACGAAGGCCACCAGATCGCCCGGCTTGACCTTGCCCTGCTTGCGGGCATCATTGAAGGCCAAGGGCAGACAGGCGGAGCCGGTGTAGCCCCACTTGTCCATAATCCAGTGCGCCTTCTCCAGCGGCAGCCCCAGTTCCTCCATCACGAGCTTGATGCTGTTGAGCCGCACCTGCGTGAAGATCACCAGATCGACATCTTGCAGATCGAAGTTGCCGTTGGCCGCCAACTCGCGCATGCGACGGGGCCAGCCCTCGTTGTTGACTGTGGGCGGGAACGCCTCGATGAGCTTGACGCGCGTGCGCCCGGCCTCGACCGCCTCGACGGTGGCCGGCTCGTAGACGCCGCCCGCGTAGATGCCCCAGTGCTTGTGATAGGAGCCATCGGCGAAGAAGGTGGAGCTGACGAAGCCCGGCTCCTCGGAGACGCCTAACACCGCCGCGCCCGCGCCATCACCGTAGAAGAAGGCGATCACATCGTGCTCCCAATCGGCCAACTTGTGCATCATATAGGCGCCCACCACCAGAATGTACTTCATCTGCGAGCTGGTCGCCAGCATCCCGGCGGCCTGCACCAGCCCCGTGGGGAACGAGGCGCACGCGCAGCCGATATCGAAGGTGCCGGCGTTGACCGCGCCTAGCTTATGCTGCACCACCACCGAGGTCGCCGGGGTGATGTAATCGGGCGTGTCGGTGCCCAGCAGGATCATATCCAGATCCTCCGCCTTGATGCCCGCGTCCTCGAGCGCCGCCTCCGATGCCTTCACGGCCAAATCCGAGGTGACCCAATCATCGGGCGCGTACCAGCGCGTCTTGATGTTGCTGCGCTCCTCGAAGGTATCGACCACGCCCGGCAGCTTGGGGCTGACCTTGGCCATGTACTCCTTGAACTTCTCGTTCGTCATCTCGAAATGGTCCGGGACATAGCCGCCCGTCCCGATAATCTTTGCATAACGGCCCATGCGATTGCCTCCT
>CAYXVS010000221.1:0-1318 GCA_964468735.1 uncultured Anaerolineales bacterium | reverse complement strand
ATCCCGCCGTCCACGCTGATGGTCGCGCCGTGGACGAAGCTGGCCTCATCGCTGGCGAGCCACAGGTAAGTGTTGGCGATATCCACCGGCTGACCCAAGCGGCCCAGCGGCGTGTGCCCGCGCATCGTATCCAACACCTTATCCGGCATCTTCTGCACCATCTCCGTGAGGATGAAGCCGGGCGCCACGGCATTGACGCGGATTCGATAGCGGCCCAACTCCCGCGCCCAAACCTTCGTCATCCCGATGACGCCGGCCTTGGTGGCGACGTAATTGGTCTGCCCGAAGTTGCCGTACAGCCCGACGACGGATGAGGCGTTGAGGATGGCCCCACCCTCGCCCTGCTTGATCATATAGGGCGCGACGGCCTGGGTGCAGTTGAAGACGCCCTTGAGATTGACGTCGATGACCCTATCGAAGGCATCCTCGCTCATCTGCTTGACCAGCTCGCCTTCCTTCACCTTGACGAAGAGCGCGTCGCGCGTGATGCCGGCGTTGTTGACCAGCACATCGATGCGGCCATAGCGCGCGATCACATCATCGATCCAGGTCTGCACCGCCTCACGATCCGTGACATCGACCTTGTAGAAGCTGGCATCGGAGCCGAGTTCCTCGGCCACCTGGTGGCCCTCCGCCTCGCTCACATCGCAGATGATGACCTTGGCGCCCTCTTCCGCGAAACGCAGCGCCGTCGCCTTGCCAATCCCGGCGGCTCCGCCCGTGATAACACACACCTTATCCTGCAAACGCATCCTTATGCCTCCTTGGAAAAATTAAATATACAAAGCAACAAATTTCGAATTGCGAATTTAGAATTGCGAATTTAGAATAATGCTGTTGAGTAAAGATTCAAAATTCTAAATTCTCAATTCCCAATTACGGAATCGGCTACCGGAAAGGTTTCCTAAATGTGGATCTCATTGGGACAACTGTGATTATGATAACAGAGGGCAGTTACACAGCAGTTACACAGGAGTTACACGCCTAATCTGGGCTGATTTTTCTTGCCATCCAACTGCCTCATGCTATGATGATAAACGTCGGCGGAACTTTTCACCCCTTGCACTCGTCTAAAGGCATTACGGTAAAAGTGACACTTATTCAAAAAAAGCTCCCAGTCCCCGTCCCCGGGGACGGCCAAAAGCATCGTTCTCGCTTTATAGACGCCCCCGAGACGGGGGCTTTGAGCTAATAGGTGCGACTTTTTCCACAACGCATAAAATCATTATTTTTACAGATTGCGTCTTGCGTTCTACACAGGGATTTCCACGGACCATTGGCGCACCAACAAGCGACGGAAATCGCACACAAATACATC
>CAYXVS010000220.1:1687-5274 GCA_964468735.1 uncultured Anaerolineales bacterium | reverse complement strand
AGAATTGAGAATTGAGAATAAATTGACAATAATGAAGCTCACCCCACCACCGGCCAGAGTGTCAGGCCTGTGATCGGGTCTGGGACGCGGTGCAGCGGTTCCCCCTCCAGCACGTGGATGTGCAACTCCGCGACTAAGACCTCCGCCGCGAAGAGATGGCCGCCGCGCACCTCGCCCGCCGCGTTGCCCAGCAGCACGTGCGGATGCACGAACGGCGCGTCATCTTTGAGCGAGACGTTGGCGTTGAAGGTGAGCATCTCCCAATCGCCCGCCAACGTGAACGAGTCGTAGGCGTCGGCCTCGAAATCATAGCTGCCGATTTCGGGATCACGCAGCGCGCCGATGCCCAGCACCTGCGCCATCTCGATCTCGTGCGTCTGACAGTAGGTCGTCAGCTCGGAGATCAACTCCGCGCCCGAGGCCATCCGAAAGACGATGATTTCTCGCGTTTGATAGGTGTGCATCATAACCTCCAGCAATATGGTTCGTGGTTGAGAGACCCATAGATCTCTGAACCTATAGCGGCACGAAATGATAACTACAGACCTCCACCTTCCGGGAAGCTATAAGCAGGTTTTCTCAAGCTGACACTGTCTGATTCAGTCAGTTTTCCTGTAATACCGAGGTGTTCGTAGCTTCCCGGAAGGTTCAGGATGAAGCGCCGTGTATTTCTATGTATATGTAGATGTAGATGCGATTTTCTCCAGAAGCGGCGGCAATAGGGCCGACCAATCGTAATTCTCCGCGAAGGCCTGCGCGCGTTTCCCCAACTGCGAGCGCGCGGGCGTATTGCGCGCCAGGTAGACGCACGCCGCCGCGAAGGCCACCGGATCGTCGGCCAGCGCCATCACGTCCTCCGGGCGCTCGAAGCCTTCGGCGCCCAATGTCGTCGAGACGATGGCCTTGCCCATCGCGGTCGATTCCAGCAGCTTGAGCCGGGTGCCGCCGCCGACTAAGAGCGGCACGACGTAGACGAGCGCGCCCTTGATGTAAGGGCGCGTATCGGGCACCGAGCCGGTGATGACGATGCCCGGCACATCGCGCAGGCACGTCAAGCGGTCGTGGGGATGCCGCCCGACGATGTAGAAGCACGCGCGCGGCAATTCGGCCCGGATGCGCGGCCAGACCTCGTGGGCGAACCATAAGACGCCATCGACGTTGGGCCGGAAGTCCATCGTGCCGGTGAAGACGAACGCCGGTTGCTCCAGCGGCGCCTCATCCGTGAAGGTACTGAATGTGGCCACATCGACGCCGTTGGGCACGACCAAAGGCTCAAGATCGGGGCCGATGCGCTCTAGCGCCTGCGCATCGGCCTCGGAGACGGCAACCACCAGATCGGCGCGCCGGCAGATCGCCGCCTCGTAGCGGCGCAGGCGCAACCACTGCACGAAGGAATATGCCGCGCCAATCCAGCGCGGCGGATGGCGCAGGTCGGTCATAAAGGCGCGCTTCTGGAGCAGATACTCGCAGTTGTGGTCATCGAAGATCACGCGCGGCGGCGAGGGCCGCGACCAGACAGCGTCAAGATAGCCCGCCAGCTCCAAGCCCTCGACCACGATCCAATCAAAATCATAGGTCGCGAGCCAGGTTTCCAACTGAGCACGAAACGCCACCGTATCGAGGCGTAAGGTCAAATCGGGGCGGGGATTGGTCAGCAGATCCCGCAGGCGCGTGCGCATCGAGCGCACAGGCTGCGGCACGATGGCCACGCGCTCAGTGGCGGCCTTCAAGGGCGCAGGCGGCGCCGACGCCTGATCCGCAGCAGCGAAGGTGAGCAAGGAGACCCGGTGCTCGGCCGCGAGGCCTTGCAGGATGCCCCAATTGCGCAGCGCGGTGCCCTGTCGCGGCGGGAAGGGCGCCTGCGGGGTGAGGCTCAAGATATCAGCCATAGGATTAATTCCTTTGTGAAACAGACATGTCAGCGTGTCAGCGGGTTAGCGGGTTAGCGTCTCAGCGGGGCAGCGGGTTGGCGTCTCGGCGTGTCAACATCTATGAAAGTCGCAGCCGCGCCGTCGCGGAGCCGATGACCAACACCAGATGAATTCCGAACCAGAGCAGATTAAGCGCGCCGCCAATGTGTCCTCGCGATAAATAAAAGAGGCTGTCGAGCAACGTCGGCAAGAGCAGCGGCAGTGAGCCGACGACGATCCCGACAGCGGCAATCCACCAGAGGTGCTCGCCGTAGCGCCGCCCGACCAATCGCCAGACCGCCTCGCCGATCAGGCCCCCGGCCATCGGCGAGAGCAGCATCGTAAACCAGCCGATCATCGGGATGAAGGCGGCGATGCCGCCCAAAACCAGCGCGACGACGCCGGCGATAACGTAATCCCAGCTTTTGGCGGTGATGAACCGCTTTTGACGGCCCCGCACGCACGCCGGACAGAGGTAGCCCACCGGCGTGTGCTTGGCGCACTTCACGCACATAGGCGTGCCGCACTGATAGCAGCGCAAGGTCGTTTCGACTTTGGGATGCCATTGGCAATATAAAATCTCGTCGTCATCTTCAAGATCCTCAATGGCAGTCGCAACGGCCACGTCAGATTCAGATTCTTTCACATCCGCTATGTTGTCATCCATCGACTATACTCCGATCCTACCCAACGAATCTCTGATTCTATTTTAGCCTACTCTGGCGAAGGTCGAAATGTGAGTTTGTCATCAAAATTATGTACATGGGCCATAAAGGACGAGCTTCCGGGAAGGGTTCATCGAGAACTCTCTCAGTCTCCGTTGCACGGGATGAGGCGTTCCACCAGTGTGCTGTAAAAATCGTGCCGCGTGCGCAGGCGCAGGAAGCGCGCCTGGAGTGGGCTGCGGGTGATGCGCACCCGATCGCCGTCGTGCAGTTCGCCCTCCAGCCGGCCATCGACGGTGAGCATGCCGGGCAGGGCGGTATGCACTTCGACCTCGACGACGGCGCCGGCGTTGAGCACCAGCGGCCGATCTAAGCTCAGATGCGGGGCGGCCGGGGCCACCAGGATGTTATCCAGCCACGGCGGCATAATCGGCCCGCCGACAGCGTAGGCGTAGGCGGTGGAGCCGGTGGCCGTGGAGACGATGAGGCCGTCGGCGACGTAGCGCGTGAGCAGCGCGCCATCGATGTAGGTGCGCAGACGCACCGTCCGCGCGAGCGCGCCCCGGCTGATGACGGCGTCGTTCAGCGCGTCCTCGCGGGCGATGATCTCGTCATCGCGAATCAGCAACGCGCGCAGCATCATCCGCGCTTCGACGTGGCCCTCGCCTCTCAGGATGTGCTCCAGCGCCGCTTCCCAGGCGTCCGGCTGCGCCTCTGTGAGGAAGCCCACCCGTCCCAGGTTGAGGCCCAGCACGGGCACGCCCGCCGGCGCGGCCTGGCGCATCGCGCGCAGGATGGAACCATCGCCGCCTAGGGTGATGAGCAGATCGGGCGACTTGTCCACGTCAGGATGCTCCTCGCGCGGGCAGCACCAGCCTTCGATGCCGCGCTCCTCCAGCCAGGCCAGGATTTTCTCGGCCAGCGGGTAGCCCGCCGGGATTTGCGAATTGTAGATCAGCCCGATGTTTCGAATGTTTGAGATTTTTTGGTCCATAAGACGTCCTCAAAAGCT
>CAYXVS010000220.1:0-1587 GCA_964468735.1 uncultured Anaerolineales bacterium | reverse complement strand
CTCGAAAAGTAGAGACGCAAGATTTTGCGTCTCTACCGGGGAGGTTTATTTTTCTGTAAATGCCTTAGCCCGCCGACTCCGCCGCGAGCAGCGATTGGAGTTTGGCGACGATTTCCTCTTGCGGGACGGTCTCCTGCGTGCTCTCGGCCAAGTCGCGGAGGGTCACGACGCCCTCAGCGATCTCGTTGCCGCCAAGGATGAGGGCGACGCGGGCGCCGGCCTTGTCCGCGTGTCGAAGCTGGGCTTTGAGACTGCCGCTCATCGCGATCTGGGCGGCGATGCCCGCATCGCGCAGGCGCACCAGGAGTTTGACGGCGTGGCGGCGGCTGGGCTTCCCCAAAAACGCGATGTAGACCGGCGGGCGGGGCAGCGGCGGCGGCAGGATGTTCTGATCCTGCATCACCAAGACGGCGCGCTCCATCCCGGCGGCGAAGCCGACGGCGGGCGTGGGCGGGCCGCCGAGCAGCTTGATGAGGCCATCATAGCGCCCGCCGCCACAGACGGCGGATTGCGCGCCGATGCCCTCGGCCCACACCTCGAAGACGGTTTTGGTATAATAGTCTAGCCCGCGCACCAGGCGGTGGTTGAGCGTGTAAGGCCGCTCCAAATCGTCTAAATACGTGCGCAGTTCGGCAAAATGTTTCTCGCAGCTTTCACAGAGGTGCTCCATCATCTTGGGCGCGCGCTCGATGATCGGTTGGCACGTCTCCTCTTTGCAATCCAACACGCGGAGCGGATTGGTCTGGAGGCGGCGCTGGCAGTTTTCGCAGATCTCGTCGGTGTGATCCTCGTAGTACGCTTTGAGTTCCGCGACGTAGTCGGGCCGGCACTTGGGGCAGCCGGTGGAGTTCAGTTGAAACGAGAGGCCGCTGACGCCTAAGCGATCATAGAGATCCCAAGCCATCAGCATAATTTCCAGATCCGCCATAGCCGATTGTTTGCCGATGATCTCGGCGTTGAATTGATGCAACTGGCGATATCGCCCCGCTTGGGGGCGCTCATAGCGGAAGGCCGGGCCAATCGAGTAGAGTTTGATCGGCTTGGGCAGCACGCGCATGCCATTTTCAATGTAGGCGCGGACGACGCCGGCGGTGAATTCGGGGCGCAGGGTCAGGTCGTGATCGCCCTTATCCTGAAATGAATACATTTCTTTTTCGACGACATCCGTGGCCTCCCCCACGCCGCGCGCGAAGAGTTGCGTCGATTCGAAGATGGGGGTATCGAGCCGGTCGAAGCCGTAGCTGTGCGCCAACGCCTCCGCCTGCGCCGTAATGTATGCCCAGTAGGGTTGATCCTCTGGGAGAATGTCTTGCGTTCCGGTGGGACGTGTAAAGCTTTCCATACTTTCCATACAAATATCCTTAAAAATATCCTTCGTGACTGGGTGAACATTTATCAGCAACCCTTGCGAAGGTCACGATGTAGGTCGGTAAACGGTGCGATGTCCAGCAGAAGCGGCGGATTGTGAGTAGACGTTGTTGTGAAACCTTCGCAAGGATATCCGTTAGATCCAGAGGCATTATAGAGGAGATAGGGGTAGATGACAAGCCCACGCCGCAACCTTGCGAAGGTTTAAGTCCCTCCCGG
>CAYXVS010000219.1:0-5275 GCA_964468735.1 uncultured Anaerolineales bacterium | reverse complement strand
TTTCGTCATTTTGGCACTATTCGAATGGGTTTATGGTTGCGCACGGTTATGGATTGTGCTGTTTGCTATCACTAAAAATATCGTACAACATGTTCCATCTAAATGCAAATGTTGGTTGCCGGTGAACGTAGACGCGGGGCCGAAGATCGGCCCCGCGTCGTTATTTCACTTGGACGTGCAGGAAACAGGTTGCTGACTACATCAATAGTCAGTATAATAGGAGTATAGTTCTAAAATCGTACAGCGAAGGGTACTTGGCATGACCAACTCTGGCAAACGTTGGACGGTTCAAGATCGATACGGCAATTCAATCTATCTGACTCAGGAACGATGGTCACATATCAGCGCTGAAACCAACCATCCCGAGATGGAGACTTATGAAGAATACTTGAAAACGACTCTCAGAAAAGGGCGAAGAAGACAGGAGCCGCTCAACCCCCGCAAATATCGTTACTATCTTGCATTTGATGACTTGCCTGATGACGTTAATCACGTTGTTGCTATTGTACTGTTTGGCTTTGATGTTGATGAAAGTGGTCAAACTATATCCAATAACTTTGTGGCTACTGCGTTTTTCAAGCATATTTGGCTGAAAGGGTGAAAGATGAGCGAAGAACCAGTTATTTCTTATGATAAAGAGGCGGACGTGCTCTATGTTTCTTTCTCTCCGGGCGAAAAGGCAACCACGGCCGTTGAATTGAATGACAATATCCTTCTGCGCTTCAATCGGGCTGAAAAGCGGGCCATCGGCTTGACGCTGATGGATTTTTCAGTGTTGGTGCAATTGACCGTTCTGGGGCCACGGAGTTTTCCCTTGAGCGGCTTGCAAGAACTGGAACCCGATTGGCAAGCGTTGGTGATGGACATCATCACGCAACCGCCGGTTAACCAGATTTTGAAGGTTTCAGTCTACACGCCTTCCTTGACGGAGACGATGCCAATCGCCCTTGTTGAGAGGGCCTCCCTTATGCCCGTGGCGGTCTGATCTCCTTTGTAATCAATCTACCTTACACCTAAACGCGGGGCCGATCTTCGGCCCCGCGTCGTTATTTCACTTGGAACGGCTACCTACGATGAATCTACCACCAGCGATCCTCTTTGATGTCCACGCCCCACTCGGTGAGGTACTCTTGGACCTCGTCCCAGTGCTTTTCGTTGACCACGGCCAGGCCGCTCTCCTTGACGAGCGGGCGCAGCCAGCGATGCAGGCGGCGATCCGCGCCGCGCAGTTCTTCTAACGCTTTGGCGCTGTCCATGCGCAGGAGCAGCAGGCGGGCGTATTCACCCTTGCCGAAGTGCTTGCCCCACGCCTTGAGCCGCTTCTCCCAATCCGCCGACATCGATTCGCCCGACATCTTCTCCAGCAGCGCGATGATGTCGGGCACGTCCATCCCCAAGGCGGCGGCGGTCTCCACGCTATCCGAGGTGAGTTCCCAATGGCCATCGACCTCGTCGGCGATGCGCCGCATCGTCCCGGTGACGTAGAGGCTGGGCAGCGGATGGCGGGGCTGCAGGACATCGTCATCCCACTGCACACTGCGGGGGAGATCTTCCTCCGGGCCGTGGGAGACCGTCGGCATATATTCCAGTTCCCAGAGCCGCTCCTTGACCTTCGCGGCCTTGGCGGAAGGCGTCCAGGCGGTGCGTTCATCCAAGCGATTCAAATCCAGATGGATCTCCTCATCGTTCAGGAGCATCTCCAAAATCTCCGTATCATCCACCTGGAGGATGCAAATATCGCGGCGGATGACGATCCGCTCGTGCTGCGCGCCCCACTCCTGCAGCGAGCGAGCGACGTTCTGCGGCAGCGGCTGCTCGGTTATCTCGTCTAAGAAGGCCCGCAGCCGATCCTCGGTAAGATCGCGCTGAAACGCCTGGTAGACGCTCTCGCGGGTCAGCCGATATTCGATCACGCCCTTGCCGACCTTCTCGCGCTCGGCCGCCAACTCCAATTGCGCCAGCACCGAAAGCGGCGCCGGCCCCATCGCCAAGATTTGGAAATCAGGCTGGAGGACGATTTGCCAGACTCCCTCCTCCTGGGGCAATGTCTTATCCTGATGAAGCGCCCGCGTAATGGGCGTCACCTGCAACGCGGACAGGGAACGCGCCACTTTTTTGTCCTGGCCTTCGCTCTCGCCCTTTTCGTATCCCAGCGAGATAAAGCCGAACCGCTGCATCTCCTCTAAAATCTGGAGGGCGACATCGCGTTCCAATGCTCCGATGGCCGTCTGGAAATCATCCGCTTTTTTGGAATAGTACCAGCGTAAATTGCGTTCCAAGGACTGGAGCGCTGCGCCCGAGTAGAGGAATCGGCCCGGTGTGCCGCTGTTCAGGAGCGCCATAAAGAGCGAGAGGGGCGTCCAGGTGGTCTGGGCCAGCTTGGGCAGCAGTTGCACGACCTCCGCGCGCAGTTCGTGCTCCGGCCGATAGCTTGGCCCGCGCGAGTAGTAGGTATAGGTGTACAACTTCCGCTCCTGCACCTCCAGCGGCTCTGACCAGCGCCGATAGGCGCGTAACATCTCGTCGACCTGCTGTACCGAGGAGGCGTCCCAGAAGCGCATCACCGTGCCATCCTCCCGCGCGTAAATCTTGCGGCTCTTGGTCTTCACCAGGTTCATAGCTTTCAGGAAGCTATATAGCCAGCGCAGATCCTCCTCGTGCTGCTTGATATCTAAGCCTAAGCTTTTCCCAACGCGGCGGACATCGCGCTTGTACATCCCGCCGGCTTTGAGCTGTTTGGCCGGCTCCTGCAACAGCTCCGCCCAGAAGAGGAAGAGGCGGCGAATGAAGCGTTCTACATCGCCCGCCTCGATGATGGGCGGGGCGTCGGCCACGTGCACTTCCTCTTTCGGCTCCGGGAAGGGGAGCAGATCGCGCGGAAGTTGGATCGCGACCTCGGGCGGCATCTCGACGGTGATCACGGCATTGAGCGTGCGCTTGACGCCGCTGCGGGGCGGCGTCAGATTGACGATCAAGCCCTTGCGGAGGAGGCTGCGCAGCACGGCTTGGCCGGCGGAGGCCAAAGCGTCGGGGTGCGAGCCGGTCACCGGCAGCAGGCGAGCCAGCAGCAGGGGCAGGATAATATCGTGCTGCTGGAGCGACGAGCCTTTTTGCAAGATGACGCCCAAGGCGCCGCGCTCCGCCGCCGACAACGACTGGATATAGGTCTCCGAACTGGCGTGCTCCTGGATTTTCTCCTCGACGGCGCGCACCAGCCACGCTTTGCGAACTTGGGGTTTGGGAAGCGTGACGCCGATATGCTCCGCGATCTGGCGGACGGTATCCATGTGGTAGCTATCCAATGAGGTTCGCAGCGTTGCCATCTTAGTGCTCCTCCTTGGGGATGTAGCCCTGCTTCTCCAGCGCTTGGAGAATCTTATCGACGGCCTTGGATTCTAGGAGGGCGACTTTGGGCGTGACCAGGCCTAAAATTGCCTCCTGCACATCGGGCACGGCGACTTGCACCTCCTGCAAGGCGAAGGTGTCCTGCACCATCAGCGCCGATTGGTCGGGATAGAGGCGGATGTGGCCGTAGCGCGCCCATCCTTGCTCCCACCACGCTTGGATTTCGGGCAGCGGCTCGAAGTCCAGCGCCGAAGTCCAGGATTCGGCCAGCGTCTCGGGCGTCTCGCCGCGCTCGAAGACGCTGTGAAGTTGCTTGAGATTGAGCTTGTACTGCAACGCCCGCTCTCGCAATCCGATGGGGATGGCCCACTGCTGCACGTTCTTGATCAGCCCGGCGCTGGCCGGCGGTTGAATCACCAACGTCTGAGTCTCTGGGACATAGGTCAATGCATCTTGCTTGATCGACATCTGCGCGGGCATTTGGTAGGTATCGATGCGCTGCCACTGAATATCCTGTACATACGAGAGCCGGAAGGCGGTCGCCTCATCCAGATCCGGCCCCAGTTCGACCAGGCCCAGCCAGAAGAGCGGCCCGCGCAGAATGTCCATCAGCGCCAGGCGCAGCACATCCCGCCATTTGCCGCCGGGCGCTGTGAGTTCCAGCGAAAGATGGGGCGTCAGGTATCGGGACTCTGGATAGATGCGCAGGAGGAGATCGGTCACCTTGGCGACGGAGAGCCACGTCTGTTGGGGCAGGAACGAGAGCACCGAGAGGATCACGTGGCGCAAAATCATGTGGGTGCGGATGATGAGGCGGCCCACCTCGCTGATGCCCCATGGTTGTTGGTAGTTCCAGCGCACTTGGATTTTGCCTTCGCGCCAGTGCTGCCACCACGCCGCCCACGATTCCATCTCTTGGTAGAAGTGATAGAGGTGAACGACTTGCTCGCCGGGCGGCAGTTGGAGCCACTGCTGGATTAGTTTGGTATCGACGGTGATGGGGCTGCCGGGGCGGACCATCGCGCTGGGGCGCAGCAGGTGATAGATGAACTCCGCTTCAAACGCCGAGAGATTTAGCGCATCCTGCCACGCTTGCAGCGCTTCCGGCTGCGGTTCGGGCGTTGGGGGGAGCATCTCGATCTTGCCCTGGTAATTCCTGCTTTCGATGATCTGCCGCGCGCTCTCCGGCGTGGGCGGCCAGATTTGATATTGATGCATGTAGGTGTGGCGCGGCAGATGCCATTGGACGCGCGGCGTCAACGCGAAGGCCTGAGATTGCAGCATCCCCAGAAATTGCTGGATGTACATCCCGATCTCTTGGGGGGCTCGGCGATGGCTTGCGGACGGCGGCCCGTCGGCTGCGACATCGAAGGGGATCGCCAACGGCGGGAGCAGGCGGAGCAGCCCATCCGGGAGCAGCGAGCCGCCGCCGGGCGTCTCGATGACCAAGCCGCGTTGGGCGACGTTGTGGTACAAATCCTCCAGAAGTGTGGTGAAGGGATAGAGCTTGGTCATATCGGCGGGGCGGGTCTGATAATCCTCAAGTTCGGTGTAGAACAGGAGGTAGGTGTAGTAGATGCGCTCCTCTTCGCGCAGATTTTGCACCTCTTGCTGCAAGTGCGCGGCGTCCAAGAACGCCTCCAACATCTGACGGGCCAGCTTCACACGCGCGCGCCCCTCCGGTTTGAGGCCCAGGCGCCGGATTTGGCGCCGGATATGTGCGACGCGCCATTCGGCGTTGTCGATTTGCTGTGCTAAATCCGAGATGATATTCAGCTCTGTGAGGCGCGTCCAATCCGGCTGATAGCTCAACGGCGCGGGCCGCTGCGGCTTGGTCCACTTATAATTTAGCCCGCTGGTCAGGGTTTCTTCATTGTATAACTTCAGATAGTCGGTCATAGCTCCTTTTTAGAGGATGTTTGAAAATTAG
>CAYXVS010000218.1:0-5278 GCA_964468735.1 uncultured Anaerolineales bacterium | reverse complement strand
TTGTTCGATCCATACCTCAGCAATGGTCGACATCATTGCACCTCCTCTCTCTGGAAATGTATCCGTCAGCGCCTGATGTAACTCCTCCGGCTCGAGATTCGGCGCCGCTGCGACCAAGTAGCGCAAGACGATCTCCAAGTAGGATAGGCCATCTTGCGCTTGAACCAAAGCAGGCAGCAGCGCCATCATCTCCCACAACTCGGAGGGCCAAGCGCCCTCATCCATAACATAGCGCAACATCCGCAACACTATCTGCAACGGCAGCGATCCCATGATCTCGATCTGACTCTCGACCGAGAAATCGTACACCACGTAGCGAAAATCAGGGATGTAGGGAGATAGCGCATCCGGCGCGTTCACCAGACCACGTAAACGGGTATCCACGCGCCAGCCCATCTTCCCGTGGTACACGACCATAGGCACAATCGGCGGCAAGCCGGCCGGCTTGCCAGGCTGATGCTGCTTCAGCACATGTTCCCAAATCCGCACGATGTAGCGCAACAGTTGGAACGCCACCCACGGCTCCGGGTAGCTTTTATGCTCGAATAGCAAGTAGACGTAGGCTTCATTCGCCTGACCCTCTTCACCTAAATCTCGCAAGCGCGTTCGATAGAGCAGATCGGTGAAGTGGTCACGCAGTTCTTCATCCACGAACGTGTCCTTGACCGTTTGTAAGACGCCGAGATCTAAATACGCCTGGACTTCGGGCGGTAGATAGTGGGTCAAGAAATCGCGCGTGATCTCCTGCCGAGAGAATGTCTCGCGGAAGAAATGATCGTGCGGGTTGCTGGATAGGGACACTGATTCACTCCACTTGCTAAATTAGCTTTCGATTTTACTGTAACACTTCTCGATTGAGCTGTCAACTGAAAGCAAAAAGCGCGGGGCCGATGAAGCCTCGCGCTTTAGATTTACTGCTGACAATGCCTGGATGGCTAGTATTTCTTCACGATGTCGCGGTAGGCGCCGGGCTGCCGCGCCAACATCATCTGGGTCTCCTCGCGGCGCTGACGCACAAGGTCGAGATCGATGCGGACGACAACGTAGCCCTCTTCCGGCTCCTCCAGCGCGGCCAAAACCTCGCCGCTGGGGGATAGGACCGCGCTCTGCCCGGCGAAGGTGTACGACGGCTCCTCTCCCACGCGATTGGCCGCCGCGATGAAGATGTCGTTTTCGTAGGCGCGCGCGACCAACAGGGTGCGCCACATATCCGCGTCCTTCATCGGCCAGGCAGCGGGCAACAGGAGGATGTCCGCGCCACGGAGCATCAAGTTCCGCGCCACTTCTGGGAACGCCAAATCCCAGCCCAACATCAAGCCCAAATTGCCGATCTCGGTTTCCGCCACCGAGCGGATTTGATAGCCGGGGCGGAAAATGAGCCGCTCCTCGGCCTGAAGGTGCACCTTGCGATACTCCTCCTCGACGCCGCCATCCGGCCCGATGAGCACCGCGCTGTTGTACAGCACCGTCTCGACTTCCTCCTTGACCGCCATGCCGATGAGCACATAGAGGCCGAAATCGGTCGCGTGCTGGCCCAGGATGTTGGTCACCGCGCCGGGCACACGCTGCGCCATCTGCGTGAAGCGCTGTCCACCCTCAAAGCCCGTCACTGATAGTTCTGGAAAGACGATCAAATCAACGGCCTGCTCCGTCGCGATCTTGGGGATCATCTTGCCCATCTTCGCGACGTTCTCTTCCATCTTGGCTAATTCCGGCTCCATCTGTACGACGGCGATGTTTAATTCCTGCATTCTCTACTCCTTGTGTAACAAGCTAAGATGAATAGTTGATGAATCAAATTGATAAAGCGTGACGTCACGCCACCTACCACTTCGGGCGGGACATGAATTCTAGGATCGACGACAACGATCTCGGCAGGCCTGATTCCACCTGGATGGTCTCACCGCTCACCGGATGCTGAAATTCCAGCACACTCAGGTGCATAAAGAGCCGATCCGACAGCAAAGTCTGGCGGCGCGAGCCGTAGAGGCGATCCCCGACAACGGGGAAGCCGTACCACGAAAGGTGCACGCGGATCTGGTGCATGCGGGAGGTCTCTGGCCGGATCAGGAGCAGCGAGTAGGATTGCCCACCCACCTTGTAATGGCGCTGCGCGCGATAATAGGTGCTCGCCGGGCGGCCCTGGCGCGAGACTCGCAACTTTCGGCGCTTGTATTTGACATTGCCGATAGGCTTTTCGATGGTGTACTCGCCCGTGAGATGGCCCTCGACCAGCACCGAGTAGGTCATCTCCATCTGCTGGCGCTTGATCAAGTGACGCATCTCGCGATAGGCCTCCTTCTCCTTGGCGACTAACACCAGGCCGGAGGCATCCTCTTCCAATCGACTCAGCACGCCCGCACGCTCGAAACCGCCGATGTGCGCTCGGTCGGGGAAGCGCTCGACCAGTTGCTGCATCACCGTACCGTGCTTCACCTGGCGCGTGGGACGCACTGCGACGCCGGCGGGTTTCTCCACCACGATCATAAGGTCGTCCTCGTAAGCGATGTCGATCTCGCGCGTGGGGATGACGGGCGACGCTTTCTGCGCCGATTCGGCGATCTCCGGCGCCTCGGTCACCACCTTATCTCCAGGATGAAGTCGCTGCCCCGGTTTCAGCGCCGCTTGATCGTTGATCAACACCGCGCCCTCGCGCACCATCCGCTTCAGCGCATCGCGCGTCAAATCGGGCCAAGCGCGCGCCAAAAGTTGGTCTAAGCGAACTTCCTGTTCCACGTCCAAAACTTTATGTTCAGGCATCAGCCGTAGCTCTCTCCAAATGATGTAAGAAAAACGAATCTACCAATAAAATCGCCACACCCACCACGATGGCCGAATCGGCCACGTTAAAGACCGGCCAGGTGGAAAGCGGCCAGAAATTGACGTCGAAGAAATCCACGACATGGCCGCGCGTGATGCGATCGATCAAATTGCCCAACGCGCCGCCCATCACCAGGCCCAACGCCACGTGGACGATCCAAACTTGGGGCGGAACCGTGCGCTGGAAAAGGGTCAACAAGATAAGCACGACGACCGAGAGCACAGCTAAAATGGTGTTCATGTTCTGAAACATGCCAAACGAGGCCCCGGTGTTCTTCACGTAGGTGAACGAGAGCACCGGACGCAGCCACGCCGCCACATCGACGGGCGTGTAGGCAGGGAGGTCGCGCACCACCCACCCTTTGGCGAGCTGATCCACCACAACAATGACCAAAACGATCACGCCCACCAACAGACCCATGCGAGACTTAGATTTCATCAGAGACCTAGGCTCCCTCACGGCGGGATTGACAGCGCATGCAATATCGCACCGAAGGCAGCGCCTCCAAGCGCGATATATCGATGGCAGCGCCACAGGATTCGCACAGGCCGTAGGTGCCGTCGTCGAATTTCTGGAGCGCGCGCTGCGTGTCCTCCAGCGAGCGTTGCAACTGCCGCGCCAACGAGACATCGCGCGCCTGCTCGAAGACCTCGCTGCCGGCATCGGCCATGTGGTTGCTGTAGCCCACACCCTCTTCGCGCACGGACTGCTGGATATCGTGCACCTGCTCCAGCAGATGCTCCTCTTGCTCGACAAGACGTTCGTGTAACCCTTCATACGTGGTCGTCATGTTACCTTCACCCTTTCCTCATTGACTTAAAAACCGCTATAGGCTTGTAGCAACTGTTTATTCTACTTTGGTTATAACGACACAACGCAGTCATTTTACCTCGATTTATGAAAAAGACAAGAGGGCTGCCATATCGTCAAGACAAAATATTAACTCTTAAGCAATACAAAGTGAGAACCGATGCACGGTTCTGAATGACGAGCTGACTGGAAAGGAACCGGCGCCAACGCATAAAACCCCATTTCATGTATAATAACCGTAGGATGCAGACCTCACTCATCCACCCCATTATCCCAACTATTATCAAATTATATTTTATACAACAAGGGAAGGGAGACAAACAACGTGAATCCTATTTGGAATCTCTTAACCATATTTTTCTTCGCCGTATTGAATGGCGTGCTGGCGATGTCGGAAATCGCGGTCGTCTCGGCGCGCAAGGCCCGCCTACGCCAGTTGGCCGATCGCGGGGACCAGCGCGCGCAGGCCGCGCTGGAACTGGCGACCGATCCGACGCAATTCCTGGCCACCGTCCAGATCGGCATCACCTTGGTCGGCATCTTCGCCGGCGCTTTTGGGGAAGCGACGTTAGCGCGTTATCTCAGCTCGGTGCTGAGCGAGATTGACGCCCTGGCGTCCTACGCGGACCTCGTCGCCACGACCGTCGTCGTGCTGGGCGTCACCTACATCTCGCTGGTGATCGGCGAGTTGGCGCCTAAGCGACTGGCGCTGAACAACACGGAGCAGATTGCCGCCCTCATTGCCCAGCCGATGCAGACCCTCTCCGCCATCGCCCGGCCCCTCGTCTGGCTGCTCAGCATCTCCACCGATAACGTGGTGCGTCTCCTGGGCATCAAGCCCTCGGAGGAACCGGATATTTCCTCGGAGGAGATCGAGATTTTAGTCGAGCACGGCACCGAGTTAGGCGTCTTCGAGGAATCCGAGCAGGATATGATCGAGAATGTGCTTCGGCTGGACGAATGGCGCGTCGACGCCTTTATGACGCCGCGCACGCGGATCACGTGGATCGATCTGGAGGACCCCGAGGAGGAGATCAAGGCGCTCCTCTTGGATGCGCAGCACTCGCGCTTCCCCGTGATGGAGGGCGACCCGGATCGCGCCATCGGCATCCTCTACACCAAGGATATGGTCGTCCGCCACATCAAGGGCGAGCCGTTCGATATCCGCGCCACGCTGCGGCCCGTACTCTTCGTCCCGGAGAGCATGTCGCCGCTGCGGGTGCTGGAGATCTTCAAGCAGAAGGGCAAGCACATCGCGCTGGTGACAGATGAGTACGGCAGTATCCAGGGGATGGTCACGGATATGGACATCTTAGAGGCGATTGCGGGCGAGATTCCGGCGGAAGGCGAGCCGGAGGAGCCGCGCGCCCAGCAGCGCGAGGATGGCACGTGGCTGGTCGATGGCATGTTGCTCGTCGACCGGCTCTGGGAGATTTTGGATCTCGAGACCGAGATGGAGGGCGCCTATCGCGGCTATCAGACGGTGAGCGGCTTCGCGATGAACGAGCTGGACGGCATCCCCAGCGAGGGCGAGCAGTTCGAGTTCCACCAACACAAGTTCGAGATCATCGATATGGACGGGCGCCGCATCGATAAGGTGCTCGTCACGCCTCAAACGCAAGAGGAGGACACCTCTGAGGCGGAAGA
>CAYXVS010000217.1:0-5342 GCA_964468735.1 uncultured Anaerolineales bacterium | reverse complement strand
ATCCCCACCACAGAGCCGCTGACGGTGATCGAGCCGGTGGACGAGGTGCAGACGGTGGAGATGGACGGCGCCGAGCGGGCGGAGGTGCGCCTGCGCATGCTCTCGGACACCTTGAACGTCCACGCGGCGGAGGATGTGGGGCTGCTGCGCGCGCACTTCCATTATAATGTCGCCGAGTGGGCGCCGACGATCAAGCAAGATACAGAAGAGCAACGCACGCGCGTCACGATCAACCAAGGACTCGGCTCCCAGATCCAGTTGGGCAAATCCGATGAGTACCTCAACACCTGGGATGTGGGGCTGCGGCGCAATGTCCCCATCGATTTGGGCGTCGATCTCGGCCGGGGCGAGATGCAGATGGCTCTGGGCGGCCTCTCGCTCACGCGCCTCGCCATCACCACCGGCGGCGCGGATCTGAGCATGAGCTTCGACGCGCATAACCCAGAGCCGATGAACACGCTACGCATTACCGCCGGCACGGGGAAGTGTATCGCCTCTGATCTCGGCAACGCCAACTTCGACCGCCTCAACATCACCGGCGGCGCCGGCAACATAGATCTGGACTTCGGCGGGACGTGGCAGCGCTCGGCGCTCGCCGACATCAAAGCCGGCGCGGGACGCATCACGCTGCGCGTGCCGGCCAGCTTAGGCGTGCGCGTGACCTTCGCCAGCACGCCGATCAACACCACCGACATCACCGGCTTCACCGAGCAAGACGATAACGTCTACGTGAACGCCGCCTACGGCCAATCGCCCCTCACCCTCACCATCAACCTGACGACCGGCGTCGGCGCCCTCACACTTATCTCGCAATAATGGGTCTTTTGGATCTCGCCGGACAACTCCCCAGATAGCCCTAAAAGCAGCAAAGATTTGCACGCTTGTGGGGATCACAGACCTTTTTTGCGTCGTTACTGGGTTGAGGATGGGGATCGTATGATTGCACCCGGCGAATTCCTGAAGAGCCGCAATAATCAAGACCCTAAGTACTGGATCACGCCCCTTCTGAAACGACAGGAGGTCAATTTATATGGCACTCGATTTTATATTAAACCTATTCAGCACCTTACCAGGGACGGTCGTTTATCATATCGTCGTTTTCTTAGGGCTATTGGCCGCCGCCGGCATCGTCATCACAGAATGGCGCCAAATGCAGAGCGCTGAACTCAAACCCTATCTTTTCGCCCTTATCGGGACCCTAATCAGCCACTTCCTTTCGGTCTTACTGGCGCCCCTACATTTACAAGGGGGAAGCGCATTCGGCGCCATCACCGCCCCGCTCCTCTACGCAGGCTCTTTCATCTCAGTCCTGCTCCTCACGTGGGCCTTCGCCACCCCCCTCTTAAAGAAGAACCAACAAAAAGTATGCAATGGCCTCCTCATCGGCTGGGGCCTCCTCCTGCTCCTCTTCGCCGCGCTCTGGTATCTGCGGGCCTTCCAATCGCCCTTGCCCTTGACGTATAACGTCCACTCGTGGCAGGTCCCGATCTGGTATCTGCTCACCGCGCTCGCCGCCTTCGCAGGCGCTGGCTTGGTGCAGCGCGTGGAAAACCACGGGCCTGTCGTGCTCGTCGCATTCCTGCTCTTGGGGATTGGGAACCTCTTGGGAGCACTGGGCGCCCCGGTTCTCGGCCTGCAATGGATCCAAGGGGAGGGATTGGGCCGCATCTTCTCGCTCATCGGCTACCCCCTCTTCGCCGTCGCGCTCTACCGATCCTCCCTGGAGGATCTGATCACCTATCGCCAGGAGTTGCTCGACCTCAGCCAAGAGTCGCTGCGGCAGAGCCAGGAGTTGCTCTTTCTGATCGAGGCCACGCGCTCCATCGGAGAGGTGCTGGATCTGAGCGGCATGTTAGGCAAGGTCGCCGATAGCGTCGCCATGGCGCTGAGCGCCGACACCACCGCGATCTTCCTGGTCGAAGAGGACCAACCTGATCAGATCACCTTAGCGGCCCTCTATCAAATCCTAGGCACCGCCGTGGAAATCCCCCAGACACTTCCGCTCAAGGATTACCAGGTACTTGCCTCTGTCCTGCGCAGGCCTCAACTAACCTTCGGCCCAGACGAGAATCTCAGGCCGCTGCGCCCGCTCTTCGATTTACTGGGACTGCGCAGCGAAGGCCCGACGCTCATCCAACCCCTGACCCATCAAGAGCGAACGATGGGCGTGTTAGTCGCGTGCAATGACAGTTTCAACAAGGCCTTCTCCCCGGCACAGCAGCGCTTGGCCACCAGCATCGCGGTGCAGATTGCCAGCGCCGTGGAGAACAGCCGTCTCTACAGCGCGCTGGAGGCCAAGGCCCAGGAATTGAGCGATCTGCTCAAAGTTCGCGAGGCCGAGTTACGGCGGGAGGACGCGATCTTGGAAAGTATGGCCGAGGGCATTTTAGTGATCGACGCCCAGGGCGAGATCATTCTGATGAATCAAGCCACCGAGGAGATTTTGGGCGTCGGGCGCCACATCTTGATCGGCAGAAAAGTACAGGATCTGAAACAACAACTCACCGGCGAATTTGAGTTGAACACCCTGATCGATCTTCAAGAGCCGTTGGAGACCACCTTCGATATGGACGACCACAAGATTCGCAGCCACTCCGCGCCCGTGGTGCTGTCCCACGGCGAGCGCTTAGGCGTCGTCTCCATTTTGCAAGATATCACGCGCGAGTATATGGCCGAGGAGGCCAAGCGCGAATTCATCGCCAGCATCTCCCACGAGCTGCGCACGCCGCTCACCGCCATCAAGGGCTATTCCGAGGTGATGCTCTCCGGGATGGCCGGGGAATTACCCCCCTCCTTTAATCAATTCCTCGGCGTCATCCGCGAAAATACCACGCGAATGACCTCCCTGACCGATAATCTCATCTCCGTCGCGGAGATCGAGCAGGGACGCATCGGCCTCAACTATCGCATCGTCGAAGTGCCCGATCTGCTCAACGAGGTCATCAAACGCCACAGAGAGCAGCTCAGCGATAAGACTATGGAACTCACCTACGAGCTGACCGAGGACCTGCCGCCCATCGAGGTCGACCCGAATCGCGTGCGGCTGGTGCTCAACAACATCCTGAGCAATGCCATCAACTTCACCTACCCCAACGGCGAGATCACCATCGGCTGCCGCAGCATCCAGGGGATGATGGGCAAGCCCACGTTCTTCTCCATCTGGATCTCCGATACCGGCGTCGGCATCTCGCCCGAAGAGCAGCCGCGCATCTGGGAGCGCTTCTACCGCGCGGATAACCCGCTCAGCCTGGAGGCCGGCGGCCTGGGCATCGGCCTGACCATCGCGAAGGCGTTGGTCGAGGCGCACGGGGGGCGCGTCTGGGTGGATAGCACCGTCGATAAAGGCAGCACCTTCACCGTGCTGCTCCCCATCGAGCGTCGCCCCAGCCTGGAGGACGAATTGGAGGCAAAGGCGTGAGTCGCTCCAGTCGTTTCGTCCGCCTCCGCCGCGCGGACGGCGCGCCGTTGCCGCTGCGCGTTCGGCGCTGCGACACCTTTCTCTGTCGATTGCGAGGCCTCACCTTTCGACGCGCCTTAGCGGAAGATGAGGGCCTTCTCTTTGAGGAAGCCGCCGAGAGCCGCTTGGGTACGTCAATCCACATGTTCTTCGTCTTCTTCCCCATCGGCGTCGTCTGGCTGGCGGCGGATGGCGTCGTCGTCGATGCCCAGCGCGCCGAGCCTTTCCGCCCCTATTACGCGCCCCAAGCGCCCGCGCAGTACTTCTTGGAGGCCCGCCCCGACGTGTTAGCATGGGTCGAGATCGGCGAGCGGCTCATCATCGAGCCGGTCACGTCGGCGCCGTAACCGGAGAGAAATGTGACGATGATGAAACAGGGAGGTCTTGCAAGAATCGCAGCGCTCCTACTACTGCTCGGCCTCCTGACCGCCGCGCCGGTGATGGCGCAGACTTCCCCGCCGGAGCCGACGACCAGCGAGCACATCGTCCAGCCGGGCGAGACCCTGCCCGCGTTGGCCGCCCGCTACCGCACCGAGGTCGCCACGCTCCTGCGTCTCAACGGCCTGCACGATCCTCGCGCCCTCTACCCCGGGCAGCGCCTACGCTACCCCGCGCCCGCCGCCGATCTCGCCGCGTGGCGGCCCTATCGCGCCCGCTGGGGCGAATCGCTCCTCTCGCTGGCGCGCCGCGCCGCTGTGCCCTGGGAGACCATCGCGCAGGTCAACGACCTGCTCCACCCCGGCGCGCTGCTGCCCGGCCAATCGCTGCTGCTTCCGCCGCTGACGCCGGCGCATCCCCTCTCCGCGACAACGTCCATCCCCGCCACGCGCCTCGACGCGGCCCTCCGCCACGGCGTCGGCTACGGGCAGATGCTCCACCTCAACCCGCATCCGCCCGCCGGCAACGACGGCCTGCTCCTCCCCGGTGATGGCGTCGATGGAATGGACCAACATCTCCCGCCGCCGTTGGCCTCACTCGAACTCTCGCCGCAGCCGGTGGTGCGCGGCCAGACGGTGATCCTCTCGCTGACGACCACCATCTCCGCCACCTGCGACGTGAGCTACCTGAATCGAACCGTGCCGTGCTACGCGGACGATGCCCATCACCTGACGGCGCTGCTGGGCATCCCCACGCTGGCTGAGCCGGGTCGCCACGAGGCTGTGCTGCGCCTCGCGCCCCTCCCCGCCGGGGCGCACGATCCCCTGAACCTGAAGCTGCCGCTGCACATCGAGCCGGGCCGCTACGACTACGAGCGGCTCGATCTGCCGGCGGATCGCCAGAGCCTGTTAGATCCGGCCATAGCTCGCGAGGAGAAAAACAAAATAGCCGCGCTGGGCACCTATCGAACGGAGGAGCGCCACTGGACGCGCCCGTTCGCGCTGCCCGTGGAGGCCTCGGTTACCTCTTATTTCGGATCGCGCCGCTCCTACGGCGGCCCCTTCAGCAGCGACCACGGCGGCAACGACTTCCGCGCGGAGGTCGGCGCGCCCGTCATCGCCCCGGCGGATGGCGTCGTCATCCTGGCCGAGCCGCTGGTCGTGCGCGGCAACGCCGTCATCATCGATCACGGCTGGGGCGTCTTGACCGGCTACTGGCACCTCTCGCGCATCGATGTCAGTGTCGGCGACGCCGTCGCGCACGGCGAGGTTATCGCTGCCGTGGGCAACACCGGCCTCTCCACCGGCCCGCACCTCCACTGGGAGCTGTGGGTCAACGGCGTGAGCGTCGACGCGCTGCCGTGGACGGGTGCGTCTCACTTTTAGTGTAGCGTCCTGCGTTATGGTTTTGAAAATCATTGCAGGACGATAAGAACATCTCTTTTTGAGATTCGGTTAGTGTCTTAAAGTATTCGCCACTAAGCACGGCGGTTCCCACGGCCATCGGG
>CAYXVS010000216.1:2818-5353 GCA_964468735.1 uncultured Anaerolineales bacterium | reverse complement strand
ACGCTGAAACGTCAACTGGCGTTCAAAGAGAAGGAACTGGACATCATCTTAGCCATCGATCACATCCGCGACACCGCCTCCGGGCCGACGGCGATGCTTTCCGGCATTGTCGATGTGGTCATCGATCAATTTCGCGCCTCGATGTGCCTCCTCTACATCATCAACCCGGAGGATCAACGGCTGGAGCTAAAGGTGCTGCGGGAGCGCAACGGGGATTGGCAACAGGTGAGCTTTAACGTCGATAGAGATAAACTCCAGGCGCTGCTGGCAGAGGATGACATCAAAATTCTGACTGCCGCGCAACTTTTCGATGCCCAGACCGTCACATCCCTCACTCAGGAGATTTACCTGATCGGCATTCCGATCTTCATGGGCGCGGAACCGCTGGGCTTGTTGATCATCGGGCGGGATACCCGCCCCTTCGATCAAGAGGAGATCCGCCTGCTGAAGACGACCGAAAGCCAGATCGACTCCGCCGTGATCCAAGCGCACAACTACGAGGAGATGGTCCAGCGCAACCGCGAACTGGAGACCATCTACCACTTCGACCACATCCGCGACCGAAATCTCCCCTTCGATGAGATGTTGGACGTCGTCTTAGAGGAACTCTGCAACAGCATCGAGGCGGAGATGGGCTTCGTGATGCTCTATAATCAGGCCGGCGAGCGCCTGGAGATGCGCGCCCTCACCCACGAGGATATTCTCAAAGACCCGGCGTGCCAACAATCGATCAACAAATTGGCTAATGAGGCCATCCGCAAGGGAGAATTGATCTGCAACTCGCATCTGGGCGATTTATCCTGCGCGGTGATGGCGATTCCGCTCATCCTGCGCAATGAGATCATCGGCGTATTCGGCGCGTTGAATCAACAGCGGCAGCGGGGTTTCACCTCGAACGAGCGCCAACTCCTGCGCGCCATCGTCAGCCAGATGGATACGGCGATCCTGGAGAGTCTGGAGCGCCGCCGCCTGCGTCAGGTGCTGGGCCGCTCGGTGGATCCCAATGTGCTGGAGCAATTGTTAGCGCAGCCGGACGTCGATCTGCTGAAGGGCGAGCGAATGCGGATGACGGTGCTCTACGCCGATCTACGCGGCTCCACTTCGCTGGCCGAGCGCTTAGAACCGGAGTTACTGGTCGAATATCTCAACGATTATCTAGGCCAGATGACCGAGATCGTGCTCGCGCACAAGGGCACGTTGGATAAGTTCGTGGGCGATGAGGTGATGGCCCTCTTCGGTGCGCCGCTGCCGCAGCCGGATCACGCGCTGCGCGCGGCGCGGACGGGCCTGAAAATGCAGGCGCGCCACGAGGAGAACAGGGCGCGGTGGCAAGAGGCGCACGGCGCCGAGGCGCCGGCGATTGGCGTTGGCATCGCGACCGGCGATCTGATCGTCGGCGAGATTGGGTGCGAGCAGCGCACGGACTACACCGTCATCGGGCGCGCGGCGAACTTGGGCGCACGCATCTGCTCCATCGCCAAGCCGGGCCAAGTGCTCATCAGCCAGGCGACCTATGATCTTATCCGCGATGACGTCATCGTCAAGGCGATCCCCGGCCAGCGCTTCAAGGGCATCGATGAGCCGGTGACTGTCTACAGGGTTCGGGCGCTCAAATAGATCACGGTCGCGGGTTGCCGCCGGGACCCGGCGCGCCGTCCCCGGTGAACGGCACGAACGCCACCGACCCCAAATTCTCCGATCGCAGTTCCTCTCCCTCCTTGGTGAAGCGCCACAGCGTCTGATAGCCGCCCGGCGGCCCAATCGGAATCACGATTTGCCCGCCGTCCGCCAGTTGGCGCACGAGCGGCTGCGGGAGATGATCCGGCGCGGCGGTGACGACGACGGCATCGAACGGCGCGTGCTCCTCCCAGCCGTAGTAGCCATCCCCCTGTTTGAGATGCACCTCGTCATCACCGTAGCCCAGCGAGCGCAGATCCGCGCGGGCGTCCTCCGCCAGCTCCGGGATGATCTCGATGCTGTAGACCTCCACGCCCTCCAGTTCCGCCAGCACGGCGGCCTGATACCCGGAGCCGGCGCCGATCTCCAGAACCTTCTCCCCCGGCTGCAACTCCAGCAGCTCCGTCATCCAGGCCACGATGTAGGGCTGCGAGATCGTCTGCCCGTGGCCGATGGGGAGCGGGTGGTCGGCGTAGGCCTCATCGCGATATGTTTCCGGGACGAAAACGTGACGCGGCACGGTGCGCATCGCGCGCAACACAGCGGGATCGGAGACGCCTCGCGCGACAATCGTCTCCTCCACCATCGCGTGACGCTCCGGGCCTAACTCATCGAAGGCCTCAGTGGCATCCGCAACAGCTTCCTCCCCCTCAAACGGCGTCACCTCCGCCGTCCTACCCATAGGCACAGTCGTGGGCCGCATCGCTGGGGAAGGCGACGGCGCGAAGCATCCCACGAGGCATAAGATCAACAGCAGCAACCAACCACGTCGAACCCACGAAACGCGCTTACAGGGCATAGATCTCCTTCAATAGTCGGATAGTCAAATAGTCTTTAGTCGAGTAGTCAAAGGAGCAA
>CAYXVS010000216.1:0-2718 GCA_964468735.1 uncultured Anaerolineales bacterium | reverse complement strand
TTACACCAACCGTTCCGCCCTGGACAATCTGACTGGCCTCGATCTGCGCCGTCAACTGAGAGCTGCTGACGTAGGTCGTCGAACAGGAAACGCCATCCCAAAGCACAGTCGCGCCATCGATGAAGTTGGAGCCATGCACGGTCAGGGTGAACGCGCCACCCTCGGCCTGCGCCGTGCTGGGATTCAGGCTGCTGATCGCCGGCACTGGATTGTAGACCGCAAAATCCACCGGGTTGGAATCCAAATCATCGCCCCCTGGGTTGCGAACTACAATCTCAACCGTGCCCGCCGTGGCGATATTGATAGCGCTGACCGTGGCCGTCAATCGCGTGCTGCTGATGTGAGTCGTCGGTAACGCGGCGGCGTCCCAACGCGCCGTGGCGTCGGTCGCGAAGTTCTCCCCCTCAATCGTCAGCGCGAAGCCGGGATCGCCAGCCGTAGCCGAGGCAGGATTCAGGCGTTCGATCCGGGGGAGATCCCCTAACGCCGTGGCCGCCCATGTGTTGGGCTTGTTCCAATCGGTCTGGTAGGGCCATTCGTAATCATCGCCCTGCGCCGCGACCCAGTAATGGCCCAAGTTCATCCCAATGATCCGATCCCAACCGCCCAGCACGCCGGCCTCAATCCGCAGTTCGGCGCTCCAAGTGTAGGTGTAGGCGCTGACCTGGGCTTGCAGCCCGCCAGGGCCTTCGTCTGTGAAGCCGCCGGCGCCATCCCCGACATAGGTGACGTAGCCGCCATCTTCACCAACGAAGAAAGCGTAATCGTCCGTTTGAGCGAACTCGTCGCGGCTGTCATCCACATCCACGCGCAGGCCGGCAAAGGCGCCCGGCCCTTCACTCCCCAATGCCATACCGCTGAAACAAGCCCACAGGTGATCGCTGTCACGCATCAGGTGAACGGCGGCTTGTGCACCGTCCGAATAGGGAGCAAGTAGCACCTGCATGCTATCGAAGTACGCCGCATCATCACAGAAGCCATCCAACAAGGGCGTATCGCCTTGAGGCACGCCCAAGGGTGAAATCTCAAAACTGGTCTGTGCCGTAGCCTCTTGAGCATCAGAATCATGGGCCGTCAGGGCAACCTCATGATCGCCGGGCGCCAAGCCATGGATCAGCAAACTCTCGCCCGTGCCCTGCGCCTGGCCGTCCACCGTCCAAGCCAGCGCATCCCCGCTCAAGCCGCCATCCTCGGCATCGTTGGCATCACCCTGCAACAGCACCGGCTGCGCGGCCGGCGCCATTTCGCCCTCCACCGGCGAAACGATATACGGCTCCGGCTTGCGATTGGTGACAGTAAAGGGCGCGGACGTCGCCAGGCCCGTGTGATAACCATCGCTGGCCGCCACTCGGATCAAGCCCTCGCCCGCATTGCTGCCGGGGACACCAAGGGAGGTGAGGGTCACGGTCGAAACGTCAGAGTTTTGCACGGCGGGGAAATCGGTCAGCAGCGAGAGCCAACTCTGCCCGTTATCGGGGCTGTATTGCACGTTGTAGAGCAATGCATCATCGCTGTCGGCATCGCTGGCCTGCCACACAAGCTGCATCTGCTCATCGAAGGTCTCACCACCCGCCGGTCCGAGCAGGGTAACGCTCGGTACACTCGCGCCGGCATCACGGTGATCCATCACTGTGGCATCCGCCAGCAGTTCAACGCGCGCCACATCACCCGCCGGCGATGGCAATGTCACAGCGAAGAACCGGACGGTGTGCGCCGTCTCCTGATCGATGGCCTCAGTGGGCGTGATCGGCGTATCCACCAGGATATTGTCCTGATCGTCCAGCAAGCGCACGTGATAGGCGACGGCCTGAGAGGTGTTGACGCCGGCGCCGGCTGCATCCATGGGATTGGCGGCGACCGCTTCCCATTTCCGCAGCATGCCCGCGCTCAATTGCGCCGTCGGATAGACCCAGGCGTAGCCCAAGGCGCCCGTATTGAGCGACGGCGTGATCGCGCCGCTGACGAAGACCGCATCGTCCGCAGCAGCCAGACGCGGCGCCGCAGAAGCCACACGCGCGCGCGTATTGCTGATTCGATTGTACAGCGCTTTCCAGGTATAGTCGCTGGACCACCGCGGGCGACAGTACGACATCAGATCGGCGGCGCCGTCCGGCGCGATGGGCGTGCGCGTCTTGACATCGAAGGCATAGTGATTGCTGGCGCCGACATTATCGAGCTGATTCGATGGATAAGGATACCCCGTATCGATATCATCCGGGCCGCCGCAATCGACGTGCTTGCGCCCCAGGTTGTGCGCCAACTCGTGCGCCAGGGTCGATCCTTTATCCGGCCAAAATGGGTCGTCGGGCGAGGTCGGCGTGTGCGGCGGGAACTTCACCCACGTCACGTTATCGTTGAGATAGGCCGAACCGCCGGTCGATCCTGTGTTGGTCTCAGGATGCACCATGCCCACATAGTGCGTCTTGGCGCCGGCATTGTCACATGCATCGGGATCATCCGTGAAGAAATCGCGCGTATTGAGCGAAATCAACACTTTCCAGGTGTCGCTGGGCAACTCGTAGGGGCCAAAGCAGGGATAAGGAATGAATCCCCATTTCCAGCAAACCTGCAATTCGGCGATGTCCTCATTCTGACGATAGAGCCAGATATCGTGAACCGGCCACAATCGCTGAGCAAAGTCCACCATCGGCCCAAAATTGGGGTTATCACTTGGCCTATCATAGTTAGGGGAATGAGTGCGCACCGGCACATAGACCG
>CAYXVS010000215.1:0-5366 GCA_964468735.1 uncultured Anaerolineales bacterium | reverse complement strand
GAACCACCGCCAGGCCATATTGGTGGCCACAAATTCGACCATTTGGCTCTCAAAATGGACTTGATTCCAGCAATCTAATTTACGCAATACGAAATACGCACTACGTTCTCTTTTCTCCCGGCACGATCATCAAGAGCGACGCGGGCATCAACTCCACGTGCACCGCGCTCTGCCCGAATACCTCGCCATCGCCTTGGACGGGCAAGGGCTTGTTCGCCTCTATGGCGACGCTGCGCTGAACGGGCACGCAGCGGATGTGCGGCGCGCGCCGTTGCTCGCGGCCCAGCATCACATCCCAGGCGACGATCAGATAATCCAAGAGCGTGCGGCCGCGCACGACGCAGACGTTCATCTCCCCATCGTCGAGCCGCACATCCGGCGACCACTTAAAGGCAGGCATGCCAATCGCCCCGCTGTTGAGCGCGATGACCTCCGCCGCGCGATAGGTCTGCGAGCGCTCATCCGCCTCCAGGTAAAAGCGCACCGGCTGGAAGCCGAACAGTTTCCGCAGCCCCGTCCAGATGTAGGCCAGCAACCCCAAGCTCTGCTTCTGCTCGCGCCCCGTATCCCGCATGATCAGCGCGCTGATGCCGATGCTGACGCTCAGCACAAAATGGCGCCCGTCGGCGCGGATCGCGTCGATGCGGCGTTGCCCATGCGGACCAAGGATGAGGTCGAGCGCACCTGCTAGATCGAGGGGTATCCCCAGCTCGCGCGCCAAGGTGTTGGCCGTCCCGGTGGGCACAATCGCCAGCGGCTTGCCCGTGTTGACCAATCCCCCGGCCACGCCGGACGCCGTCCCATCCCCGCCCACGGCGATGAAGAGATCATAATCCCGCGCCACAGCTTGCCGCACAATCTCCGTGACATTCTCATCCCCCGTCGTCTGATAGATTTTGTACGAGCCGGGCATCTGCGCCAGATAGTCCACGATGACCTGGCGCACCTCCTCCGGCTCCGAGGTCGTGCCGGCCACCGGGTTGAAGACGACGTAGGTCTTGCGCGCGTCGGCGGTCGCACTCACTGCGCCTCCTGCTGTGCCAGATGGCGGTCGATGGCGGCGGTGAGGTGCGCGCCGAAGAGGGCTAACATCCCACTGATATAGATCCAGAAGAGCAGCGCGACGACCGTCCCCAGCGAGCCGTAGACCAATTGATAATTCGCCAAACCGCTGCGCAAATACCAGGCGAATCCGTTCTTCGCCAATTCCCAGCCCACGCCGCCCAGCGCCGCGCCGCCGAGCGCCGCGCGCCACCGGACGTCGGTATGGGGCGTCCAGCGATAGAGCGACAAGAACATCAAGAAGCTGAAGAGCCACGGCAGAATTTGGATCGCGATGGCCCACAGGGGCGTCTCGTAGATCGCCACGCCGCCGAAGAGGGGACTCTCCAAACGGGGCAAGAGTTGCTCCAACGTCGTCGCTGCCAGCGAGAGCCAGAGCAACAGGAAGATCACGCCCATCATCCCCAATGCGACCAAACGCTTTTCCAAGAAGTTCCGCTCCTCGGCCCTGGGCCACGCCAGATCGATGTTATAAGCCAAGGTGGAGAAGGCGCCGGAGGCCGACCAGAGCAGACCGATCACGCCGATGAGGCTGACCTGCCCGCGCACATCCAACACCCGCTGGATATTTTGCTCGATCAAGCTCTGCGAGGCGGGGATGGCATCCTGAATAAAGTTGATGGTCTCTTGATAAGCTTGATCTCCCGTGAGGAAGAAGCTGGAGATCGATACCAGCACGAGCAACAGCGGGAAGAGCGAGAAGAAGGTGTAATAGGCGAGCGCGGCGGCGGCCTGCGACGCCCGCGTCTCGCCAAATTGCCGGATCGCGCCGGGGATGACGCCTAACCAGCCGTCGCTCCAACGCTTCGCCCGCTGCCAGAGATGCCGCGCTTCTGTTTTGATCTTCGTAATCGATATATCGTTAAGTTTCATTCTTCTGATTTCCTTTCCCCGTTTTCCCCGCCTCCCCCGTTTCCTCCGTTTTCTCCGTTTTTCTCCACGGATATGGCCGTTAGAAGTGCGCGCCGCTTTCGGGGTCCACGTCGGGGCGCTTCCATTGCTCGCGGCGCTTCGCCCGCTCCTCGCGCACTTGGCGCTCGACAGCGTCCAGCGCATTCTGCAACGCCAACATCGCGTGCGAGTTCTTATCCACCGCCACGATATTTTCCGGGCGCATATAGATGACCACGCGCGCCTCGAAGCGATGGGGCGTCTCGCTGCCGGTCAGTTCCTCAATCGAGACCGAGGCGTTGATAATGTCGGTGTGATCGTTGATCAGAGAACGCAGTTGCTCGTTCGCCTCTTCCCACAATTCCGCATCGTCCTGAGAGATTTCTGTGTGGAATTCAAAATCAAAATTTTCAAGATCCATGTTATCCTCCTAATGGCGTCTAACTGGTGTATAACTTAGGTATAGGGTCTCAAGGGGCCGCCTCTCTTTGATTGAAGATCAAACGTCACAGGTCAAAAACTTGGTGAAATCCTCAGCCAATGTCAAAGGCGTGTAAGATCTGGCCCACGGCCCACGGCATTAAGCTGCCGACGAGGATCAACGCCCAGCCCGTCGCGCCGGGCTGCGCCAGGCTCAGCAAGTCCGCCAGAAACGGCACGTAGACCGCGATCAACAGGAGCACCGTGCACAAGGCCAACGCGCCCCACACGTAGGGGTTCTGGGTGATGTCGTTGCGCAGGAAGCCGGAATCGGTATCGCGCATGTTGAAGACGTGCCAGAGTTGCGCAAAGGCCAAGGTCAAGAACGAGAGCGTCACGGCGCGCTCCCGCGCCATCCCAAAGCGTGTGAGGGCCAGCGCCAGAACGCTCAACACGCCAACGGTGATGAGCGTACTGTAGCCCGTGATGGCGATCCAGTGGCTTCGCGTCAGGATCGGTTCCTGCGGATCCCGGGGCGAATGCTCCATGATGTGCGGATCTCCTTCGCCCACGCCCAACGCCAGCGCCGGGAAGACATCGGTGATCAGGTTGAGGAAGAGGATCTGCAAAGGGCGGATGGGCAGCGGCGCGTTCGCCACGGAAGCCAACCCGACGATCATAATCTCGGCCACGTTGCAGGAGAGGAGGTAGAGCACGAACTTGCGGATGTTGTTGAAGATGACGCGCCCTTGTTCCACCGCCGTGACGATGGACGAGAAGGCGTCGTCCTTGAGGATCATATCGGCGGCCTCGCGCGCGACCTGTGTGCCGCGCTGCCCCATCGCCACCCCGATGTCCGCCTTCTTCAGCGCGGGCGCGTCGTTCACGCCGTCGCCCGTCATCGCGACGATGGCGCCGCTATTTTGATGGACGGCGATGAGATCCAACTTCTGCTTGGGACTGACCCGCGCAAAGATCGGCGCCGCTAAAATCTCATCGCGCTCTTCCGCGGTGAGATCCTCCACACTTTTGAGATTTTGGCCGTAGACGACGCGCGCATCCTCATCGCAGATCAGGCCGACCTCCAGGGCGACCGTGCGCGCCGTCGCCGGCTGATCGCCCGTCACCATAACGACGTCGATGCCCGCATCCTGGCACGCCTTGATGGAATCCCGCACCTCCTCGCGGGGCGGGTCTAAGAGCGCGGCCAGGCCCAAGAAGGTGAGGTTCTCATACGGCTCGACTTCGGTCGCATCCACCTCTTTGAACGCCATCGCGATGACGCGCAAGCCCTCCTCGGCCAACGCCTGATTGCGCGCGTGCCACGTCTCGCGCTGCTCTTCGGTCAACTCCTGCCGGCCCTCCTCCGTCCAGATTTGCGTCGCGGCCTCGATCACGGCCTCCAGCGCGCCCTTGACCGCCACGCGATAGCCGGAGGCGTCGGGCAGTTCGTGATAGGTCGCCATCATCTTGACATCGGCATCGAAGGCCACCTCGCGCGCTTCGGGCAGCTTCTCCAGCAGCTCCTCGCGGATCATGCCGGCCTTAGCGCCTCCCACAAGCAGCGCGATCTCCAGCGGATCGCCGACGGTGGCCGCGTCCCCTTCCTCAGCGCCGCCCTCGCCCGTATCGCCCGTGATAGAAAAGGAAGCGTCGTTGCACAGCACGCCGATCTCCAAGAAGCGCTGCAAACACTCATCTTCGTGGGGATCGATGGCATCGGCCTCGTTCTCTTCGCCGTTGGCGCGATGAAAGTCGCCCTCGGTGGCCAGGCCGCGCCCGGTGATCTCGAAGGTCGCGCCGGCGAGGGAAATGCGCGTGAGCGTCATGCGGTTCTCGGTCAGCGTGCCGGTCTTGTCGGTGAGGATGACGTTGGTGGCGCCTAACGTCTCCACCGAGGAGAGCTTATTGATCAGCGCGTTGCGTTGGGCCATCCGCCACATACCGCGCGCCAGCGCCACAGTGGCGACGATGGGCAGGCCCTCCGGCACACTGGCGACGGCCAGCGCGATGGCGGTCTCAACCATCAACAGCAGATCGCGCCCGGCGATGATGCCGCTGATCGCGACGATGACCGCAATGCCCAAGGTCACCCAGATCAATTTGCGGCCCAACTTCTCCAAGCGGACCTCCAAAGGCGTGGCCTCCTCTTCCGCCTCCGCGACGAGCGAGGAAATCTGCCCCAACTCGGTCGCCAGGCCGGTCGCCACGGCGATGCCTTCGCCGGCGCCGCGCGTGACCGCCGTGCCCTTGAAGGCCATGCTCTCGCGCTCGGCCAGCGGCGTCTCTTCGTCGATGGGCGAGGTCACCTTACCCACCGGCGCCGATTCGCCCGTGAGCGCCGACTCGTCCGCCTGGAGCTTGGACGCCTCGATGAGGCGTAGATCAGCGGTGATGACGTCGCCGCCCTGGAGGATGACCACATCGCCCGGCACAATCTCCTCCGCCGGGATCTCCGTGGCTTGGCCGTCGCGCCGCACCTTGGCGTCGACGCTGCTCAATTCCTGCAACGCCTCCATCGAGCGCACGGCGCGCAACTCCGTCACAAAGCCGATGACGGCGTTGATCAGGATCACGATAACGATGGCCCCACCCTCGACGATCTCGCCAAAGGCGAACGAGAGCACTGCGGCCGCCGCGAGCAGGCCCATGATCAAGCTCTTGAACTGCTCGATGAAAATCTGCCAGGTGCTCTTGCGTTCGGCCTCGCGCAGGCGATTAGGCCCGTATTTCTCCAATCGCTTCTGGGCCTCCGCCTCGCTCAGCCCCTGCTCAGGATTGACGCCTAGTTGCTCCGCGATCTCGCGCCACTCGCGCGTCCACGGCTGATCGACAACGGAAGCGCCGCCATCTTCTGGCCCTGCTCGGCGCCGCCTCCGCTCTTTATCTCCTTCTTGTTGACTCATACACGCTCCCTCATTACTAGTCCCATTTATGCCAACCAACCCACGGGCCAACTACCAGATCGTTTCTCAGCAGATGAAGCGGATGAA
>CAYXVS010000214.1:0-5368 GCA_964468735.1 uncultured Anaerolineales bacterium | reverse complement strand
AGGTTAGTTAAGCCGCGTCTTAGAATCCTGTATTCGGGCCACACGTAACGGTGTCTAAGCAGATCCTCGAAACCTTCGCAAGGGTTGAGTAAACTTGGATAATCCTCTCACTTGTGAGACAATACACCCACAATGATAAATTACCGAGCTTATTTCGAGAATCAGTGGGCCGCGCTCCAGCAGGCGCCGCTCTATCGGCCGGAGCCGAACCCCACCTTCGAGAATCCGCCTGCTGGCGCGAGGCGGAGGTGACCGTGACGTCGTTGCAGATAAGCGAGGTGAATGGATGAGCGCCCGGCACGCTAAGCGACGCTATCGCATCCCGGCGCGGGAGGCGCGGATCGAGATGCGCGTGGTGAACTCGCGCTTCATCGCGACGGCGGCGCCCGCCTTCACCGTGGACGCGGCCAAGGCCTTCATCGAGCGCGTGCGCGCGGAGTTCGACGACGCCTCGCACAACGTCCCGGCCTTTGTGGTGGGGCACGGCGCGCGCGTCATCGCGCACTGTAGCGACGACGGCGAGCCTTCCGGCACGGCGGGCCGTCCGGCGCTGGCCGTCCTCAAGGGGAGCGGGCTGGGCGACACCGCCGTGGTGGTGACGCGCTACTTCGGCGGGACGAAGCTGGGTACTGGCGGGCTGGTCCGCGCCTACAGCGACGCCGTCCGCGAGGTGCTGGCGGTCGTGCCCCTGGCGGAGAAGGTCGCCACGCACATCGTCTTGATGGCCGTGCCCTATGCGCTCTTCGAGCAGGTGCGCCTGCTGATCGGAGACAAAGGCGGGCAAATCTTGGATGAAGAATTCGCCGCCGACGTGACCATCACCGCACGCTTCGCCGTCGAACGCTTCCCCGCGTTCCAGGCCGCGCTGCAAGAGCTATCGGCCGGCCAGATCGAGGCGCTGGTGATGGAGACCAATCCAGAGACGATTATGCCGCTCAGTTCGTCAGATGAAGCAGAGGAGAGCAGATAGAGGTTTCTGTCATCTGCTTTATCCGCTCAATCTGCTGATTTTTGACTGGTCGATTGACCAGCACTGAGTTCGCGACGGATGGCGCGGGTGCGCCGCCACATCCACGCCACCTGGATCACGCCGGCGATCTCGAAGGCGATGAAGGTCACCGTCAGCCCCGGCAACTGCTGGAGCACGACGCCCCCACCCAGCACCGCGCTGATGATCAGCAGGTAGAGGCCCACCGAGGCGGAGACGCTGTGGGTGTCCTCGCTGTAGACCATCATCCCCTGATACCAGCTCTGGAAGACATTGATGGCCGGCATCAGCAGCGCGATCCACAGCGCGCTCCGGCCCAGATCCAACAGATGCGCGGGCAGGGCCATCACATCGCGCAGCCACAGATCGGCCAGGGGCGTGACCAGCAGGAGCAGCAGCGCCAAGGTGGTGATGAGCGCCAGCAGGCCCGCGAAGCGCCGGAGTTGCGCGAAGGCGCCCGGCTCCTCCAGCAACGCGACGACCACCTCGTTGTAGGCGATGCCAAAGCTGCGCATCATAAAGATCAGACCGTGGATGATGGGCCACGCGGCTAAGGAGGCCAGCGCCCGTGGCATGCGGCTCATCGCGGCGCTGCCGATGGGCTGAATCATCATGTTCATCGTCGCGGTGAGGATCAGCGGCAGGTAGAAGGCGGAGAAGCGTTTGAGGGTCAGTGGTTCTTCTATGGCGGGCGCCGGGCGGATTTGGGTGCGGACGATGGGGCGCACCCGCACGCCGGCGTAGATCGCCTCGGTGATGACGCCGGTTGCCACGGCGGCGGAGGCGACCACCATCCCGCGCCAGCGGAGCGTGTAGCCGAGCGTCAGCACGGCGGCGTTGGCCAGCAGGCGGAGGATGGTGCCCACGCCCACCGCGCGGCTGTGCTCGAAGCGGATCATCGCGCCCTGTTGGAAGCGCCGGTAAGCGATGGCCCACGTCCACGGCGTCATAATCCGCAGGCCGAGGCGGCCCGGCTCGATGGTCGCGGCGGGCGCGCCGATGAGCGTGCGCGCGACCACGTCGTAGAGCGGCGTGAACGCGATAAGCACGTGCAGGCCCGTCAGCAGCGCGCCGACCCACATCATAAAGCGGTAGAGCTTGGTGTAGCTGGCCCAATCGCGGCTCAGCGCGGTGGAGGCTGTCAGCAGCATGATGATCGGGGCCTCGATGATGAGGAGCAGGGGGAAGACGATGCCGCCCCACGCGGCCAAGTTGGCCTCGGCGCGGGGGAGGCGGGCAACGACGGCGCTGTGCGCCGGCCCCTCGAAGGTCATCAGGAGCCAACTGATCGCCAACGGCCACCAAATCGCCACGATGCGGCGCAGCGAGAGCGGGCGCGCGGCGGATTTGGCGCTCGAATGGGTGGATGCGGCGGGGGGTACAGTCATTTGGGTATCCTTTTGGGTGATTTGATGTGGTAAAAAAATGGCCTGTGCTTAAAGATGCTCCCCGAGAAAGGGGGCTTTGAGCGAGTTGGTTGCCAAGACGCCGGATCGAACGATCCGATTGGAGTTGATCCCCTGAAAGCGACAACCTCCCGTCACGGTGATGCGACGGGAGGTTGATTAGCGAAAGCGTGAGCCTAACTCATCTAAAGGAGCTACTCCTTCAGCTTGACGTACATCACGGAGGTGCCGTGGCGCAAGCGCACCTCGCGGATTTTGAACAGATCTGAGTAGCCGCGCACGAGTTGGGAGAGTTGTTTATACCCGTAGGTTCGCGAATCGAACCCCGGATCGAGTTGGCGCAAGTACTGACCAAGCGGGCCTAACGAGGCCCAGCCATCGTCCTGCACCGCCATCTCGAACGCCTCGCGCAGCAACGGGCGCGGGTCGGAATCCGACGACGGTTTAGATGCATGTTGGGATTTGCCGGTCTTGCGCGGCACCAAGTTCTCGGTGTAGACAAAGAGATCGCACGCATTGACGAACGCCCTCGGCGTCATCTTCTTGCCGATGCCCATCACGAAGACGCCCTTCTCGCGGATGCGCGTCGCCAAGCGCGTGTAGTCACTGTCGCTGGAGACCAAACAAAAGCCATCGATCTTCGCCGTGTAGAGAATGTCCATCGCGTCGATGATCATCGCGCTATCCGTGGCATTCTTGCCAATAGTATAGCGGAATTGTTGGAACGGCTGGATGGCGTGGATGTTGAGCGTGTCTTTCCAGCTTTTCATCGTGGGCGTCGTCCAATCGCCGTAGATGCGGCGAATCGAGACAACGCCATATTTTCCTGCTTCTGCCAGCATCTTTTCGATGAGCGACGGTTGTGCATTGTCGCCATCGATTAACATAGCCATGCGGCGTTTATTCGTTACTTCTAAAGTTTCTTCCATTGATATTCTTCCTTTCTGATAATCCTCTCCCTCCAGAAAAAGCGCAGGCGCGATCAGAAGCCGATGGATGCTCGTAAGATGTTACGATATTCATCGTGTGCGCTTTGCCAACCAGCCCTTTGAGGCCGGGACAAAGCGCCTAAGATGAACCTGACATTCATAGGCTACGGATGGCCTTTGATTCTGTGGAAAGGCTTGACATTAAAAATTGGATACAATTGTATAGGAGGGTGAGCGTCGGCCCGCCGATGATAGCGTATCCCCCCTTGGCCTCATTGCCTCATTTTCTCATCGAGGCAGCGCGAAGACGCGGCGCGGATGGCTCCCCCCCAACCTGCGTTTGCTCGTTGAGCTACGCGGGTTTCCCGACCGGCGCCACGTAGATGGCAAACTCATCCTCGCCATCCACGCGCAGCAGGGCGTCTAACTTCTGCTGATGATACGCGCCGATCGCGCACGTCCCGGCGCCGACGGCCTCGCACGCGAGATAGAGATTCTCGCACACGTGCCCGGCATCCAACGCGATGAGCTTGGGCGAGACGACGCTGTAGCGCCACTCTGTGCGATAGGGAATCGCCGTCCACACCAAAGTCACGGCGGCGGTTTTGATCCATCGCTGCTGATGGCACGCTTCGACCGCCTGGTCGACCAGCCCCTCTTCGGCGTAGCAGAAGCAAAGCTGGTGCTCCATCGCAAGATAGCGATAGAGACCCGGCGCTAGATCCGCAACGCGATGGACCAACACATAGGTCTCGAAGGGATGACGCGCGCCGGCTGAGGGGACCGTGCGGCGCAGCGCGATGCCATTTTTGAAGACATCCTGCACGCCCTGCGTGGCCCACAGCAAGAAAGAAAGCTCCTCCAAGCTGAGCGGCGCCTCGCTGAAGCGGCGATGACTCTGCCGCCGCTGAATCGCCTCGGCCACGGTGACCGGCGCGACCTCCCAGGCGTCCGGCGCGACCAGATCGATGCGCTCGGCATCCTCCGGCGCGGGTTTCTCCAAGGGCGGAGGCGGCACACGCTTTCGCTGATCGCTCTGAATGCCTTGTAGCTCCTCCCATGCATCCGCCTTCAAAAACTCGCGATGAATCTTCACCTCTGCCATACCCTGCCTCCTCTCGTGCGCTCATTTCACAATCCATTGTGAGGAAATTGTTGTTCACTTCCTCTAAGACTAACTATACCATGAATTGCCCCAGCCACGAAACAGGCTCTCCCATTCTTGCTCTATCTTGCCTCATCTTGCCCCAAGGGATCGGCAGATCCCCGTTTCACACCAGCAAACTCCTCATCAAGAACTCGGATTTAGCCATCCACTTAGAGCAAGAAGTGCGTTCCTCCCAAAAAGAAAACCGCACGACTGCGGAAAAGCCGTGCGGTTTTTGAGTTTTTTGATGTGGGGAAACCCCACCACTGCTTCCTAAGTCCCAGAAACGGCCAGAGGCCGTTAGGTCTGGTTACAGGGGCGTTACGTCAACCGCCCGCAACCCTTTGGGACCCTCTTCAATACCAAATTCAACCCGCTGATTCTCGCGCAATGAGCGAAAGCCCTGCGCATTGATGGCGGAATGATGAACAAAGACGTCATCCCCGTCGTCGCGGGAGAGAAAGCCATAGCCCTTGGCATCGTTGAACCATTTGACAGTTCCAGTTACTCGTTCAGACACGTTTACTCCTCCTAATACTACTTACTGGTTAATGTTATGTTGGGCGAAGCAGTGTGGTCAGAAACAAAAAAGACCACCTGGCTTCCGCAAGTCCAGGCAGTCTCTGTTACGGCCAAAACCTACTTCATCCTACAGACATATTGTAACACATATCGAAAAAAGCGCAAGGGGCAAAAAACAGCCAAGCATCAAATCAACAAATCGGCAAATCACAGATCGGTATGTTATCCTCTTGGGGGCTTGATGTTGGTTCTTCAGGAATTCGCCGGGTGCAATCACCAAGCGCTATTAGCGCCCCCACCCGCAACCCAGTAACGACGCGAAAAAGGTCTGTGATCCCGCGCACATCTGCGCTGCTTTTAGGCCGTTCCAAGAAAA
>CAYXVS010000213.1:0-5373 GCA_964468735.1 uncultured Anaerolineales bacterium | reverse complement strand
TTAATCCGCTGATTTTTTGAAAAGGATAGAGGAGGCTATGATGAACTTATCTAAACCCTATGTTGTGCCCTTGGGCGTGGCGGCGGCGTTGCCGGAGGGCGACGCTGCCAACAGCTACCTCGCCGTCGTCCGCGAGGGGCGTTATTGGCTGATCGATTGTGCGGACAGCCCGATCCCGCGCTTGCAGCGCGCGGGCCTCGATCCCCTGGTGGTGCAGGGCGTGATCATCACCCACTTCCACCCCGATCACGTCTATGGCCTGCCCGCCTTCCTGCTGGGCCTCTTCCTCCTCCGCGCCTATCAGGATCAACTACCGGCGCCGCCGCTGCCCATCTACGCCCGCCCGGAGGTGCTGACGCAGGTGCGCGGGATGGTCGCGCTCTTTGAGCAGCAGGGCTGGCTGGACGAGATGTCGATCCTCTACCACGCCGTGCCGGCGGAGGTCGGCGCGGAGGTCGCCATGGATGACGACTTTCGCATCACCGCCGCGCCCACGAAACATTCGACGCCGTCGCTGGCCGTGCGCTTCGAGCGGCGCGATACCGGCGCGGCCTTCGTCTATTCGAGCGACACCGCGCCCTGCCCCGCCATCAGAACGCTGGCCCGCGACGCTGACCTCCTCTTCCACGAGGCGACGGGCGAGAGCGTGACGCACACCACACCGGCGGAGGCCGGCGCCTTAGCCGCCGAGGTCGGCGCCGAGCGCCTGATCCTCATCCACTACCACAACGACGCCGAGACGATGCCGCAGCTCGCGCCGGAAGCCCAGGGCGCGTTTGACGGCCCCGTCGCGCTGGCGAAAGAGCTGCAACCCTATGCGTGGTGATCAAAATTAGGGGGCGTGAATGAGAATTGAGGGGATCATTTGGCTGAGGGATATTGTAGAATTTTTCGACCACCATGATATGGGCGACTATGTAGATCAAATGTCGGAAGTCGATTTTGAGGTAGATATCCAGCGGCGGATCTATACGATTACCCTCGATATCGACTTAGCCGAGAAACTCACCGAAATAGCTAAATCAAAGCAAGTCTCGTCCGAGGAGCTTGTCAATACTTGGGTTCGAGAGAAGCTCTTTGAGCAAGCCATCAAAGCTGTCTGAAGGATTTGGGAAGAAGAGGATGGACAATTTCAATACTTTCACACTTTGAATTTAGCGCGCATCGCAGCTCACACGGTAGATAGGAAGCTATCTACCGTGTTTATGTTATAATCTGAAAACAATGAGACAACAACAGAGCCGCCAACGAGTCGCCCGCGCCGCCGTTTTGGTCATGGCCGCCTTCGCCGTCAGCCGCGCGCTGGGGCTGGTGCGCCAAGTCGTCTTCAGCCGCTACTTCGGCGCCGGCCCGGAGATGGACGCCTACGTGGCCGCCCAGCGTATCCCGGAGATGCTTTTCTTAGTGATCGCGGGGGGCGCGTTAGGCGCGGCCTTCATCCCCACCTTCACCGCGCGCCTCACCGAGGGCGACGCGCGCGCGGCGTGGCGCTTGGCCTCGTCGCTGATCAACATCCTGCTGGTGGTGCTGCTGCCGCTGAGCCTGCTCGTCATCCTCATCGCGCCGTGGTTGGTACAGACCTTAGTCGCGCCATCGCTGCCGCCGCCCGTGCAGGCCCGCACCGTCCAGTTGATGCGGGTGATGCTCCTTTCTACAGTCATCTTCGGCGTGAGCGGCATCGTGATGGGCGCGTTGAACGCGCATCAGCACTTCCTGCTGCCCGCCCTTGCGCCCATCTTCTACAACGTCGCCCTGATCATCGGCGCGGTCATCGGCGGCGCCACCTCCATCGGGATGTTGGGGCCGGCGGTGGCGATGGTCGTCGGTGCGCTCGTTCATCTGAGCATCCAAGTACCGGGCCTGATCCGCTACCGCGCGCGCTACACCCCCGTGCTGGGATGGGACAACGCGGATGTGCGCACCGTGGGCCGCTTGATGGCTCCGCGCGTCTTAGGCGTCGCCGCCGTGCAGATCAACATGGTGGTGACCAACAGCCTGGCCTCCGGCTTGGGCGTCGGCGCCATCGCGGCGTTGGATTACGCCTGGCGCGTGATGCTGCTGCCGGAGGGCATCTTCGCGCAGGCCGTGGGGACGGCGGCGTTCCCCACCTTTTCGGCCCAGGCCGCGCGCGGCGACCTCCCGTCGCTGCGCGAGACCTTGGCCTTCACCCTGCGGATGATGATCGCGGTGACGCTGCCGGCCTCCGTGGGCTTGATCGTTTTAGGCCAGCCCATCATCGCCGTGATCTTCGAGCGCGGCGCCTTCGACGCCGCCGCGACCCGGGAGGTCGCGCTGGCGCTGGCCTTCTTCGCCGTGGGCTTGACGGGCCATTCGATGATCGAGGTGCTGGCGCGGGCCTTCTACGCGCTCCAGGATACCTGGACGCCGGCCATGATCGCGGCCGGCACGGTGATCATCAATCTGATGTTAGGGCTGTGGCTTCCTGGCCTCTTCACCCGGCTGGGAATCGCGGCGCACGCCGGGTTAGCGCTGGCAAATGCATCCGCCGTATTGTTGGAGATGACGACGTTGCTGGTGGTGATGGCCAAGCGCTTGGGCGGGCTGGAGATGATGCGAATCGGCGGCTTGGCGGCGCGCGCGGGCGTGGCCGCCGCCGGCATGGCGCTCGTGCTGATGGGCTGGCTGCGCTTCGGCCCGGCGCTGATGTTGGTGCGCGCCGTCGGCGGCGTCGCGCTGGGCATGGCGAGCTACACCGCGCTGGCGCTGGCGCTCCGCATCTCGGAGTTCTGGGAGGCCGTGCAGATGGTTCTGGGCCGACGCAGTACCGGGCGCTTTGCGCGGTTGCGAGCACGGTCACAAGATCGATAGGGGGTCCATGATTGGTAACTCACCAGCGATAACGAAAATAGCTCTTATGGTTCGGGCCGGCGTCCCCGCCGTGCCCGTGGTGGCTCGGTGAGGACACCGGCCACAACTTATCAGGCTATTTTCAAAGGAGAAGAGCGAATGCTGATCACCTTGACGACAGATTTTGGCATGCAGGATGCTTACGTGAGCATTATGAAGGGCGTGATGGCGCGCATCGCGCCGAACGCGCCGCTGGTGGACATCACCCACACCATCCCGCCGCAGGATGTGCGCGCTGCCGCCTACCTGCTGTGGACGGCGCTGCCCTACTTCCCGGAGGAGAGCGTCCATCTGGTCGTGGTCGATCCGGGCGTGGGGACGGAGCGACGCGCCATCGCCGCGCGGACGGCGTGGGGCGCGCTGGTCGGGCCGGATAACGGCGTCTTCTCGTATGTTTGGGCCTCAACCCCCGCGTCGCAGATCGTGGCGTTGGAGAATCCCGCCTATCAACGGCCCCAGGTCAGCCACACCTTCCACGGGCGCGATGTCTTCGCCCCGGCGGCGGCCCATCTCGCGCGCGGCGCGCCGTTGGCGGATCTGGGGCCGGCGGTTTCCGATCCGGTGCGCTTGCCCGCGCCGCGCCTCACGGTCAGCGGGACGCGATTGGAGGGCGAGGTGCTCCACATCGACCACTTCGGGAACGTCATCACCAGCGTGGGGCGGTTGGTGTGGGATAGCGGTCTGCTGCGCTTGGATCCGGCCTTTGGCGCGGCGACTTCCCGCCCGGCAGCGCAGACGCTCCATCCCAAGCGCGTGCGCATCGAGGCGGGCGGGCATACCTTCGATGAGATTCGGCGCACCTACGGCGAAGTCGAGCCGGGCGCGCCGCTGGCCCTCGTCGGCAGCGAGGGGATGCTGGAGCTTTCCGTCGCACACGGCGCCAGCGCGACGGTCTTGGATTTGGCCGTCGGCGATCCCGTCCACGTGATAGTGCAGTAAGTATTTTCACCCTTGCGCAGGTTAGACGAGCCTTTTCCCTCGAGATTCGTTTCGATGCACAAGAGTCTACGGGTTGAAGAGGATTTCGTAACCTTCGCAAGGGTTAGCAGGAGGATTTTCTTTTCACCCTTGCGAAGGTTAGACGAGCCTTTTTCCTTAATCTGTGTTTCGATGCACAAGAATCTGCGGGTTGAAGGCCTTTTGGAACCTTCGCAAGGTTTCCCTAGTTAGGAGGCTACAACGATGCGAGACTATTTTGTAATTGAAGGCGGGACGCCGCTCTGTGGCGAAGTCATCCCCAGCGGGAATAAGAACGCGGCCTTGCCGGCGATGGCGGCGGTGCTGCTCACCGATGAGCCGGTCATCCTGCGCAACCTCCCGGCCATTCGGGATGTCGAGACGATGGGCGATCTGCTGGCCGAGTTGGGCGTCGAGGTGGAGCGATTGGATCCGCATACCTGGCGGCTCTGCGCCAAAGATATTCGGATACCGGACCCGGAAGAGGATCGCACCCTCTTTCGAGCCATTCGCGGCTCCATCCTGATCACCGGGCCGCTGTTGGCGCGCCTGGGCTGTGTGGCCGTGCCCGCGCCCGGCGGCGATGTGATCGGGCGGCGGCGCGTCGACACGCACTTCCTGGCCTTCCATGGCTTGGGCGCGACCGTCGAGGTGGACAACGGCCTCTTCACCGTCCACAGTGAGCAACTGCGCGGCGCGGACATCCTGTTAGATGAGGCCAGCGTCACGGGGACGGAGAACGCGGTGATGGCCGCGACGTTGGCGCGCGGCGTCACGACCATTCGCAACGCGGCCTCGGAGCCGCATGTGCAGGATCTCTGCAACATGCTCAACGCGATGGGCGCGCGCATCTCCGGCATCGGCACCGACACGCTGGTGGTGGCGGGCGTCGAGCGCCTGGGCGGCGCTGACTTCACCATCAACTCCGATCATATCGAGGTGGGGAGTTATATTGCGCTGGCCGCCGCCACCGGCGGCGAGTTGCTGATCCGCAACGCCGTGCCCCAGCACCTGCGGATGATCCGCAACGCCTTCCGGCGCTTGGGCGTCGAGATCGAGATCCGGGGCGAGGATGTCTTCGTGCCGGCGGAGCAGTCGTTGCAGATTGTGCCGGACATGGGCGGCGCGATTCCCTCGGTCGCCGATGCGCCGTGGCCCGCCTTCCCGGCGGATCTGATGAGCATCGCGTTGGTGCTGGCGACCCAGTGCGAGGGCGTCGTCATCTTCCACGAGAAAATGTTTGAAAGTCGCCTCTTCTTCGTGGACAAGCTCATCCCGATGGGCGCGCGCATCGTCCTCTGCGATCCCCATCGCGCGCTGGTCTACGGCCCCTCGCGCCTGCACGGCGACGAGATGGAAAGCCCCGACATCCGCGCCGGCATGGCGATGCTCATCGCCGCGCTGGCCGCCGAGGGCGCCAGCACCATCTACAACATCCGCCAAATCGACCGGGGCTACGAGGCCATCGAGAAGAAATTGCAACGCCTCGGCGCCAACGTCACGCGCTTACAACATAGCGACTGATAAACTTGTAGTAGAGTCTGTTTT
>CAYXVS010000212.1:0-5382 GCA_964468735.1 uncultured Anaerolineales bacterium | reverse complement strand
TACATGCGTGAATATCTTCGGTTATGAGATCAGGGTAATAGTCTTGGATGATCTCATCAAAAGAGAGATCCTCTCTAAGCAACTCAAGGACACTTTGCACCGGGATGCGGGTACCTTCTATACAAGGTTTTCCAAAATGAACCTTGGGATCAACTACTATTCGCTTGATCATAAAGTCACCTCCCAAAAACATGGTACATCGTTTTTAATCATTATGCAACGTTCCAGCGCGTAAATGTCCTGTGTTTCCGCCGTCCGTGGTACTCGCCATGCGCTATTCGTACCGCAGCGCGTCAATCGGATTGAGGGCCGCCGCGCGCTGGGCGGGGTAGATGCCAAAGAAGAGGCCCACCGCCGCCGAGAAGAGCGTCGCTAAGGTGATGGCCTGCGGCGTGAGCACCGCGCTGAAGCCTTCGTCCCGCAGGAAATACGAGACGGCGGTCGAACCCGCGCCGCCCAGCAGAATGCCGACGATGCCGCCGATCATCGAGAGCATCACCGCTTCCACCAGGAATTGCGCCAGGATGTCGCGCTTGCGCGCGCCGACGGCCTTCCGCAGCCCGATCTCGCGCGTCCGCTCGGTCACCGAGACCAACATAATGTTCATGATGCCGATCCCGCCGACTAAGAGGCTGATCCCCGCGATGGCGCCCAAGAAGACGGTCAACACGCTTGTGATCTGCTCGAAGGTGCCGATGATGTCGGATTGGCTGAAGACCGAGAAGTCGTCCGGCTCACCCGGCGCGATGCGATGGCGCTGGCGCAGGATCTGCGAGACCTCCTCGATGGCGGCGTTCATCCGCTCGCCGGAGACGGCTTGGACGTAGATAAACGAAACGCGCGGCTCGCCCGTCTGCGTGCGGCGCGGGAAGAGGCGGGTGAGCGCGGTTTGCAGCGGCACGAGCACCACCTCATCCTCGCTGCCGAAGCTGCCGCCGCCGCGCTCCGCCATCACGCTGATGACGCGGAACGGCACGCCATCGATGCGCACCACTTCGCCGATGGGCGCGGGATTATCCGGGAAGAAAAAATCCGCCGTGGATTTGCCCAACACAGCCACGCGCCCCTGCGCCTGATTATCCGCCGCCGTGATGAACGCCCCGAAGCGCGGCTGCCAATCGCGGACATACGCATAATCAGGCGTGACGCCGTTGATCTCCACCCGCTTCTCCTCGCCGGGGATGCTCACCCGCGCGTTCTCTCTCAGCAGCGGCGCGACGCGCAGCACGTCCGGCGCCATCACCGGATCGCGCAACGCCTCCGTGTCCTTCAGCGTCAAATAGGCCGGGCGCGTCAATTCCTGCTCGAAGGAGCCGGGGATGACAAAAAAGAGGTTGCTGCCAATCGACTGAAATTGTTCTGTGATGTAGGCTTGCACGCCCTCGCCCACGGACATCAGCGTGATGACGGCCCCCACGCCGATGATGATGCCCAACATCGTCAGGGCGGCGCGCAACTTGTTCGCCGTCAACGCCTTCATCGCCAATCGGGCGCTCTCTAGAATTTTCATACGCCGGCCTCCGTTGCCTCCGTTGCCTCCGTTGCTTCTTCAGGCTCCGGCATCATCATACCCTCTACCTGGGGCGATTCCGGCGCTTTTTCCTCTTTCAGGATTTTGCCATCGAAGAGGTGCAAAACCCGCTCCGCATAATGGGTGATCCGGGGATCGTGCGTGACCAGGACAATCGTGAGGTCCCGCTCGCGATTGAGTTTTTGGAGGATGCTCATCACCTCTTTGCCCGATTTGCTGTCTAAGTTGCCCGTCGGCTCGTCGGCCAAGATGATGGACGGGCGATTGACCAAGGCGCGGGCAATCGCGACGCGCTGCTGCTGCCCGCCCGAAAGCTCGTTGGGCATGTGATCCAAGCGCTCGCCCAACCCCACCGCCTCCAACATCTCTTTGGCGCGCTGCCGACGCTCGCGCAGCCCCACGCCGGCGTAGATCAGGGGCAATTGGACGTTGTCTAACGCGGTCGTCCGCGCCAACAGATTGAAGGTCTGGAAGACAAAGCCCACGCGCCGATTGCGAACCGACGCCAGGTCGTCATCGCTCATCTGGCTGACATCCTCGCCGTCCAGGTGATACGTCCCCCACGTTGGCTGATCCAAGCAGCCGATGACGTTCATCAGCGTGGATTTGCCGGAGCCGGATGGCCCCATAATCGCCATGACCTCGCCCCGTTGCACGCCAAAAGAGACGCCTCGCAGCGCGTGAACCTCGTTATCGCCCATCCGATAGATCTTGTGCAGATCTTGGATCCAGATAACGACATGATTTTCAATGGATTTACTCATAGAATGTCTCCCCCTGCATTTTCTTCCCCCTACTGTCCCCGCGAGGGCGGCCCGCTGAACTCCAGCAGATTGGTCTCCTCGATGACTAAGGCGACGGTTTGTCCTGCCTCCAGCCCATCCAAAATTTGCGTGTAGTTCTCGTTGCTCGCGCCGATGACGACCTCGGTTTGGACGGGTTGACCATTCTGGAGATAGTAGCTGTAAATGTACGGCGCGCCCTCGCGCTGCCCGGTGCGGACGGCCCAGTTAGGCGCCAAGAGCACATCCTCGAGCCGCCGGCTCTGCACGATGGCGTTGGCCGTCATCCCCGCGCGGATCGCCACCCCGGCGGGATCATCCAAGCGGATGCGCACGGGATAGGCGATGAGGCCGGTGGGCGCGTTGGGCAACGCCGATATCCGCGTGATGGTACCCGTGATCGGCGTGTTAGGGTACGCATCTAACGTGACCTCCGCCGTCTGGCCGACCGCCGCCTTGCCGATTTCGATCTCATCCACCGTCACATCGACATAGAACTCGCGATCATCCAACAGCGTGACAGCGGGCATTTGGGTAGGCGCCATCGCGTCCTCCTTCATATTCACGGCGGAGATCACGCCATCGAAGGGCGCGGTGAGCGTCGCCGCCGCCAGATTGCTGCGCGCGCGATCCAATTGCACCTCCGCCTGCTCGACCTGCAACTCGGTCCGGCTGATCTCGATCTCGTCCGGGCCGGCCTTCAGGTCCGCCAAGTTGTTGACGGCCTGCTGATAGGTCTGGTACGCGGCGAACCACTGGCTCTCCGCCTGCTGGACCTGATACTCGGATTGCACCTGGGTGACGCCCACGTTGCCCTCAGCCTCCATATAGGCCGCGGTTGCGCCCGCGCCATAGGCGAGCGGCATACCGGCCTCCTGCAACTGATCAACGGTGGCCTCATAGGCCTCCTGCGTCTTCTCCAGGGCATCTTTCGCCAACTCGACGCTGTTCGCCCCCTGCAACTCCGCGCTGGTCTGGCTGAGGCGCGCCACCTTGAGCGATTGCCCCGCCTCCTGCACGGCCAACTCGGCCAGTTGGATGTCCTCTTCCGCCGGCGGCTTCTTCAGAATTCGAACCTGGAGTTGGGCCTCTTCCAAGGCCAACTCCGCCTGCGCGACGGCGCGCTCCAGGGCCGCTGTCTCCAATTGCGCCAGCGTCTCGCCCTCGGCGACGCGATCCCCCACCTCGACGGGGATCTGCGCGACGATGCCCGGCGCGTCGAAGTGCAGGTCGGCGCTCCGTTGCGCGACGACGTTGCCGCTGGTCGGCACGGTGATCTCCAAATCACCACGCGCCACCTCCGCCGTGCGGAGAATCTCCGCCGCCTGCGACTCAGCTTCGGCCTCAGTCTCGCGCTGCCACCACCAAATGCCGCCCAAAATGATCGCGAGCACCAACAAGATACTCGCCCATTGTATCACTTTCTTCATTGTCCACTCACTCTCCTCGTATAAAGGCGTAGGGCGGATTGGTAATCCGCCGAGTCGGAATGCATCCCTTGGCCATGGGGCCTTAGGGCCACAGGTCCGACCTACTTGATTCTCTACGGCCCACGCGAAGGCGGCCCGCCCGGCCCGCCGCCAAATTGCTCCAACAAACTCCGCTCTTCGATGATCAGCGCCACGGTCTGCCCGGCCTCCAGGCCGGAGACGATCTCCGTGTAATCGACGTTGCGTCGCCCGGCGACAATCTCGACCTGTTGCGGCTGGCCACCCTGGACGCAATAGCAATAGGTGTAGGTCCCGCCGCTCGCCTGCTCGGTGCGGATGGCCCAGTTGGGCAACAGCAGCACATCCTCCAGGCGGTCGGTGAGAATGCTCACACTGGCCGTCATCCCGTCGCGCACCTCGGCGTCCTGGGTCTCCGTGATGCGCACGCGCAATCGATAGGAGATAATCCCGCCGACCTCGGTGGACGCCGGCGCGATTCTCGTCACCTCGCCGCCTAAGGTCAGATCAGGATACGCATCTACATCAAGCGCCACGGGCTGGCCAAGCTCAACCTCGCCGATGCTGATCTCATCGACGGAGGTCTCGATGTAGAACTCCGCGTCATCGATCACGATGAAGGCCGGCTCGGTGAGCGGCGGTTTCACGCCCGCTTGGACGTTCACCTCCGCGATACGCCCATCGAAGGGCGCGGTGAGCACCGCATCCTCCACCTGCTCCTGGGCCTGCGTCAGATTCAGCTCCGCCCGCGAGACTTGCAACTCCACCTGGCGGATCTGCTCCTCATCCGGCCCCTCTTGAAGTTGCTCCAAGTTCTGCTCCGCCTGCTGATAGTTGCGATAGGCGGTGAGCCATCGATCCTGCGCCTGCTGGCGAGTCAGATCGGCGTTCGCCTGCGCGACCGCCTCTTGATCCAGCGCCCGCTCATAGGCGTCGCGGCGCGCCTCCGTCTCGGAGGCCTGATAATCCTTGAAAGCGTTCTCCCGCGCGCGCTGCGCCGCGACCACCATCTCTTGCGCGTCCGCCTCGGCGGTCTGTTTGCCCAGGCGGGCGACCTCCAACGCCTGCGCCGCGTTCTGCTTCGCGGCCCGCGCTAACTCGATCTCATCCTCGTCCGCCGGCTCCGTGAGCTGCTCCAAATTCAACCTCGCCTGCGCCACCGCGATCTCCGCCTGGCGCACGCTGCGCTCCAGATCCTCCGTCTCCAGGCGGGCCAGCTCCTGCCCCGCCGCGACGCGCTCGCCGACCGCGACGTGCACCTCCGCAACATCGCTCGTCCCGCTGAACGAAAGCTCCTGCTTCTCGCCCACGACCACATTCCCGCTGGCCGCTACGGTGATCTCCAAATCGTCCCGAATCACCTCGGTGGTGCGCAACACATTCTGCGCCTGCGCCTGTTCCGCTTGCTGCTGGGATCGGCGCCATAGTCCAAATCCGCCTGCCCCTAGGACAAGCGCGATCAAAATCCCAATGCCGACTTTTTTCATCGGATGGTCCTCCACTTAAATTCAATGACCAGAGTCAAAGTTGACTCTGGTCATTATAGCATAAAAGCTCTCCAATGCAAATGGTAAAAAATACAGATAGCAACACCCACTCATACTAACCTCCAGCAACCAGC
>CAYXVS010000211.1:0-5463 GCA_964468735.1 uncultured Anaerolineales bacterium | reverse complement strand
AAAATGCGATACGCGACCATTAATCCAAGCAGTGACCATACTGTAGCAGCGGCTGACGCCGCTGCCGCGGGTGGCATTCCCATGGTGTTGCCCATCTTCGTTAACAAGGCGCTAAGCACAGTAAACAATGGATATCCTGTGTAATGAATAGTCCCCCATATATTCAATGCGACCTGAATCTCACCCACATCCCGCGTATAATCATGCCCACTACTGCTGATATCCCACTGTAAGGTGACAGTATACACTAAGAGCAAAATACTTAATGCAATTAACCCTGGAACCCATTCTCTGATATATTGCATATAGGCACCATTTCTTACTAAACAAACAATTGAATCTAAAATTGTGTGCTTTTTCATACTTGACTCCTGTTTAAATCTGTTTGTAGCAATTCCAAATCAGACTCCCGCTCGTTATGGCAAGACAAAATCCTGAACTTGATAAGCAGCAGAGCCGTCTGTCAGAAAAACTCGTTCGATTTGAGGCCAAGTATACGCGCCTGTCAGCAGATGATAATCGCCTGCCGGAAGATGATCAGGAAGGTGCAATTGGAACTGAGTCATCAAGATATCGTCAGCCCGCCAGTACTTGGTGGGTACTCCCGGGCCATCAATCTGAGCTACGAGCGTCTCTTCTTCGGCTAACAGTAGATGGTTAAAAATATGGTATTCATGCCGTTCGACCGGATGATAATGCCAAGTATAGGTCAAATATAAAGTTTCATTGGGCGCAAAGCTCCCTCTGACCTCTGCCTTGAGCAGACGCATGCCATTACGCCAGGTTGCTATAGGGGAGAGAGGCGTAGAGGGTGCGAGCGCTGCTCCGCAGTAAAAGGGCCAGGGTGGATTAGCAGGAATGGTCATCGTTGGGTTGAGATCAACTTGGCTGGCGACAGACGCCAGCACCTCGTCAGAGACGCCAGGGCCAAGAAGATAGCAAGTCGGCCCCGGCGGGATAATCAGCCCTGTGTGCGCCGAGGTCACGCGGACAGCATCACGCTGCGTGTAGGCGCGAATCCAGTCAAAAGGCGTGACGTCACCCGTATTCGCGACAAGCACAATCACCTGACCGTCCGGCATCGTCTCCAGATAGCGGTTCACGGTGATGGCTGCCTGATCCATCAGCCAAGCCCGCGTCGTACGCTGAAGTTGCCCTTGGGCCTCCAAGCGAATGCGAACCAGCCACAAGCTGGCCCACCAGAGACTAATGCTAAGGGTAAGAGACAATAAAGCGTATCCTATCACTCGAAGAGACCATCGCCTTGCTCGCTCACCACAAAACGACAATACTTTTTGCACAACCATGGGCCGGGTCTTTGACGAACCACATCTCCGAAATATCGTATCAATTCCGGCTCCGATCAGAATCAGCGGAGCGGGGAAGATATGTAAAAGGTAAAAATGCTGTAGATGAACTTCAGAGAATATAAAAATTGCAGGAACGATGATGGACCAGGCAAATGCTAAACTAAGGACCTCACGACGGCGGCGATTGATGTTGCCAGAAACTAACGCCTTTATTGTGATGAACATCATAAATCCCAGAAGAATTAAGAATATGAGAGGTGCTGAGGCCCACTCGACAATGGCCTGATCCCATTGGTCACCGTGCGCCATAGCAACAATTGTCGAGCCAGACAATAGTTCACCGGCCAACCGATAAGCCGCAGTATTGAGACCGCCATGAGCCTCACTGCCAGCCCGCAACAAAAAAAATACATCACTGAATTGCGTACGCATTAAATAGGATAAGTAAGGAAGCGCCAGAAATCCACTAATGCTAAAGCCAATCCAAAATCCACCCCAAATCTTATCACGCCACGCGATGAAAAGCCCAAAAGCAAAGAGTAACATCCCCCACGGCGCAGCAGCTAAGTGGACCATACTCATCAAAGTAGTCCCTATAAGTGCGCAGGTAAGGGCCGGAGACCGATTCCGGCAAGCGCTCAGGACCCAAAGATAGCATCCCAACGCAACTGTGGCAAAAGTCGCGATTAGGGTTTGATACCAGATCGTGCGCGAGAACTCGATAAGCCATGGATTCGTCGCATAGAGCAACGCCGTCACAAGTGCTGCCCGGCTACCCAAAGCTTTATACGTGGCCTTGGATAGCCATGCTAAGGCCAAGAAGTCCAAAGCAGCGAAAAACCAGCGTACCGCGATGACCCGTTTTACAACCAAGAGGGGAATCGCAGCTAAGAGGGGGATAATTCCCGTCTGCATTACGCCAACGGAGGACTTCATCCCCACCGCTGGGAAATAACGCCCATAGGCCGTCTGAAAGGCAGCATCTAAAATAGCAGATTGATCCGCGTTGATGATTGCTTCGTCAAATGCACCCCAACGTAATGTGCCGCCTAAGAGCAAAATTGGGATCATCACCAGAAGATATGTGAGGCGTGCGTTATGCAGGGAGGATAGTTGATGAAACATTCGCGAAACTTTCAAGGAACGACCTCTAGATCACAAAGCTTCACTTCGTTATTCAGCACCGGCACCCCTTGTTTATCCGTTGCGGGAAGGCGCTCACCCGTGTGGGGATCGTAAAGTCCAATGTACAAGGGATAATCGCCTGGCGGTGTGTCCGCCGGAACAATTAACGTGTACGTTTCCGCAACAACCTCACCCTTGAACCAGTGATCAGTGGTGTACCTCCCCGCTTGGGGCCACGAATCTTCTCCCCAGAGGAGTTGATTATCCTCCGTGCGAAGATGATTAAAAGCAGCGTAGACCTGGGCTGGACGCTTCATCGCTTGCCAGTAAATCGTGAGTGTGGATCTCTCCCCAGGACCCAGTTGCGTTTCGCTGAGGCGATAGCCGCGCAAACGCAAGACATCGCCGAAACGGACGTCGTGGCGACGACGGATCATAGGAGGCGCATAGTGGCGGTCCAAAGCTTCAATTCGCAAGGTATAAAGATCCACCCACGAACCATGCAGAGCTACTCGGGTGCCGCGCCAGCGTTCCCAGAACGTAAGTGCATCACGAGCGCCTGTGACGGAACTAGCTTGCTGGCTATTAAGGAGTTGAGCTTCGACATGATAAGTACCGGCCGGCAGATCATCAGGTATCATCATTACAATTTCTTGTCGCACGATATCCCCAATACTCCAATCCGCCACTGGATAATGAGAAGGAGCAATATCGTAGGGGTCAAAACTAATGGTCTCACACCCGCGCAAACGCACGCGGAGTTGAATTTCTTCGGATAGTTCCCTATGAGTTTGCCACCAGAGACGAAATCCCATGGGATACCCTTGCACACCTCGGGTATCCCATGGTTGTAATCCTACGAGGCTAAGTCCATTATCAAAATCCGCCGTTAGATTGCTCCAGTTAGGCAAGAGCTCAATAAGATCAGGATCACACGTGGGTAACCCGCCTGCCGGCTTACTTTGCACCTCAATAGGCCCCAGCGGAACCCATCGCTCGGCTATCGTCGCGGGATATTGCAGATCTTGAGCTTCAACACGCAGAGCCAAAGTGTACTGACCGGGGGGAATACCCGGCAATAGCCAGATACCTCGCTGATCCGTCCATTTCTGCGAAAGACGAAAATCAGGGCGCCGATGAACAGGCCCGGTACGAAATTCTTCGGTCGCCCAAGCTTGCCCCTTGGCATCGACTAGCGCTAAGGTCAATGCAGGTTCGCTGGGCACCCCCACATGTTCCCAGGCAAGATCAACCCGAAGCGGGTCTCCTATACCAACGCTCTCGCGATCTACAGCGACGTGACGTAAGTGCAGATGCTCACCAAAGCTAATATCCGACGTAACCTCGCGCATTGTAGGGGCAGGCGGCAAATAGAGCACCATGCTTTTGTACGTGTGAACGGCATAAGCATGATTAGCAAACCAGCGACTAACAGCATAGTCAGGATCGGATGGCCGAATAGCAGCATAAAAGGTCCAGATGCGACCATACTCTGCGATCACATTTTCAAGACGTGGAATGTCCACCTCGGCATTAAACCCCGGCGGCGCCTGGGCCGGCACCGGAATCTGGGGGAGACCTGGAGGGGGTGTGTAGTACTTAAAGAGCAGCCCAGACCACGGGCCGTTCAGCACAATAGCATCGCCGGGGCATGCAGCCGCGTGGAGGAAATCAACCTGCTGTTTAAAAGTACCCTCTAAAGGATGATAGATTTGCTGCCATTGCATGGACAGAATGATAAAAATCAGGGCCGCAAGTCCAATGCGCAATAAGCGCCAGAAAAATAATAAAGACCCGTCCGCGCTTGCCAAGCTATGGTAGTTCCAGAAATTAAAATCGCCCAAACTTGATACTCTTTTTCCAGAAAACTGCTCATTTTGGGGAGATTTATTCTCTTGGAACGGCCTATGAGGACGGAGCAACGTCAGGGTGGCGGCAACGCCTAACATCATCGCCGGGAAAGTCAAAAGGACGTAACGGGCCTTCAGTTCAATCGGTATAAAATGAAGGATAACGATCGGAACCAAGCTCCAAGTTGACAGCAACACCCCCTTAGCCGGCATCACACGCCAACTAAGATACCACCCCAATATAGCCAAACCCAAAATAGTTAGCGCCAGTGGTAACCGTTCTGGATCGACCCACATCAAGGTAAGTTCAAGTAGCAAGTTGCGTAATTCAGTCAGACGCAGAGCGCGGAGAGGAAAGATATTGAACACCGAGAACATAGTTGTGCGTATGCCGGGGGAAAGCATCACAAGCCCCAACAGCACTATCCCTGCCCCTATCACAGATCCGATCCACGGCCAACGGATACGCCGGGTCTTCTGGGGCGCTAACAGCAGCATAAGCCCCTGACTGCCCCATAAGAAAACAAGAAAATAGTGAGTCAGCGCGCCGATGATCGAGAGCGCCAAGAAAATCCCCCACCGTTTCCATGTCGGGTTTTCAATCCAGCGCCACCACGCACTCATGATCATCATCGCCAGTAACATAACCAAAGCGTACATGCGTCCTGTACGATCTACCCAGAGACTGGCGGGGGCCAAGGCCAAGAGGATGCCCGTCCACATCCCGGCCTCACGTCCCAAGAGCATACGTCCCAAGCGAATCCCCCAGGCTACCGACAGTAGCCCTATGAGGGTCGAGGGATACCGCACAGCGAATTCTGTTGTACCCGCTAGGCGAAACCAAATCGACATACTGAAATAATACAAGGGGGGATGCTCGCGAATTGCGCCAGCAACATAGCGCACAATATCTAACAACCCTCGTTGGGCCACAAACACCGATGCTACCTCGTCAAAGGTAAGTTCCATCTCACCCAAGTTCCAAACGCGCAAAGCATAGGCAAGGAGAAAGAACAATGTAGTGGCTACCACCCACAGTAGTTTTAATGGAATGCTGGCCGCAAGGAAACTGCATAATTTATTTTTTTTCTTTAAAAAAGGTCGTTTCATAACTTCTAACTTGGTTCCAGAAATTGTATCTGTTTAGTTACGTAAGAGTGGATATTCCCAACACTTAA
>CAYXVS010000210.1:3734-5486 GCA_964468735.1 uncultured Anaerolineales bacterium | reverse complement strand
CGTATCGCGTATTACGTATTTAAAAATCCGGCTGGGGGCCGGTGACTAACCACTCGTCACCCTCCGGCGCGCCGACCAAGATCCGCTGCCGGGGCCAGTCGTCGTACTCCAGCGCGTAGATCAGGTAGCTGCCGTCGTCGTTCGGCGCGAGGCGATACGGCTCGTAGCCGCGCGCGAGCGACGCCTCGGCCATCGCTCGCACATCGGAGGCCAGCGCCGACGCGCCCACACCCTCGGCCAGGACGAGATCGACCTCGGCGAGCAGCATCTCGGCGCGGGCCGGCTGATGGCGCTCCCAGGCCGCCACGGCCATCTCCAGCAGCAGCTCCACCGCAATCGGTTCCGCCGCGCGGGGCCGCCGCACGAAGTCGGCGGTCAGGCCGCGCCGCTCCGCCGCCTCCGGGCTGAAGAGGATGCCCATCAAGAAATGTGCGGTCGGATCGTAGGCCGCTTGATAGCCCCGGATCGCTTCCATTAAGTGCAACTTCGCATCCAGCGCCGCCGAATCCCGCGCCGTTGATGGCAGCGCGTGGAGCCACCACCTCCAGCGCCGCTCGAACTCGGCCAGATCGAGGCCGCTCAACTCGCGCAGGCCAGCCTCGAGGCGCGCGACGTCGTCGCCGGCCTCCGAGGCTTTCGCCGCCTGGCACAAAGTCGCGACGCTCTCCCATCCGAATTGATCGACGACGTAGGTCACCAGCGCGCCCGCCTCCAAGTAACCGATCTCGTGCTGATGGAGGTAGAAATCCTGCGCCAACGTCGCCAGGGGGATGTAGCGCCCGCTCCGCACCAGCGTCGCCGTCTTACGCGGCGCCGCATCCCGCCGATAGTGGCCGCCGGTGATGTAGACGGCCAGCCCCTCGCGCAGCAGTGTCGGCGCGCCGTCGCAATCGATGGCCCCATCTAAGCGATGGGTCAACTCGTGGCGCAGCACCAGATCCATGTGCTGGGGGACGTATTGGCGATCCGCGTAGGTGACGGCCACCCACGCCGAGGAGGCATAGCCCCCGTGGCCAATGACCCGATCCAGCAGGTAGATGTCCAGTGGCTCATCGCCGGCGGGGAAGCGCGCCGTGACGGCATCATAGGCCCACGCCGCGCGCGTCGTCAGATAGGCAAGGTCGCGCTCGGCGGCGGCATTTGTCAGATAATGCAGGCGAAATCCGGCGGTCTCCGTCGTCGTCCAGCGCGCGCTCGGCTCCGGGGGCGGGATCTCGCTCTGGGGATGGAGGGTGAGCGGCACGACGACACGGTTATCCGCCGGATTGGGATCTCCAACTTCGGCCTCCGGGGGGAGATTTAGAGTGACGGTCAACGCCGCCGTGCGCGCCGGCCCCGACGCCGTCCACGTCCAGTAGAAGCGCGCGCGCGGGCGATAGTCCAATCCCTGCGGCGCGACGGGCGCGCTGTCCGTGCTCCCATCCGGGTAGGTCAGGGTCACGCTATAAGCGCCGTTGGCCGCCACGCCCGCGCCCAGGCGCGGGACCACATCCACACTGACCCGATCCCCCACAAAGAGCACCGAGGGGAAGACCTGGATCTCGTCCCCATCGAGGCCCGGCCCTGCCGGCGTCGGCGGCGCGGAGATGGCCAGCGACGGCCTCAGCGACGCGCCAACCAAAATCAGCGCCAACCACAACAGGTATTTTGTCTTCACCCCAACCCCTCCCCCTCCCCGATATCACAGACCAAGGCGCAACGCACTTGAACTGTAAGGAGAAGTAACACTTCATAAATATATGCCTGGCAATA
>CAYXVS010000210.1:0-3634 GCA_964468735.1 uncultured Anaerolineales bacterium | reverse complement strand
AAGCCCAAAAGTGCGTTGCATCTCACAAGACTAAACGGTTACCTAGATTGTAGCAAGCCTTGGCATAATTGCCAGTCGAGCCACGGCCAAAAGTTGACAAACTCTCTCGACGGGCGATAATGACAGCGATGAATAATAAAACCATAATACCGTCGAATGGAAATACAACGCCGAACGTCGTCCAGACGCAGGCAGCCCTCACGCAGGTCGCCGACCGTTTGCGCGCAGCGCAGCGCATCGGCGTGGACACCGAATCGAATAGTATGTACGCCTACCGCGAACAGGTGTGCTTGATCCAAATCTCGATTCCGGGCGCCGATTATCTCGTGGATCCGCTGGCCTTAGACGATCTCAGCGTCCTGGCGCCGATCTTCGCCAACCCGGAGATCGAGAAGATCTTCCACGCCGCCGATTACGATCTGATGGTCTTGCGACGCGATTTTAAGTTCCACTGCAAGAATCTCTTCGATACGATGTGGGCCGCGCGGGTGCTGGGCTGGCCGCACGTGGGATTGGGCGACATCTTAGAGCGCTATTTTGACGTGGCGGTCAACAAGCGCTATCAGCGCTACGATTGGGGCAAGCGCCCCTTGGATCCCAAAGCGCTCGCCTACGCCTGGCGCGACAGCCATTATCTGCCGGCGCTGCGCGACATCCAAGCCGCCAAGTTAAAGGAGCGCGGACGCTGGGCGGAGGCGCAGGAGATTTTCACCTATTTATGCGAGAACGTCACCCTGCCCCACTCCAAGAACAAGATGCTCTACTTCTGGCGCATCAAGGGCGTGAACAAGCTAAGCGCATCGGAGAAGGCGCTGCTCTATCGGCTCTACTGCTGGCGCGAGAGGAAAGCTAAACAGTTGGATTATCCGCCAGCGCGCTTCCTCAACAACAAGCGTCTGCTGCACTTGACGCACATCCAGCCGCGCACGATCCAGGATCTACGGCGCGCGGGCCTCTCGCAGCGGCAAACTCAACGCTTTGGCAAGGAGATTCTGGAGGCGCTGCGCAGCAATCCCAAGCGCTACCCGCGCCGCCCGGCCCCGTCGCCGCGTCAGCCGCACGAGGTGATGGAGCGCTACTACGCGCTCAAGGCCTGGCGCAAGGAGGTCGCCGCCCGCCGAGGCGTGGATTCGGATGTGATTTTGCCCAACGCGGTCTTGCAGGAGATCGCTGACAATCCGCCGCGCACGTTAGACGATCTGCTGGAGATCTCCGGCATCGGCCCGTGGCGGCAGCAGGCTTACGGCCCCGATATTCTCAAGCTGATGGACGAGAATTAGTTTCTACGCACCCCACCACAACCTTCCGGGAAGTTACAATATGGCGCCTTGGCAAGCGTACCCCGGCGTTGACGAAGCAATGTCAGCATAGAGAGCACCCTTGTAGCTTCCCGGAAGGTGAATAAGGTGAATAAGGAGGAGACGATGGCAAATTTGTGGCATGATATCCCCCCCGGCCCAGCCGTCCCGCAGGTCATCTACGTGATTGTGGAAATCCCCAAGCGCTCCCGCAATAAGTTCGAGTATGACAAACACGCCGGCTTCCTCCAGTTGGATCGCGTACTCTACTCCTCGCTCCACTACCCCGGCGATTATGGCTTCATCCCGCGCTCCCACTGCGACGACGGCGACCCGCTGGACGTGCTGGTGATGACCAACGAGCCAACCTTCCCCGGCTGCGTCATCGAAGCGCGGCCCGTGGGCATCTTTCGGATGCGGGATCGGGGCGTCGCTGATGACAAAATCTTGGCCGTCCCCGCCACCGATCCGCGCTTTGAGGGCATACGGGAAATAGAGGATATCCAGCCCCACTTCTTGCAAGAAGTCTCGCACTTCTTCTCCGTCTACAAAGATTTACAACACATCCGCGTGGAGACGCTCAAATGGGAAGGACGCGAGGTCGCACAGGCTGAGATCGAGCGCTCGCTCCAGCTCTACGTGCGTTATCTGCGCACCAGCCACTGACGCGATCCGCGCGGACAGTGATGAATTGAGGATATGATGCCAAACAGAAGCAGACAACAGATTCGGCACCTGATTTCGCCGTGGGACAAGCGCTGGTGGTGGGGAACGAGCCTCTTCGTCGCGCTCGTCAGCGGCGTTTTCTATTGGCGCACGTTGCATCCCGGCGTCGGCCCCTATTTAGATTCCATCGAATATCAGCTCACGACGCTCGTGCTGGGCGTCTCGCATCCGCCGGGCTATCCGCTCTACACCTGGATCGGCCATCTCTTCGTCAGACTGCTGCCGTTCGGGAACCCGGCCTTCCGGCTCAATCTGCTCAGCGCCGTCGCCTCGGTCATCACGGTGATATTGCTGCACCGCCTGATCGCCCAACTGACGCGCTCCCTCACCATCGCGACGTTGGGCGCGCTCTCGCTGGCCTTCGCCGTGCGCTTCTGGTATCAGGCCACCTACAGCGAACTCTACCCGCTCTACAACACCTTCGTCGCCGCCGAATTGCTCACGCTGATCTTGTTTATGCAGACGAAGAAACCGCGCTATTACTTTCTCAGCGTCGCGATCTACGCCTTCAGCTTTGGCGTCAACGCGCCGGCCATCGTGCTGCTGCCGATGTGGCTGTGGGCCGTCTTAATCACGGATCATCGGATGCTGACCCGCCCGCGCAACTTCGCGCTCACCGCCGGGATCGTGCTGCTGGCGGCGGCGCAATACCTCTATGTGCCGCTGCGCGCGCTGAGCGCGCCGCCGCCCAAATTCTGCAACTTCTGCCCCACATCGTGGGCCGAGGCGCCGGCCTTTCTCACCGGCCAACGCTGGTGGGGCATCTCCTTCGGCCTGCCGATGACGTACTGGCTCCAGCGCTGGGCCGATAGCGGCTATCAGTTGATGCTCCAGTTCTGGCCCGTCGGCGTGATGTTGGGCGGCATCGGTCTGTGGTCGCTGCTCAAGCGCCGATTACACATCGGCCTGACCTTTGTGTGGGGCCTCGCGGGGACGTGGTTCTTCGTCGTCACCTATGCCGTGGTCGATTGGGACGATTTTATGACGCCCGTCTATGTCATCTTCACGCCCCTGATTGCCATCGGGATGCAGACCGTGTGGCGGTGGGCGCAATCGCGCATGGCGCTTCAGCGCCCGCTGCTCGTCCCCACCGTGCGGATCGTGAGCATCGTCTTAGTGGCGATTTGGCTTATTATCGTCGTCCAGAACAACTATCCCCTGGCCGATCAGAGCCACAAGGGCGAGTGGCACGCCTGGGCGCGCGAGCTGCTCCCCCAATTCGAGGCGGACGCCTGGCTGCTCACGCCGCCCACGGCCACCGACGGCTTCGTGCAGACGTGGGTGCTGCGCTACATCTCCTGGGCCGAGGAGCTGCGCCCAGAGATGACGGTGGTCTACCTCCCCGGCGGGGAATTCGAGCCGCCTGGCCCGCCGCCCGGTTACATCACCTGGGCGGAAGCCAAGCCCCACCTGGAAGAGCAGCCGGTCTACGTCATCGAGCGCGACGACGAGCGCCTGACGCAGTACGTGCTCCATCCCATCCGCCGCTCGTATGATGATTGGGTCATCGGCTATCGCATCGTCGGCGAGCGGACGGAGGCCGGCATCGAGCCGTGGGTCGCGCCCGAACGATGGGACGCCATCCAGGACGATGTTATTTTGCCGTGACG
>CAYXVS010000209.1:0-5550 GCA_964468735.1 uncultured Anaerolineales bacterium | reverse complement strand
ATTTCGGAGGACGAGCGGGAGGTAGATCTTCCCGCCGGAGACATAGGTGGTATCGACGTTAGTGGCCGGAGCCTCTCGCTCGCGGTCGTAGGTGGAGATCGCGAAGAGAGTCGTGCGATCCTCAATTCCTGACGTCGCTGTCGCGGGCACGGTGACCTGCAACGTGATCGATATGCCCTCGCCAGGACTAAGGCGCGCTTGCGTTGGATTAAGGATAGTCTCCCAACTTTGATCTGACAAGGCCTCCAGCGAGAAGACGTCTTGATAGTCGCCCGCGTTGACTAAGCTATGTTCGTAGGCGACGGTGCTGCCCGCTTCTGTAGAAAGTGCCTGGCTGGCGCGCAACTGGATCGAGGCCGGGTTGAGCAACGTCGTCACATCAGAGGCGGCCGCGGCCAGCGCACCGCCGGCATTATCCGAACGGGCCTCGACGGTGGTGATGTCCATCGTGCCATTGCTCCCCTCCTCCGGCAAGCTCAAGGTGACGGCCACCGTCGCGGCCATATTCGGCCCCAAGGTCACCGTTCGTGGCCCAATGTCCACCGTCCAGCCCTGACTGGAGATCGCGTCCAGCGTCACCGTGTCCGTCAGGTCACTCTCATTGGTCAGGAGGTGTTGATAATACGTCGTCTGCTGATCTACCAGAACACCGGTTGGATTATTGGAGGACAGTGAGAGATGCGAGGGCCGCTGCGCCGTCGTCAGATCCACGACGCTCACAATTTGGCCATCATTGCTCGATGTGGCCTTCAGGCTCACCAGGACGTGCTCCCCCGTCTCCGCATCCAATGGCACGGAGACCATGACGTCCACCGTGGCCGCCATCCCTGGCCCTAACTCAACAGAGGCCGGGCTGAGATCTGCCTGCCAATCTGAATCAGACGCACTCACCGCCAAGTTCACCGTGTCGGTGTAATCGCCATCATTGATCAGCGTGTGTGTGTAGACTTTGTCCGTCCCCACAATGGCCGTGCCGGTTCGATCTGGATACAACGCCAGATCAGACGGCTTCTGGGCGAACGTCATATCGACAACGGAGAATTGTTTGCCATCGTTGCCGGAGATTGCCGTTAATTGCGTCTGATCGGCGTCGCCGTGGGTGCTCGTCAGCGGCACGGAGACGGTGACGGTCACCTCGCCTTGAGCACCGCCCGCGAGGATCATGGTCGGCGGCGATACCGTCACCGGCCATCCCTGGCTGGAGGTCACGGTCAGCGTGATGGTATCCTCCAGATGGCTCCAGTTGGTCAAGCGGTGGACGTAGTTGGTCGCCGTATCCGCAGCGACATAACGCGGGCTGAGCGTGGAAAGCTCCAGATCAGAGGGGCGCAGCGCCGTCGTCCGGTCCGACACCGAGTCTGTCACTCGACTATCGCGATGCGAGGTCGCCGTCAAGGTTGTCACATCCACCTGCTGATGCGCGCTATCGGCGGGCACGGTGACGGTTACAGATACGGTCGCCGATGCTCCCGCAGCCAAGGTCTCGGTCGCCGAGCTAAGCGCCACAGGCCAATCGTGGTCCGACGCGACCATCAGCGTGAAGGTATTGATTTGCGTGGCGAGGTTGGTCAAGGTGTGGGTATAGACGTGCTGCCGATCTGCGATCACATTCGCCGCGCCATCCGGCGTCAAAGAGAGCGCCGGGGGCGTCGCACTGCCCACCACCGTTGTCTCATTCCAAGCAGAAGCAAAGGCGTTGCTATCGAAGAGTGAGGTCGCCGTGACAACGGTGGTATCAACCAGCCCCTCTGTCCCTTCTTGCACCCACACCGTCACCTCGATGGTCTCGGAAAGCCCCTCGGCCAGCGTCACGCTGATGGGATCCACCGTCGTCAGCCATTCCTGCGAGGAGGACGCATCCATCACGAAGATATCCTCACCATTCCCCTCGTTGACGATGACGTGTTGATAACGCTGAACGCTGTTAGCCGATGCGACGGCGCTGTTATTTGGCGTCAACGAGACCGCCGGGGCCAGCCCGACCTCGGTCTCGACCGCGTCAGAATGCGTTTTTCCAACATTTCGCTGCGAGGTCGCGATGATGCGAACGCTATCCGTCACCCAGCGGCTGAGATCCAGCGGCACCTCGACCCAGACGTAGACATCGACGCTTTCGTTAGCCTCCAAGAGCACCTCAGCGGTGGATAGCGTGGTCGGCCATACGTTATCACTCAACGCCAAGTCGAACGTGTCTTGAGCACTGCCGGAGTTCTCGACGGTAACGGTATGGGTCACTATCTCGCCGGGATCGCCGGTGAGCAATCCATCCCCAGTGACCCACACGCCGGCCACGCGATACTCATACGCGCCCATATCGGCCCTGTTCCCCACCGGGCGCGGCACCCCATCATGATCGACGGCGGGGGCCAGATCGTCGTTCGCTTCGTCGATCAACTGAGAATCATCTTCCAAATGATAGTCACCTCCGCCGACGAAATGAGGGTCCTGATCGAGATTACCCGTCCCAGGGGCGCCGCCTTGGACATCGGAGTACGCGGCGACGAGAAGAGATCGACTCACTGGGTAGGTAGTCGTCAAATTCATTGTATTATCCCACAAAATGCCATTATCGAGATAGATCGTCGAGGTGATCGTACCGGAAACAGAGAATCCCGCGCCGACGTTGTCCGCGATGGTGTCGTTGGTGCTGCGGAAGTCGACGTTCTCCAGATGGACGCCGCCGCACTCGTTGCCGGCGATGACGTTATTTGTGCTGCGCCCCCACAACGGCTGGGCATCATCTGCCACATCGATGATCGACAGACCACATTGGCCACTAGAGACGTTGTTGATGATCTTATTGCGCTCCAAGAAATACTGACTGTAACCATCTGACCTATCCTCCAAGCTGACAATGCTGACGCCGCCGCTTTTGTGAGCCGCCACGTTGCCTGTGATAACCGTGCGTGCCATCCTCAGGCGGGCATTACTCTCCAACTGGGCATATACACCAGCATAGTCACTCTCCGCCTCGTTGTGCTCGAATCGATTCCCCTGAATCGCCAAGACACTCCCGTTGCTTACCCCAGCATACAATCCAGCGTACGCGCCAAACTCACCCGTAGGCGAAATATAAGCTGTATTGCTGATCACCTCATTATCGCGAAAATCCACGACGCTGCCCAAATCAACAGCTGTGAAGTAGATGCCGCCGCCATTGCCGCCGGTCTTGACTGTGCCAGAGATACCAGCTTGGTTGCCGATAAGTTGGTTATCCCAGAAACGGAGGCGACTGTACTTAAGATCAGCCATAAACACGCCGCCGTAGTTCCCCGCGGCGGTATTGTGATTAAAGGTGTTATCAACGAGTTTCAACATACTGCTCTTAATGACATTATTGTTAACAACCTCAACGAAATAACATCCGCCGCCGTTGTGCTCAGCGATGTTATGATCAACGTGATTTTGACGGAATATATAGGTCACACCTTCATCCACATCCCCTTTGATGTAACATCCACCGCCATTCCCGGTCACACGATTGCCCGTCAAGATATTGTTCGTCATTGTGACGATCGCGCCCTTTTTCATCTGGTCAAGATACAAACCGCCGCCATGTTTGAGAGGGTCACTGTAAACAGTGTTTTGAGAGATTTCATTCCCGGAGAAATCAAGCGTCCCTTTGTTGACTTGTCCAATGTAAAGCCCCCCGCCCATATCCGTCGCGGTGTTATTCACAATCCAATTCTCTCTGATTTCCACATCACTGTCATTGATGTCACCCAACCGCGCGCCGCCGCCGCTGCCGCCAAAATCCTCACCCGCTTTGTTGTTCTGAAGCACATTATGGTTAAAGTAAACAGTACTGCCCGTCGTAGCCAGCTTCCAGAAATAGATGCCGCCCCCATCAGTGCCTTGCGCGGTATTGGAAAGAATCTGATTATGTGTAAATGAAGCCCAAGCCCCATTGTTGGCTAATACATCATCAACATACATCCCCCCACCGCCCCCCCCGGCCGTGTTGTGCGTGATTGTGATATAGTCAAAATTGAATACCGACCCCGCCAGTATCCCATCATTCCAATAGATGGCGCCGCCATCCCCCCCAGATTCATTATGAGAGAATGTGCCCCCTACCTGATGGAAAAAAGCTCCACGCCGGATTTCATCCCCATAAAATCCACCACCTTCCAGGCCGGCGGTGTTGGATAAGAAAACACTCCGATCCAAGGAGATAGTAGCGCCATAAGTTGTTGTATCTAGATACATTCCGCCGCCAGCGCCCCCAGCTCTGTTCAACTTAAAGAGCATATCCTCAGCACTCACCTGCGCCCTGTTGGACTGATTACCCACATACATTCCCCCACCATCATCACTTCGAGCCGTGTTACTGATAAAGGTAGCTGATCGCAAATCAAGATGTGCATCATTAGAAGGCCCACTGAAATAAGCGCCGCCGCCTTCATAATCAGCGGTATTACTTAGGAACTCAGCATTCGCAAGGTTGAGCACGGCCTTGGCCTTGAAGGCGTCCAGATAGAATCCGCCGCCGCCATTATTTAAACTGGTCCCCGTCACAACATTTTGGACAAAGAGACTATCAGACAAATCCAAGACGTTCCCCTCATCTAACGACGCCCATACCCCACCACCTTTGGATGCTGCGGTGTTACTCAAAACCTGCGCCTCGGTAGCTATAACTGTATTCTCACTATCAGATAAGTTGATTTCTAAGCCGCCGCCCTGTCCCTGAGCCGTATTCCCAAAAACATACATGTTGGGCACATAGAATTGAATATCATTCCCTCCACTCAAAGAGAGTCCACCCACCTTATAAGACTGAGCCACATTCCCTGTCACCGTCATGCCTTCTGTCATCGTAAACGCAGTGTTATAGGAGATATCAATACCTCCTCCACCATATCCCTGAGCTGCGGTGTTATCGGAAAGCACCAAATGATCCCCCACGACGCAGCCATGATTCGTGAAATCGAGACCCAGCCCGCCGTAATTCTTACCGGCGACATTTTGAGAGAATTCATTATCATTAAAGGCTACGGTCACGTTATCCTCGAGTTCGATGTAACCACCACCATAATTATTTGACGTTACATTGGCATAGACATCATTATGCTCAAAGTATCCCGTCACATTATGGTTAGCGTAGAAGTAAATACCACCATATTCATCCGCCGCATTGTTGGAGATCTCATTATTTTTAACCTCAAATGACATAAAATCCGAAAGCTCAACATAGACACCCCCACCGTCATTATTAAAGTTGGTATTATTTACTATCTCGTTGTCATTTAAATGCAAGGTGCCAGACATGACTAATTCCGTATGGATCCCTCCTCCCGTAGTATTAGAAACTGCGTTCGTGGCCACGATATTATCAACCATGGTGACAAATGGCCGGTCTCCACCTTTGACATATACCCCGCCGCCGCTATTACCCGCATGGTTGTAGGAGATGTCATTGCGCTGAAACTCAACCCTTGAGTTTTCATACAACTCAGCGTAGATCCCCCCCCCATGGCGTCTAACCTCATTGTTTCTTAATACACTCCCTACCACTTGGAGAGAAGAGGCTTGATCCAACATAGCATA
>CAYXVS010000208.1:0-5553 GCA_964468735.1 uncultured Anaerolineales bacterium | reverse complement strand
CCATTCGCAAATTCCCAATGGAGGTAATCCTATGTTCACGAAGCACCGATACCTGATGACCCTTGTGCTGGTCGCGATGTTGATCTCGTCCTGTGGAACGCCGCCGCCCCCGGCAGGGCCGATGCCCACGGCGCTCCCATCGACGGCGACGTCAATCCCGCCCACCGACACGCCCGCGCCATCGCCGACAGAGACGCCCATCCCGCCCACGGAGACGCCGACGCCGCTGCCGGAGCCGACGCTGTCCAATCCGGCGGAGGCGCGGGAGCCGGTCGCTGTCTCGCCCGTGGGGTTGGCGGGCGAACTGCCCGCTGGCGCCGATGGGCTGCCCTGGTGGAATGACGTCGTCTTCTACGAGATCTTCGTGCGCAGCTTCTACGATAGCGACGGCGACGGCGTGGGCGATCTGCCCGGCCTCATCGAGAAGCTGGACTACCTCAACGACGGCGATCCCACGACGACCGACGATCTGGGCGTCACCGGCCTCTGGCTGATGCCCATTCACCAATCGCCCAGCTATCACGGCTATGATGTGGTGGACTACTATCAGGTGGATGACGAATACGGCGCCAACGAGGATTTCCTCCGCCTGATGGAAGAGGCGCACGCGCGCGGCATCTACGTGATCATCGATCTGGTGATGAACCATACCTCCGCGCAGCACCCGTGGTTCCTGGCATCTCAAGACCCCGACTCAGAGAAGCGCGATTGGTACCTCTGGGCCGATAAGCCGGGCCGTCGGGGATGGCACAAAGGGGAGAGCGGCTACTACTACGGCATCTTCTGGGATCAGATGCCCGATTTGAACTACGAGAATCCAGAGGTCACGGCGGAGATGCAGGAGATTATCCGCTTCTGGCTGGAGGATATGGGCGTCGATGGCTTCCGGCTGGACGCGATCAAGCACATCATCGAGGATGGCGATCAGTTAGAGAACACGCCCGCCAATCACGCCTGGCTGGAGAGCTTCTACGAGTTCTACAAGAGCGTCCGCGCGGAGGCGTTTACCGTCGGCGAGGTGTGGAGCACCAGTCGGGAAGTTGTCGAATATGTCGGCGACGAGGTCGATATCGCCTTTGAATTCGATCTGGCGGATGCCATCGCCAGCAGTGCGCTGAGCGGGCGCCGCCTAACCGTGGAGCGCGTGCAAGCAACCGTGATTGATCTTTATCCCGAAGGGCAGTTCGCCACCTTCTTAGCCAACCACGACCAAGCCCGCATCCGCTCCCGGCTGATCAACGATGAGCAGGCCAAGCTGGCCGCCACGCTCCAGCTTACGTTTCCCGGCGTCCCCTTCATCTATTACGGCGAGGAGATTGGCATGCAGGGCGCCAAGCCCGACGAGAACATCCGGCGTCCGCTGCAATGGACGGCGGAGGGAGGCTTCACGACCGGCGCGCCGTGGCGCGGCTACTACGAGGATGTGGCGGAGCGCAACGTCGCGGCGCAGACGGATGATCCCGACGCGCTGCTGAACCACTATCGCGCCCTGATCCACCTCCGCAACACCCACGAGGCGCTGCGCATCGGCGCGTGGATGCCTATTGAGTCGGCCCATTCGGGCGTCTATGCTGCCTTGCGCACCTCCGATGCGGAGACGCTGCTGGTAATCGCCAATCTGAAAGGCGCGCCGGTATTGGACTATGCCTTAGATTTGGAAGAAGGCCCGCTCGCGGCGGGCGTCCAGCCGACGCTCCTGTTAGGCGCGGGCCGCCTCAACGCGCCCCTTGTCACCGAGATCGGCGGCTTCGCGGGCTATGTGCCGCTCCCTGTGCTGGAGCCTTATGAGAGCTACATCATCCAATTCCTGCCGTAACGGAATCTCTACGCGATTCTAACCTTTCGCTTATGTAGTTCTAATCCGACTGTGTTATAATGCGATTGATACGAGATGAGAAGGGTAGAGGTTTAACGTTAAGTTAACTCGGGAGAGAGAATGTCAATTACTAAGCTATATAAGCGATATAAAAATCTCAAGGCTGCTGTGCGGCGGATGTGGCTACACGTGCGCCGGCGCCTTGATAACATGCGGCCCCGGCCTTACGCTGTTGTTCCTGTGAGGGTGGAGAGTTCGAACGCCGCAATTATGTGGGAGGGTGAAATTTAATATGTTACCTTGGTTTAACATGCAGGATCAAAACTTGGATAAGTTAATCAGTCTGGTGCCGGAGGAGATCCCAATTCTGCCGCTGCGGAACACGGTCGCATTCCCGTACATCGTGATGCCGTTGGCCGTGGGCATCCCGCGCTCGGTTCAGTTGATCGAGGAAGCGGAACGCGGCAATCGGATCATCGGCTTGGCGGCGATGAAAGATCCTTCCGTCGAGGTGCCGGATAGTAGCGAGGTCTTCGAGACCGGCACCGTCGCCGTCATCCATCGCGTGATGCGGGGCGACGATGACACCCTGACCGTCTTCATTCAGGGCTTGGAGCGGATCAAAATCGAGCAGTGGACGCAGGAAGATCCTTATTTGCGGGCGAAAATCGCTATCGATCCCGACACGGTTGAGGATAGCATCGTCGAAGAGGCGCTGCGCCGCAATCTCTTGGATGTGGCGATGGAACTGGCGGAGTTGATCCCGCAGTTCCCTGATGAGGCGATTCAGTTCATTCAACAGCTTGAAGATCCGCGCCTGTTGGTCTATCTCTTGGCCTCGAACATGCGCGTGGAGATGCAGGAAGCGCAGGCGCTCTTAGAGATGGATCGACTTTCCGATAAGATGGGCCACCTCGTCCGGGTTCTTGCCCGCGAGCTGGAAGTCCGGGAGATCGGGCAGCAGATCCAGGAGAAGGCCAAAGAGGAGATCGAGAAGACGCAGCGCGAGTACTACCTGCGCCAGCAGATGGACGCCATCCGCGAGGAGTTGGGTGAGGATGAGGACGGCCGGCGCGAGGCGGCGGAGTACCACGAGAAAATCGAAGAGTGCGGGATGACCGAGGAGGCCAAAGAGGAGGCCATGCGGGAGTTGGCGCGGTTGGAGAAGATGCCGCCCCAGGCCGCCGAGTATTGGGTCATCAAGACCTATTTGGATTGGCTGATCTCGTTGCCGTGGGAGGATACGACCGACGACAATCTCAATATCGATCATGCGCGCAAAGTGTTGGATGAGGATCACTACGATCTGTCGGACGTCAAGGAGCGGATTCTGGAGTTCTTAGCTGTCCGCAAGCTGCGCAAAGAGCGCGAGATTGAGGACGAGGCTTCGCTGGATCTGCAGGGACGCAAAATCGAGGGCACCGGCGCGATCCTGGTCTTGGTTGGGCCGCCGGGTGTGGGCAAAACCTCGCTGGGGCAGTCCGTCGCCCGCGCGTTGGGACGCAAATTCACGCGGATGAGTCTGGGTGGTATGCGCGATGAGGCCGAGTTCCGAGGCCATCGCCGCACCTACATCGGCGCGATGCCGGGCCGCATTATGCAGGCGGTCAAGCGCATCGGCGTCAAGAACCCGGTCTTCATGCTCGACGAGGTCGATAAAATCGGGACGGATTGGCGCGGCGATCCCGCCTCTGCTCTGCTGGAGGTCTTGGATCCGCAGCAGAACCACGCTTTCCGGGATCACTACCTAGACGTGGACTTCGATCTGAGTCAGGTGCTCTTCATCTGCACCGCGAACACCACCTCGACCATTCCCGCGCCGCTGCTCGACCGGATGGAGGTCATCCAGATCGACGGCTACACCGAATACGATAAGATCCACATCGCCAAGCAGTACTTAGTCCCGCGCCAGCTCAAGGTGAACGGCCTGCGCGAGGAAGAGATCGAGTTTGAGGATGGGGCTTTCGAGGCCATCATCCGCGATTACACCCGCGAGGCGGGCGTCCGCCAACTGGAGCGCCGGATCGGCAAGGTCTGCCGCAAGGTTGCGACGAAGGTGGCGGAATCGCAGGATGAACGAGAAGAAGATGCGGAGGCCGAAGAAGAAGCAGCCGAGGTCACGACCCACGTCGAGGTCGATGAGGAGACCGCGCGCGATTTCCTGGGCAAGCCGCTCTACCGCTTTGAGGCGGCGCTGCGTACCGAGCGGCCTGGCGTGGCGACGGGCGTCGCCTGGACGCCGACCGGCGGCAAGGTGCTCTTCGTCGAGGCGGCAATGATGCCCGGCAAAGAGGGCGAGTTGATCCTCACCGGCCAGTTGGGCGACGTGATGCGCGAATCCGCTCGTATCGCGCTGAGCCACGTGGAAGCGCACATGGAGCGCCTGGGCTTGGATCGGGAGAAGGGTTGGAAGAATCAGAAGATCCATCTTCACGTCCCCGCCGGGGCCGTGCCGAAGGACGGGCCATCGGCCGGCATCACGCTGACGACGGCCTTGGTCTCGCTGCTCTCCGGTCGCTCCGTGCGGCCTGACATCGCGATGACGGGCGAGGTCACGTTGCAGGGCCAGGTGCTGCCCGTCGGCGGCGTCAAGCTCAAGACGCTGGCGGCCCATCGCACCGGCGTCAAGATGCTCATCCTGCCGAAGCTCAACGAGGTCGATTTGGATGAGTTGCCGGATGAGGTGCGCGAGGATATGGACTTTGTCTTAGTGGAGGATGTTCAGGATGTGCTAGAGAACGCGCTGGCGCCGGCGAAATCGGACGCGGCGGCTGAAGAAGCAGCCTCCGATGTAAAAGGCGCCAAACCCAAGGCGCCCCCTGCCGACCGCCCGACCGTACCGGTCTCGCCCTAACAACGGCGTCGCAGGTCGGAGTGGCACTCCGACGCCATTACAAACACCAAAGACCTGATGGATGTTCAATCCCATCAGGTCTTTTTTTCGTGAGGCGAATATTACAGCCCCATCATAAACTCGAAGATCCGATCCCCGTGGCCTACCAGATGCTCGTGGCCGAAATCCGGGTAGATGTCCATCGATTTCTCCGCCGTGATGTGATTGTACGCCGCGAACTGTGTCGAGGGCGGACAAATCGTATCCATCAGGCCGGCGGCCCAGAGAATCTCCCCCTCGATGCGCCCCGCTAAGTGCTGGATGTCGATGTAGCCCAGCGCCTCGAAGGCCGCCGCTTCCCGCTCGTGGCGGGGATCGAAGCGCCGAAAATACTCCCGCAACTCGGTGTAGGCCGCCACATCCTGATCCATCTCCCACACGCGCCGATAATCGCTCAGGAAGGGGAAGACCGGCGCGGCGCGGCGAATCTCCGGCGTCAACGCGGCGCACGCGACCGTCAACCCGCCGCCCTGGCTCCCGCCGGTCGCGCCGACGCGCTTCCCATCGACCTCCGGCATCGCCATCACGATGCGGGCTAATTGCGCGGTATCCAAGAAGATCTGCCGGAAGAGCAATTTCTCCGGCCGGCCCGCCACGGCATCCGCCAGCCCCCGGATGATGTGGCCGTGAAGCGTATTGCCGTGGACGCGGCTCGTATCCTCCGAGCGGCCGCCCTGCCCGCGACAATCAAGCGCCGCGACGGTGAATCCGGCCGCCGCGTAGCCCAACTTCTCGATCCAGTCGCCGGCGTCGCCCGCGTAGCCGTGGAACATCAGCACGGCGGGATGGGGCGCCGACGCCTCGCGGGGATGGAGCACCTGCGCGTGGACGCGCGCGCCGCCCA
>CAYXVS010000207.1:0-5631 GCA_964468735.1 uncultured Anaerolineales bacterium | reverse complement strand
TTCGAAGCAATTCGAGAGCAAAAAGCGCTAAAAAGGGCTACTAACGCGCGTTAGCGAGCGCGTTGCCGAAACGGATTTGGGTTGATTTAATCGCCCAACACCACAGAGAGCTTCTAGCAGCCTCTGAAGGGCCTTAGAACCGCTTCGAATCCCCCATGCGCCCGCTTTTTGCTTTTGGAAGTGGATGCGGATATAATGTACACAGGATAGGCGGATGTAGGACAGAAAGGCGGTGAAATAGATGAGCACAATGACGGTGGCACTGGAGCTTCCGCGTGACTTGTTGGGCGCCCTGGAGGTGCCACAGGCGCAGATGGAGGCCCGACTGCGTGAATTGATCGCCTTGGAGCTGTTTCGGGAGGGGCGCATCTCCTCCGGCAAGGGAGCTGAACTCCTCGGGATCTCCAAACTGGCGTTCATCCAACTGTTGTCGCAGCACGGCATCGATTACTTCACCGAGTCACCAGAGGAACTGAAGGCCGAAGTGGCGATGTTGGAGCAACTCCTGGGTGATGATGGCGTATGATTGTCGTGGCTGACGCTGGCCCTTTGATCGCCCTGGCAAGGATTGGGCGGTTCGATCTGTTGCGATCGCTGTATGGTCAGTTACATATTCCTCCAGCTGTTCGGGACGAGGTAGTTACCTCGGGGCGTGGACGTCCAGGAGCGGCGGAGGTTAGTACGGCTGCCTGGATCCACACCGTTGAGGTCCGCGATGTGACGGCGATTCAACTGCTCGGGGAACGCCTGGATGCTGGCGAGAGCGAGGCGATTGTACTGGCTATCCAACTCGCGGCGGACTTGTTGCTCATTGACGAAGCACGCGGGCGGCGGGTGGCAGAGGCGCGCGGGCTGAAGAAGGTCGGCACAATCGGCACCCTGATCGCGGCTAAAAAGCAAGGGCTTGTACCGGAGGTAACACCGCTATTAGACGATCTCAGAGCCGCCGGGTTTCGTATGAATGAGGATTTGTATCGGACAGGCCGAATGTTGGCTGGTGAGGATTGAGTGTAGTAGGTGCGCTACACCCCGCAGGCGGTGGCGCGGCAATACGCAGCCCTGCTGAAGCGAACGGCCCCCAGCTGACGGAGTGACAAGGTGAGAGAGGGAGACAGGGAGCAGAGGAGGTGGGGAGCGGGGGTGGTTGGTCGGGTGGTCGCTGCTATTCAGCGTGTTTAAGCTCATCAGCGGGTTCAGCGGTTCCAGGGGAGAGAGCGGGTGCGAAGGCGCCCGTTTTTTGATTTTGGAGATGGGATGCGATATAATTGAGATGCAGTGGGAAATAAGTGATCCATTAAGGCCGAGAGATACCCGATGAGGAGGAAGGATGGCTGTTTTAGAGCGGATTCAGAGAAAGGTGAAGTTGCTTCCCGAATCCACCCAATATCAGGTCCTTGATTTCGTGGACTACCTGTTGTCTCGGTCTCGACAAGAGGACCTGCTGGGGTCAAAACTTTCGCTCAGATGGGCACTGCACGGGGTGGAGGATGAGGAATGGCCTGAGTACAGCACCCAGGATATGGTGGAGACGTGGAGATGAAAAAGCCGGGACAGGTAGCGCTGGTTCCTTTTCCCCGTGTTGATTTGGCACCCGGCAAGCCGCGCCCCGTTTTGCTGCTTGCTCGCGTGCCCGGCCCCGTGTGGTTCGGGTGGCTCGGCTGGCCGTAGTTTCTGACGAGATGTTATTGGGGTGTATTGGCGCCATCAGCGAAGAGCGTCTGAGTCGGATACAAGACAAGTTGGCGGATTGGATCCAGAGCGCTGGCTGACGGAGAACCGGCTTCGTCGTACTGATGGCCGCATCAACGCCAACGTGGCCCTCACCGAATGAAGCCCGCCTGATTACATTGTACGTGAGGAGGTGAATGATGCCAGAGCTTTTTGATGTCATTGAACTCACGACGGACATTCCGGAGCAAGAGTTATACGCCGGTATGGAGGGCACGATTGTGGCATCTCACCCAGGCGATGCCTACGAGGTCGAGTTCGTCGAGCAGTCTGGTGAAACACTGGCCTCGCTTGCCTTGCGTTCCCATCAATTCATTGTCGTCTGGCAAGCGAGCACTGGCACTCCTGTCCCGGCCGCTGAGCAAGTGACCGCTTTGATGAAGAGACTGCCAGAAAGCGCGGGTCAGGAGGTGCTGGACTTTGCGCGTTTCCTGCACGAAAGAGGACAGCGCCCAGGATCTCGACGCGTCACCGATTCCGCAGCAACAGCGCAATAAACTTTGTGCCCCTCTGCGGTGCCCACCACGGCTATTTCGATAAAACTCCCGGCAGTGCAGAAAACGAGGCCGTGATCGAGCAGATCAACGACGTCAAGCCCAACATCCTCATCGTCGGCGCTGTCTTCGATTACGTCTCCGGCGTGCCCCCCGCTGGATGACGCGCCACTTAACGGTGACGGCCTGGAATGGCTGGGCCGTCTGCTCATCGAGCCGCGCCGTCTCTGGAAGCGCTATCTCATTGGCAATCCGCTCTTCATCTGGCGCGTGCTCAAGCAACGGTTTGGCTTATTGCTTTGTTGCGCGATTGGCACGGATTGCCGGCCGCGCCCTATTTAGGGCGACAACTTACGTATATTCGGGATGATCCCAATCTGGTATATATGTAGCTATGAGGTGTACTATGAAAACTCTTATCCCCATGTCCTCCGCCGATCTCACCGCAGCCGACGTGCAAGCCGTCGCCGAGGTCGTCCGCACCGGGCGGCTATCCAGGCTTCCCCATGGCGCATAACAATAAACCCGCGCATCTATCCATCTACGCCGAGGCTTGCTTGCAGGCGTTGGCCCGGCAGGGATGGGGAGACAAACTCTCGTTGGGGGGCGGCCTGGGGCTGTTACATTACCTGGATTATCGCCCCACGCACGACGTGGATGCCTGGTGGGATCAGGATACCCCGCCGCAAATGCGAAGGGCCATCCTCGAAGTGATTGAAGACGCCTTGCGTCCCTGGGGTGAGATTACCACGCGGGCCTGGGGTGAAGTCACCAGCGTTGAATTAGCGCGGGACGGAGACAAGGTCTTTAGCTTCCAGATCGCGCAGCGCTCGGCGCAGTTGGAGCCGTCACGCAGCGCGTCCTGGGTCGCCGTCAAACTGGATAGCCTGTCCGACCTTGTAGCGAGCAAGATGGTGGCCCTGGTTGAGCGCGGCGCGCCCCGCGACTTTTTGGACATTCACGCGGTATGCCAGTCAGGCTTGCTCACGCCCAGAGAATGTTGGCAACGCTGGGCCGCTCGCCAGCATCTGAGTGGGAGCGATACAGATAGGCATCGCGCCCGGTTGGCCGTCGAAACGCACTTAAAGCGCATTGAGTTGCACCGCCCGCTGGCAGAGATCGCGGATCCTGAGCAAAGAGCCGCCGCTGCTCAAGTACGCGCCTGGTTCAAGGAGGTTTTCCTCGATGCCCTCTCCACCTGAGACGCCCCCGCCTTGGCTGGACGGGACACTCTATCCCGACGAGTGTGTTCCCGTGCAACTTGATACGTTGAGCGCGCGCGTGGATTTCCTGGCGCGGCTGTGCGCCGCCTGGGATTTCGGCATCTTGCCCACCGCCGAAACCGTCGCGGAGATCCGCCGTCCGCACTGGCGGGAAGCTGTGGACGCCTGCCAATTGCTCACCTCGCCGGCATATCATTTGTTGCGCGATTGGCACGGATTGCCGGAGGCGCCCTATTTAGGGCGACAACTCGCGTATATTCAGAATGATCCCCATCTGGTGTCCATATAACTACGAGGTACGTTATGAAAACTCTTATCCCCATGTCCTCCGCCGATCTCACCGCAGCCGACGTGCAAGCCGTCGCCGACGTCGTCCGCTCCGGGCGGCTGGTCCTCGGCCCGCAGACACGCGAACTCTAACGCCTGGTCGCGGACTGCGTCGGCATCGAACACGCGAGGTGAGGGAATAGGAAGCGAGCGTTGCCCGGCAGCGCTCGCTTTTTGATTTTGCGACTGGAGTGGCATAATTGAGGCAAGGGCGCGGGTAGAATCTACGAAAGCGTGAGGAGGTAAGGTAATGACTCTCGTTTCGCTGATATTTCCTTTCCTTTGCATAAATAATTACGTTTTTCCATAATTAGTGAGCGTGTTCTTTAACATTCCATATGCCATCTCGCGATCTTGGCAGCAGCCAAGTTTTGATGTAAGCTTCATTGTGTGACAAATCCCGTGGATACCCACACAAGAAGAAGGAGGATCTGATGCTCGGAGAGCGCATTGAACGCGTGGATAACTTGCCCTCGATCTTGTACTGGTTGCTGCAAATGCAAGTGGACAAGATCATTGACGCCATTTAGCAGCCGCACGGAAACAGGCAGGGAGTGACTTATGGTCAACTGACAGTTTTGTTTCTGGCTTACATCCTCTATACCCAAAACCATCGTTTGTCGTATGCAGAGGATTGGTGCACCAAGCACCGTACCACGTTGGAACAGGTGGTATGTTGTGTCAATGACTTTGACACATACCAAGCGCCATAATCGTCATCTCCCCAACGTCCCCCTCGTTGCACCTCCGCCCGGCGCGAGCGTCGTCGGGCAACCTTGCCCCGCAGCGCTTCCCAAGACCGCGCGGGTGCAGAGGTGAGGGGCGAGGCGATGGATGATGAAAATTGGTCGGCGCTTACGCACTACGCAATACGTTCTACGCATCGCCTTTCGCGTTCGGTGTCCGTCTGTTTTTGATTTTAGCGCTGGCGTGAGGTATAATGAGAGACACGAGAAAAGAAACAATCAGTTGGAGGTGAAAAGTCTGTAATCCCCACAAACGCGCACATCTGCGCTGCTTTTAGAGCTATCCGGGGAGTTGTCCGGCGAAATCCAAAAGACCCGGCTGGTTTTTGATTTTGAGAATGAGATGATATAATTCTGATTGATTAAATCACATACTGGAAGGAGTGGCAGGATGACGACAGCTCAGACTAAAGTAAGGGCTGCTGATATGACTAAGGCACTCGATGAGGCTATACAACACTTGGAGCGACTTTCCCCGGATCGTTTGCGGGTGGCCAGCGATTTCTTGGCTTACCTGGAGGAACGGGAGCAATCTGAGGCTACGGAGGAACTTCTTGAGATTCCCGGGTTTGAGGAGGCTTTCCGTCGAGCTGCGCAACAAGTAGAAAAAGGGCAGATCGTCCGCTTTACGGACATCCAGCGCGATGTATGAAATCCTTTTGACCAAAGAGGCGCAGCATTTCTACGAAGAGGCTGATCCTGTTTTGGTGCGCAAGTTGCATCGCTGTTTCGAGTACTTGCAAAATGATCCATATCAGCATCCGAATATCAAACGTCTCAAAGGCCCTTTGGCCGGACATCTCCGTTATCGAGTTGGTGATTGGCGGGTTGTGTACCAAATTCATGAGCATGAACAAAGGATCATTGTGCTGCTTATAGCTCATCGACGTGATGTCTATCAATAGCGGCCAGGCTTGAGGGAAAAAGGTGAGGCTCTTCAGGAATTCGCCGGGTGCAATCGCCAAGCGCTTTAGCGCCCCCCACTCGCAGCCCAGTAACGACGCGAAAAAAGTCTGTAATCCCCACAAGCGGGCACATCTGCGCTGCTTTTAGAGCCGCTTAGGGGGTGTCCGGCGAAACCCAAAAGACCCGACGACAATCACCCCCGTAACG
>CAYXVS010000206.1:2646-5662 GCA_964468735.1 uncultured Anaerolineales bacterium | reverse complement strand
CTGGAGAAGTTAGGGTAAGGGAGATGTGTTACAGTGTGCAGCGGGGTATATCGATTCATAAGCAAGGAGGCGCTGCATGACAACGGGGCAAGAATACGCACGTAGAATTCAGCAGTATGCTTGGAAGGATCTGATAGCTCTTTGGGAAGCTATCGAGGCAGAAAACACCCTCGATTGGCCGGCAGGTAGAGCATTTGAGTATCTCGTCTTGCGAGCTTTTCAACTCGAAGGCGCCTACGTGATGTGGCCCTACAGGATCACGATGGGCGAGTTGGTAAGAGCGGAGACGGATGAAACGGTGGAACAAGTAGATGGATTTATCCACACAGAGGATGGCCTCGCTTGTCTGGTTGAATGCAAGGACTACCGTAAAGATAGCGTCAATGTAGAGCCTATCGCTAAGCTCCGCAATCAACTACTTCGGCGGCCAGGTGGGGTAATAGGCATCGCATTCAGTCGAAGTGGATTTACGGAGTCGGCCTTGTTGCTGGCCCGGTTCACGGCGCCTCAAATCATCCTCTTGTGGGGCGGCGATGAGATAGAATTCGCGCTTCGCAATAAGTACTTCTGTAAAGGGGTGGCTGCGAAATATCGTATTTGTGTGGCAAAGGGCTTGCCAGATTATAATATTACGCGAGGTGTAATATGATGACCCAGGCTTATGTTATTACAGAAGGAGAGACAGATCGAGAGATTTTGGAGACGGTCTTACATCCACAGTCTCTTGCTTCTGTTGAGTTTATCGTGGGGGCCGGACGCTATTCGGCTCAATCATTGGCTCGCTCGGTTCTTGCTATGGAGGAAATCCCGGTCGCTTTGGTGGTTGACGCCGATACCTCAGTTGAATCATCGGTTCAGGAGCAGCGCGGTCTCTTGCAAAACGCTCTCCATCAAGCATCCCCTGGCGTTGAATTTTTGGTTTGTTTAGCAGTGCCAGAAATAGAGATCCTGTTGGTTCAGGATTGGGATTTTATTCGAGACTTAGCTAACCGATCGGAATTCTCCGAGATGGAAACTGAATTTGCGGAGCTAGCGCCCAAGAAGTTCTTGCTCGAGATCCTGCAACCTGAGTCTTATTCAGCGACATTACGACGTCTTCTCGATGATATAAGCGACCGACCTCAAACGATAGCGGCTATTCGAGAATACCCTCTGGTAAAGCGTCTCGAGAAGTTTTTACTATCGGTGACTCCACAAGATATCGAATCAACAAACCAATCAACACCTCAAACAGCCGAGGTTCACCCGCATCACGTTTAACCCTCAGTTTAGTAGCGGATACTTAATAGTTCATCAAGGTCTGCATTTTAACTTATGGAGGCAAGAGAACCTATGACAACGGACAAGAAGAAGATTTTAGAGGAAAAGGAACGCTGGCAGTCGACGACGCTGAAGAAGGTCACGGATCGCTTCCCGGAGCGGCGCGAGGAGTTCAAGACCGCGTCGGGCATCCCGCTGGAGCAGATCAAGACGCCGCCGGAGGTGAAGGTCGATTATCTGGACGATCTGGGCTTCCCCGGCGAATATCCCTTCACGCGCGGCGTGCAGCCGACGATGTATCGTGGGCGCTTCTGGACGATGCGCCAGTACGCGGGCTACGCCTCCGCCGAGGAGTCGAACGCGCGCTATCGCTACCTGCTGGAGCAGGGCCAGACTGGGCTGTCCGTCGCCTTCGATCTGCCGACGCAGCTCGGCTACGACGCCGACGACGAAATGTCCATCGGTGAGGTGGGCAAGGTCGGCGTCTCGATCAGTTGCCTGGACGATATGCGCACACTCTTCCAGGAGATCCCGCTGGATAAGGTCAGCACCTCGATGACGATCAACGCGCCCGCCGCGATCCTCTGGGCGATGTACATCGCCGTGGGGCAGGAGCAGGGCGTCGCGCCGAAGCAACTGCGCGGCACCATCCAGAACGACATCCTCAAGGAGTACGTCGCGCGCGGCACCTACATCTTCCCGCCCCGGCCCTCGATGCGCCTCATCACCGACACCTTCCGCTACGGCGCGGCGAACGTCCCCAAATGGAACCCGATCAGCATCAGCGGCTATCACATCCGCGAGGCGGGGAGCACGGCCGTGCAGGAGGTCGCTTTCACGCTGGCCAACGGCATCGCCTACGTCGAGGCGGCCTTAGACGCCGGCCTGGAGGTGGACGCCTTCGCGCCGCGCCTCTCGTTCTTCTTCAACGCGCATAACGATTTTCTGGAGGAGATCGCCAAGTTCCGCGCGGCCCGGCGGATGTGGGCGCGCATCATGAAGGAGCGCTTCGGCGCGGAGAACTACCGCTCGTGGCGCATGCGTTTCCACACGCAGACCGCCGGCTCCACCTTGACGGCGCAACAGCCCACGAACAACGTCGTGCGCGTCACGCTTCAGGCGCTGGCGGCGGTGCTGGGCGGCACCCAATCGCTGCACACCAACTCGATGGACGAGGCGCTCTGGCTCCCCACCGAGGAGAGCGTCCGCGTGGCGCTCCGCACGCAGCAGATCATCGCGCACGAGTCCGGCGTCGCCGACACAGTCGATCCGCTGGCCGGCTCCTACGTCATCGAGCATCTCACCAACGAGATCGAGACACACGCCTGCGACTACATCGAGCGCATCGACGAGATGGGTGGCGCGGCGGTGGCCGTCGAGCGCGGCTACATGCAGGCCGAGATCGCCGAGGCGGCCTATCGGGCGCAGCGCGCGGTCGAGAGCAGCGACCAAGTCATCGTCGGCGTCAACCGCTTCCAAAACGATGAGGGGCAGGACAAAACCGAGTTGGAGCAACTCAAAGTCGATCCCGCCATCGAAGAGGGGCAGCACGCGCACCTGGCCGAACTGCGCCAGCGCCGCGATAACGAGCGCGTCTCCGCGCTGCTCTCCCGCATCGAGGACGCCGCCAAGACAGCGGACGAGCCGCTGATGCCGCTCTTCATCGAGGCCGTAGCCGCCGACTGCACCTTAGGCGAGATCTGCGGCGTCCTGCGCGGCGTCTGGGGCGAATATCAGCCCAAAGTGATGGTGTGAC
>CAYXVS010000206.1:0-2546 GCA_964468735.1 uncultured Anaerolineales bacterium | reverse complement strand
GAAGAACAGCTTTTTGTGCCGCTCAAACACACCCAGCTTCGCGGCGAGATTACCGGGCCGCTGGCGGCGCTGACCTTAGTCCAGACCTACGGCTACAGCCGCGAGGACTGCGACAAGGTCTTGGAGGTGATCTATCGCTTCCCGCTGCCGGGCGACGCGGCGGTGACGCACGTGACCGTGCGCTTTGGCGAGGTCGAGATCGCCACGGAACTCAAGGAGCGCGAGTCGGCGGAGCAGGAGTACGCCGAGGCCGTGGAGGAGCACAAGCAGGCCGCCCTGCTCACCCGCGAGTCGCCCGATGTCTTCACGCTGCGCGTGGCGGGCGTGCGGCCGGATGAGGATGTCGTCATCGAGACGGCGTACGTCCAGTTGGCGCGCGCCCAGGCGGATCAGGCCGGGTGGCTGCTGCGGGCGCCGCTGACCACCGCGCCGCGCTACGTCCGCGAGGATGAACTCGGCTCGCGGCACGCTCACGGCCAGCCGCTGGCGCTCCTGCGCGATCCCGGCCACCGCTTCTCGTTGGATGTGGTGCTCCGCGCCGCCGACGCCGTCCACAGCCCCACCCACGCGCTGGATGTGACGGCAACCGGGGATCAAGACGAACATGATCACCGCGTCCGGCTGGAGGTCGGGGAGGCGCTTCCCGACCGCGACTTCGTGCTGCAATGGTCGCCGCGCCAGGCGCCGGATCGCCCGACGCTGAGCGTGCTCCTCCACACCGACGCCGAATCCGACGACCTTTACTTCCTGGCGCTCGTCGCGCCGCCCGCGACCCACGAGCCGGGCACGGGCGTCCCCCGCGAGGTCATCCTGCTGGTGGATCACTCCGGCTCGATGCACGGGGCCAAGTGGGCCGCGTCCGATTGGACGGTCAACAGCTTTTTGGGCAGCCTCCTGCCGCACGACCTCTTCGACCTGGGCCTCTTCCACAACACCACCAAGTGGTTCGCGCGCCAGCCTCAGCCCGCCACCGAGGCGAAACTCGATGCGGCGGCCCGCTATCTCGACAAGAACCGCGACAGCGGCGGCACCAACTTGGGCGTCGCGCTGGAACAAGCGCTGGCGCGCAAGCGCCGCAATCATGCCGAGCGCTCGCGCCACGTCTTAGTCGTCACCGACGCGCAGGTCAGCGACGCCGGGCGCATCTTCCGTCTGGCCGATGGGGAAGCTGAGAAAGAGCCGCGCCGCCGCATCAGCGTCATCTGCATCGACGCCGCGCCCAACAGCCAGGTGGCCAACGAGCTGGCCGAGCGCGGCGGCGGCCAGGCCTACTTCCTCACCAGCAGCCCCGACGAGGAGGACATCACCACGGCGCTGGAGGGCGTGCTGGCCGATTGGGCCGAGCCGGTGCTGACCGACCTCCGCCTGAAGATCAACAGGGGCAGCGGCCTCACCGCCGGTCGCAACGTGGTGACGAACAAGAGCGAGACGGTCATCGACGTGGGCGATCTGCCCTGCGGCCGCGCCATCTGGGTGGCTGGGCGGGCGCCGTTGGGGGATGATGACACAATTACTTTCCAGGTAACGAATGGAAAAGAGGCGGTATTTTCGCAGACCATCAGCCGTGATGAGGCATTGGCGGCGCATCGCCCGGCGCTCAAAGCGCTCTTCGGCGCGCGCCGGCTGACGGCGTTGGAGTACCTGATCCATGCGCGCTACCAGCCAGCGACGCTCCGCACGCGACTCAAGGAGATGGGCTACGACGCCGACGCGGAGCTGACAAAAGAGTCTGTCTATGCCGAGAACGCACTCAAAGAGGCGCAGGAAGCGCTGCGTCCCCTGTTGGTGCGCGAATCGTTAGAGTACGGCATCGCCTGCGCGGAGACGGCCTTCATCGCCGTGCGCCAGGAGGCCGGCGAGCCTATCGAGGGCGCGACCATCGTCGCCAACGCGCTGCCCGCCGGCTGGGATCCGGGCTTCCGCTCGGCTCGCGGGGGAGTGGGACGCGGCAGGATGATGACGAAATCGATGTCCGGCGCCGTTGTCACGCGCGATGCGAGCATGGGCTTTGCCGACACGTTCGCAGCCGCGCCGCCGCCCTCCCCGGCGGCTGGAGCGCCTCCCTCGCGACCGAAGCAGCGACCCGCAGGCGGCGATGTCGTCGTCTTCTCCGGCGCGCCGACGTGGGATCAGGGCCAGGCGGTCCTGATGGACTCAGTCCAGAAGGATCAACTTCCTGCCCCGGCAACCCTCTCTCAGGTTGCTGTGCGATTCGACGGGCCGACGCCCAAACCGCGCGCGCTGGGCCGCGATCTCAAACTCCTCATCTTCGTGGGCGATCTGGCGCTGCCGCGCGCGACCATCCGCCTCTCCGATCTGATCCGGGGCGGCGGGACGCGCCCGCTCAACCTGCGGCGTCGCCAAGGCGATGTGGTCAAAATCGTCCTCAGCGATCCCCAGGGTGTGTGGGCCGCCAATCCGCCGCGCTTCGAGGTCGTGCTCAAGGTATAACAAACCAAGGTGCAACGCACTTGAACCGTAGGAAAAGTAACTCCTCATGCAGTATATGCCTGGTGATAGGTCTAAAAGTGCGTTGCACCTCACAA
>CAYXVS010000205.1:0-5683 GCA_964468735.1 uncultured Anaerolineales bacterium | reverse complement strand
AGGAGGGCCAAGGAGGGCCACAGGCAGAAAACTGGTTGTTTTTGGGAGACTTATTTTCTTGGAACGGTCTTACCCATAAGTACCGGTCGGGTCATCACGCAAGCGTTGTGATCGCGCTTGTTTTTCTCCATCATCACGCGGGGAAATCATTCTCTTATGAATCATTGACGCAACAACTCTAATGTATCATTCTAGCGGGGTTCTGTCAACAGCAGAACGAGTTGAGGACGTGATACAATTCCAACTTCCAACTTCCAACTTCCACCCAAACCTCTTTAATTCAATGCAACCATGGTATAATAAACGTATGATTCAGAAAATCAAAAGCTTTCTGGACATGATCAAATTTGAGCATACGATCTTTGCCCTGCCGTTCGCCTACTTAGGTATGATCCTGGCCGCCGAGGGTTGGCCAACGGCGCACCAGTTCTTATGGATCACGGTCGCGATGGCATCGGCCCGGACGGTCGCGATGGCCATCAACCGGCTGGCGGATCGGCGCATCGACGCGGACAATCCGCGCACGGCTCGCCGCCCGCTGGCGGCCGGCGAGGTCGCGCCGCCGACGGCGTGGGTCGGCGCCGGCCTGGCCGCGATCGCGCTCACCGGGGCGGCGTGGCAACTTGGCCCGCTGCCGCTGAAGCTCCTGCCCGGCGCGCTGCTCTTGCTCATGGGCTACTCCTTCACCAAGCGCTTCACCTGGCTCTCCCACTTCATCTTAGGCTGCACGGACGGCCTGGCGCCCATGGGCGCCTGGGTCGCGGTGCGCGGCTCGCTTTTCACGCCGGCGGATCTGCCCGCGTGGCTGTTGCTGGGCATCGTGACCTTGTGGATTGGCGGATTTGACTTAATCTATGCATGTCAGGATGTCGCATTTGATCGCCGGGCTGGATTGCACGCCATCCCCGCGCGCTTTGGCGTCGCGGCGGCGCTGCGCCTTTCGGCGCTCTCGCACATCTTCGCCGTGCTGTTGCTGGCGGGGTTGGGGCGCTGGCTCGATCTGGGCTGGCCCTATTGGGCGGGCATCGGGATCACAACGGGGTTGTTCATCTATGAGCACGCGCTCGTCCATCCCGATGATCTCTCGAAGATCAATGTGGCGTTTTTCAATCTCAATGCTATGATCAGCCTCACGTTGCTGATCGGCGTATTGGCAGCTGTGTGAATTTGAACGGGCTTTTGTACCTTCCGGGAAGCTATGAACGGAACAGCCGTATTTGAGAAATTGACCCAATCGCAGCTTCCCGGAAGGTTAAAGATAAGAAGTAAAACTTTAGGCTCGGGGGCGATAAAGGCCCCACGAGCATCGGAGGAATAAATCGAATATGATACCGTCGTTAATTGGAGGCAATAGCATCTTGGGCATGGTGATCGGGTTTGTGGTAACGTTAGTGCCCTTGATCATCCTACACGAGATCGGTCACATGATGGTGGCCAAATATTTCGGCGTCTGGGCCAAGGAATTCGGCATCGGCTACCCACCGCGCATCACGAAGCTGTTTCAATGGCAAGAGACCATCTTCACACTGAACTGGCTTCCGCTGGGCGGCTTCGTCCGCCTGGAGGGGGAGGCGATGTTTGATGAGAAAGAGGAAAAAGAGGACGACGACGAGGCATCGAACCCCGTTGTCAAGGCGGCCAACGAACGTGAGGCAGCGGTCGAAGCGCAGAAGCACAGCCTCTACGCTCAGCCCCCCTGGCAGCAGATTATGATTTACCTTAGCGGCCCGGTGATGAACATTCTCACCGCGTGGCTCGTGGCCGTGTTGCTGTTCATGGTGGGCATTCCCAGCATCAGCGTGGTGATTCAAGAGATCGCGCCCGGATCGCCGGCGGCGCAGGCCGGGATGCAAGCCGAGGATGTCATCGTGGCCATTGAGGGCCACGAGATCGAGGATATGATCGATGTGACGAAGTACACACAGGAGAACATCGGCACCCCCACCGATGTGACGCTGGAGCGTGGGGACGAAAAGGTCACCGTGACGCTGACGCCGCGCGAAAATCCGCCGGAGGGGCAAGGCTCCATGGGCGTTCTCATCGGCGCGGTCGAAAACCCCAACCGCCTGCAGACCTACTCGCTGGGCGAAGCGATCCAGCAGGGCGCCAACTACGTCGTGCGCATTACAACGCTGACGTTTTCGCTTCCCGTCCAGGTGCTGCGCGGAGCCGTCTCCATGGAAGAGGCGCGACCGGTGGGCATCGTGGGCATCAGTCGCATCGCAGGGGCATCGATGGAAACCAGCATCGAGAGAGGCGCGCTGTACCCCATCCTCACCCTCATCGCCCTAGTCAGCGCCAGCTTGGGGATCTTCAACCTGCTGCCCATCCCCGCCTTAGACGGCGGGCGCATCCTCTTCTCCCTGATCGAGATAATCCGCCAGGAGCCGCTGACGCCAGCGCTCCAGGAAAAAATTCACATGATCACGATGATGTTGCTCGTGCTCCTCTTCGTCGTCATCACCGCGATGGACATTATCGCGCCCATCGCCGTGCCCGGCACTTGATCGTCATAACTTCTGACCACCGACTACCTGACCGAGGAGTCACCCAGATATGACAGATGAGAAATCAATTCAACGCTTGTGGCATAGCCTTGAGGAAGAGCGCGCCACGCCGGAGCTGGCCGACCTGCCCTATCTTTCCGGCCTGCTCAAAGAAGAGAGCGAGCGTTTTAGCCAATTGTGGTCGGCGCTCCCCTTGAACGTCCGGCGTGAGTTGATCGACCTTCTGGCGCGGTTGGCGAAGGCGGATTTCGAGATGGACTTCACTGCCATCTTCCGCATCGCGATGTACGATGCCGATCCAAAAGTGCGCGCCACGGCCATCGAGGGGCTGTTCGAGGATCAGGATGTGCGCCTGGCGCCGCAATTCATCCACATCCTCCAAGAAGCGGAGGATAACCTAACGCGCGTGGCCTGCATCCAGGCGCTGGGCAATTTCATCCTCTGGGGCGAACTGCGCAAGATCCGCCCGCAGCCCTTCAAAATGGCCCGCGAGGTCTTGATCGAGATTTATCAGGACCCAGACGCCTCGCTCGCCGCCCGACGCCGGGCCCTCGAATCGCTCTCTTACACGGGGGTGGATGACGTGCCGGCGATGATCGCGGCAGCCTACGAGCACGAGGCCGAGGCAATGCGCATCAGCGCCGTCTTCGCGATGGGGCGCAGCGCCGACGACCGCTGGGCCAAGATCGTCACGCAGGAACTATCCAATCCCAACCCGACGATGCGCTATGAGGCCGTGCGAGCGTGCGGGGAGTTGCAGCTCCGCTCCACGACGCGCGAGTTGATCGAGTTGGTCGAAGATGTCAATATCGAGATCCAGATCACAGCGCTGTGGTCGCTGGGGCAAGTCGGCGGGGATCGCGCCAAGAAGACGCTGGAGCGCTACGTCAAATCGAAGCACAAGGTACTGCGGGAGGCCGCGCGCGACGCGCTCGCCGAGTTGGAGTTCTTCTACGGTGATCTCTCGACCTTCTTCGGCCCGCCGATGACCTTCTCGGATCAAGATGATCTCACCTGGGAAGAGGAAGAGGAGCTGGCGCGCCGCCTCGACGATGAAACCGAAGATGAGGAGGATCTACTATGGTGACCCGTTGGCGATCCGTCTGCTGTGATCTCTTGATGGCGTTGATCCTCATAACGGCGTTGATCGGCGCGGCGACGCCTGTCGCCGCCCAGGCCGAGGTCGATGCCACGCACGACTACACCTTCGGCCAGCGCGCGACTTTCACCCTGTCGCTGCCGGCTGACGCCGAGGTGAATACGGCGACGTTCTACCTGCGCATCAATCAGGCGCAGACAGAGGCCTACAAGATCCCCATCGAGAACAGCGAGGGCAGCTACAAGCGCGATCTGACGCAGGTGCACTTTCCGGCGTTCGCCGAGATCACCTATTGGTGGGAGTATGAGGGCGCGCAGGGGCAGCAGGACAAGCTCCAGGAGACGACCTTCCTCTATCAGGACAATCGCTATCGCTGGCAGACGTTGGAGAACGGCAAGATCGTCGTCAATTGGGTGGCCGGCGAGACCAACCTGATGGTCACGGCGTTGGATGTCGCGCAATCCGCGCGCGCCGAGATCCAGAACGCGCTCCAGACCACCGGCGGCGATGTCGTCCGACTTTACATCTACCCCTCCCAATCCGATCTCCAATCCGCGCTCCGGCTGACGGGCTACGAGTGGCTGGGCGGCCTGGCCTATCCAGACATCGGCGTGATCCTGCTCAACATCCCGCCGACCGACGAGGCCGTCGTCAAGATGCGTCGCGATATTCCTCACGAACTGACCCACAAGGCGCTCTACGACTTGGTCGGCGCCACAGGCTATGATGCGCAGCCCATCTGGCTGCGGGAGGGGCTGGCCTCGTACTTCGAGCAAAGCCCCGACGCGAGCTACGCCCTGGCGCTGGACGAGGCGCGCCAGGCGAACCGCCTCATCCCGATGTCGGAGCTGTGCCGCGCCTTCCCCACCGCCAGCGAGGACGTCATCCTGGCTTACGCGCAGAGCCAGAGCTTCATCCGGTATCTCCAACGCACCCACGGCTGGACGCGGGTTCGCATGCTGATCGCGGCCTACGCCGATGGGCTGGATTGCTCCGTCGGCGCGACGAAGGCGCTGGGCAGCGACCTCGCCACGCTGGAACGCGAGTGGCGCGTCTGGCTGGAGCAGAAGGGCGAGCCGACGCAAACCCCGCAGCAGCGCTGGGCCTCGGTCGTCGTCCTCCTGCGCGACATCGCGCCCTGGATGCTCCTCACGGCTCTCATCAGCCTCCCCGGCGTTCTCTTCGTCATCACCTCGCATTTTGGGAAGTAGCGATACGATAAACTTACCCTTGCGAAGGTTAAGGCTCACCTGATCGCAAGAGCGAGAAACTTGGAGCACACAAGCCCTTGGATAGAAAATCATCCCGAAACCTTCGCAAGGGTTACACAGTTAAGGAGACCACAATGAACCCCCACATTTTTCCGATTTTGATCCTCAACGCGCGACCGGCCGCCGGCAAGAGCGAGGTCATCGATTATCTGACCCGCCAGCCCCTGCCGGAACGCCAACGCCGCTTCCACATCGGGGCGCTCGATATCATCGATGACTTCCCGATGCTGTGGACGTGGTTCGAAGAGGACGCCATCCTGGAACGGATGGGCCATCCGCGCCTGCACACCGACGGCGACGGCTACTTCAAATGGACGCATCTCTGGCATCTGCTCATCGAGCGCATCGGGCTGGAGTACGGCAAGCGCCGGCGCGATCAACCCAACTATCACGCGACGACCACCACAGTGATCGAGTTCTCGCGCGGCAGCGAGCACGGCGGCTACGCGGCGGCCTACGAGCATCTCTCGCCCGCCATCTTGGAGCGCGGGGCCGCGCTCTACATCAACGTCTCCTTCGAGGAATCGCTGCGCAAGAATCGCGCCCGCCGCAATCCCGACCGCCTCGACAGCATCCTGGAGCACAGCCTCAGCGACGAGAAGATGCGTCGCCTCTACGGTGAGGACGACTGGGCCGCCTTCACCGTCGACGATCCCGCCTACGTGTCCGTCAAGGGCCTCGACGTGCCCTACGTCGTCTTCGAGAACGAGGATGACGTGACGACGCCGCGCGGTGCGGCGCTCGGCGAGCGCTTAGAGACGACATTGGATCAGCTCTGGTCGCGGCGGCAGGCGAAGAGCTAAAGA
>CAYXVS010000204.1:0-5718 GCA_964468735.1 uncultured Anaerolineales bacterium | reverse complement strand
CGGGGTCATCCCCCGATGCCCCCGCATCGTTGCTACTTAATCAGCCGTAAGAGAGAGTTAGAAGCCCTTCTCTTTGGCGACGCGCACGGCCTCGCGAACCATCTGACTGGTGAAGCCCCACTCGTTGTCGTACCAGGCCATAATCTTGATCAGATTGCCATCGACGACGCGAGTCATCTCCAGGTCGGCAATCGAAGCGTAGGACGTCCCAACGATGTCGGAGGAGACCAGCGGTTCTTCGGTCGCGTGGAAAATCCCCTTGTACTTCTCGGTCTCGGCCTCTTCTTTGAGAATAGCCTGCACCTCTTCCACGGTGGTGTCCTTCTCCGTGAGGAAAATCAGGTCGGAGATGGAGCCAACGGGGATGGGCGCCCGCACGGCCACGCCATCGAATTTGCCCTCGTACTCGGGCAAGACGCGCGTTGTCGCGACGGCCGCGCCCGTGGTCGTGGGCACGAAGTTAGCCGCTGCCGCGCGTCCCCGGCGAATCTTGCCGCTGGGGCCGTCCACGATGGCCTGGGTCGAGGTGTAAGCGTGGATGGTGGTCATAATGGCCTTCTGGATGCCCAAGCGGCGCCCGATGATCTCTACAACGGGGGTGATGGAGTTGGTCGTGCAGCTCGCGGCGGAGAGGTACTTGGCCTCTTTCGGCGGCGTGTTGACGCCGTGCACCACGGTGGGGATACCCTCGCCCTTGGCAGGCGCGGAGAGGATCACGAACTTCGCCCCGGCCTCCAGGTGCTTCTTGACGCCGGCCTCGTCACGGAAGAAGCCCGTGCACTCCAAGGCGATATCGACGCCCAATTCTTTCCACGGCAAATCGGCGGGATCACGCTCTTGGAAGAACTTAAAGGTCTGATCACCAACGATGAGCTTATCGCCATCAACGGCGACCTCTTTGTCGTAACGCCCGTAGGCGGTGTCATATTTGAGCAGGTAGGCGATGTTATCGCGCGACGCAATGTCGTTGACCGCGACCAGCTCAAGCTCCGGTGTCTCCAGGACGATCTTCAACGTCGCTCGTCCAATCCGCCCCATTCCGTTAATTACTACCTTCGCCATCATTTACCTCCTAATAGTGTAGTTGACTGAAGAAATTGTTTTAAAAACGTAAAGCTCAAACCGCTCCGCTTCAAATCGGTGCGGTGATACACAATTGGATGATTCTTCTTACTTCGCTTACCTTGCTCTATAACCGCCCCCTTTGCAAATTTGCGCGATATAGCACAGATACTGGGCCGCTTTTCCATTCGCATCGTCTACAGCCCTCACCTCATCTCGCGCGTCACGCGAGCAACGCCATCACCTCGTGGGCCAGTTTTTCGCTGTCGTGGCGCCAGCCCACAGCAGGATCGACGAAGGCGCCTTGAATGACACGGAGATCTTTGCGGGATTCCAAATCGGCGCGCACCCACGCCACACCTTCTGGCAACGAGATATCGGGATAGCGCGTGTTGACAATCGCAGTGGAAAAGACATTTTGGCCCACGTGATTGACCAACGTCTGATAATGGCGTTGCGCCGTGTAGTCATCGGTCTCGCCGATTTGCGTGGCGACGTTGCAGATGTAGACGCGCGGGACGGTGGTCGCACGCAGCGCCTCCGCAATATCGGGCACCGACAAATTGGGCAGGATGCTGGTATACAGGCTTCCCGGGCCGATGACGATCAACTCCGCCTCCAAAATGGCGCGCACAGCTTCTGGGTAGGCCGATGGACTGCTGGGGACGAGCATCACGCGCAGGATCTGGCCCTCGGCTTGGGGGAGGTTGGACTCTCCGCAGACGCGATGGGCGCTGCCATCCGGGCGCTGCATATCCGCGCACAAGATTACCGCCTCGAGGGTGCTGGGCAAGACCCGCCCCTGCACCGCCAAGACACGACTGGATGCGACCAGCGCGGACTCGAATGCGCCGGTGATGTCCGCCATCGCGCTGATGAAGAGGTTACCGAAGCTATGCCCGCTCAACTCGCCATCGCCGGCGAAGCGATACTGAAAGAGCCGGGTGACCAAGGCCTCGTCATCGGCCAGCGCCGTGATGCAATTTCGGAAATCGCCGGGCGGCAGAATGCCCAACTGGCGTCGCAGGCGGCCTGATGATCCGCCGTCGTCCGCGACGGTCACGATGGCTGTGAGGTTGGATGTGTAGCGCTTGAGGCCGCGCAACATCATCGCTTGGCCGTGCCCCCCGCCGATGACCACGACCTTCGCCCCCCGCCCGCGCCTGCGATACTCATACAACTTCCCTGGTAGGGCGCTGTAAGGCGCGTCCATAAACGGCGCCAGCAGCGTGCGATTGAGGCCCCATAATCCGAAGGTCAACAATCCGCCGCCGACGAGTAAAAAGAGGACGGCGCGCACTAATTGGGGGAGAAATTGCAAGGTCAGGTAGTAAAAATATCGCGGCAGTGGATAAAGCGCGCGGAGCGCAAACGCTCCCCCGAAGCTCAACAGCCCCACACCGATGGCGATTAAAAGCAGCCATCGCTTCACACCCAAACCTGGCCTCAGCCACGTCAAATGGGTGCGCCAGTGCCAGTGCTTCTCCTCAGCTTGCTTGTCCCTCCAATCCATCTTAAAAATTATACTCCGATTGCGACGGCTGTCAAAAAGCTGTCGCGCAGGATCAATACCAGAAGAAATATAAAATCGCAATTTTAAAATTCACCCTTGACAACCAACGAAGTTTTCGCTAAAATAAGCAGTGTTGGATGTCACACGTCACTGTGTCGAAAGTCAAACGTCCAAAACGCCGCATGTCCGAAAATCACTTGAAAGTCGAAGTAAGGAAAGAGAAACCGATGTCGACAAGAGCGCGCTATCAAACCTGGCTCAATAATCACAATAATAATCAGCAACTCCACAGATATGGAGGGGCCAGGTAGCGCTGCCTAGTTCGAGCGAGGTAAAGCCAGCTTCCGGTTCCGGGAGCTGGCTTTTTTATTTTGTCGCATCCGCGCCTGAGAAAAGCAAAGAAAGGAGGTGATGGCCACTCAATCATTTTCGTCAGGTCTGGATAGACTTGGGAAACCTATCCGGCCCAGTTCTTGACACCCCAAATATTATTCATATACTACCCTATGCTAAGCAAGGGTAAAGGAAGGAGAAGAGAGACATGTCCAACAAACTGATTGCACGAGCTAAAGAAGATAACATCCAATTTGTCAGCCTCCAATTTACCGACATCGCGGGCACGATCAAAAGTGTCACGCTCCCCACCAGTCAACTCAAAGAGGTGCTAACCGAGGGGGTCTGGTTCGATGGCTCCTCTATTGAGGGATTCGCTCGCATTCAAGAGAGCGACATGGTGTTGGCGCCTGATCCGACGACCTACCGCGTTCTGCCGTGGAGCGCGCCGGAACGCCGTCGCGCCCGCATCATCTGCGATGTCCACAATCCCGATGGCACGCCGTCGCTGAACTCGCCGCGAACGGTGCTCAAAAATGTGCTGAAGGAAGCCAAAGCGCTCGGCTACACCTACAACGTGGGGCCAGAGCTGGAGTACTTCCTCTTCAAGCGCAATGGCGATGCGCCCCTCACGCCCGTCCCGCACGATGTGGGCGGGTACTTCGATTTCTCGCCGCTCGATGAGGCGCAACAAGTCCGCAGCGAGATCGTCCTGGCGGCGGAAGCGCTGGGCATCGACGTGGAGATGACGCACCACGAGGTCGCCGCCGGCCAGCACGAGATCGATTTCCGCTACGCGGACGCGCTCACCGCCGCCGACAACACCGTGACGCTCAAGTACACCATCCGCGCCATCGCGGCCGCGCACGGGCTGCACGCCAGTTTTATGCCCAAGCCGATCTTCGGCATCAACGGCTCCGGGATGCACGTGCACCAGAGCTTCGCCGATGAGGATGGCCGGAACAGCTTCTACGACGCCGATGACGCCTATCACCTCTCCGACGTCGCGCATCAATTCATCGCCGGGCAGATGACCCACGCGCGCGCGATGGCCGCCGTGACCTCCCCCACCGTCAACAGCTACAAGCGGCTCACGCCCGGCTACGAGGCGCCGGTCTACATCTGCTGGGCGCACCGCAACCGCTCCGCGCTGATCCGCGTGCCGGCGACGCGCGCGGGCAAGGAAGCGGCCACCCGCATCGAGCTGCGCTGCCCCGATCCCAGCACCAACGCCTACCTGGCCTTCGCCGCCACCTTGGCCGCCGGCCTCGATGGGATCAAACGCGAACTGTCGCCCGCCGGCCCGGTCAACGAGGACATCTATCATCTGACGCCGGCGCAACTGCGCGAGCGCGAGATTGGCACCCTGCCCGGCACGTTGGGCGAGGCGCTGGAGGAGTTGGCGGCGGATCAGGTCATCCTCGATGCGCTGGGCCAGCCGATCACCGAGGCGTTCTTCCGCGCCAAATCGGCGGAATGGGAGGCCTATCGGATTCAGGTCACGCCCTGGGAAGTCGAACGCTATTTAGACACAGCTTAACCGTTTAGCTTTGAGGTGCAACGCACTTTTGGGCTTAGGTAGTTCCAGAAATTCAAACCTTCCAAACCTGACACTTTTTCCTCGGAAAACTGTTCGTTTTTGGGGGATTTATTTTCTTGGAACGGCCTTATCGCCAGGTATATATTGCACAAAGCGTCGTTTCTTCTTACGTTTTAAGTGCGTTGCACCTTGGTTTACTCCAATCCAACGATGAAATTATTTCGCTACACCGCTGCCGGTGGCGTCGTGACCAATCACGATTACTCGCAGACGCTGCTCCTGATCCGACCGGAGCGCGACGAGGTCCGGCTGCCCAAGGGCCACATCGAGGCGGGCGAGAGTTTGGAGGAGAGCGCCTATCGCGAAGTCCAAGAGGAGACCGGCTATGGCGATTTGGAAATCATCGAGAGCCTGGGCGAGCAACTGATCGCCTTTCTGTTGGATGGCCAGGCCGTCCAGCGGACGGAGTATTATTTTCTGATGCGCGCACTGAGCGACCGGCGGATCGAGCGCCCGCCCACGGATGCCGCCCAATTCTTCACCATCTGGGCGCCGTGGGAGATGGCGCTGGAGCATCTCACCTTCGAGGCCGAGAAGGATTGGGTGGAGCGCGCGCTGCGTGCATTGAATCAAAGGGGATGGATCACGTTATGAATGATGCTGCATCTTATACCACACCCGACCGCGAGGAGATCTTGGAGATCCATCAGCGCCTGGTTGACGCCTACGGCGAACCTCAACCTCCCGCCAACCAAGAACCACTGGCCGAATTGGTCAACACGATCCTCAGCCAGAACACCAACGACAACAACCGCGATCTGGCCTACGACCGACTTCGCGAGCGCTTCCCCACCTGGGCCGAGGTGCGCGACGCGCCCACTGAAGAGGTCATCGCGGCGATCCGGCCGGCCGGGCTGGCGCCGACCAAGGGGCCGCGCATCCAAGGCGCGCTGCAAAGAATCACCGAGTCGCAGGGTAAGCTCTCGCTGGCGTTCCTGCGCGATCTGCCCTTAGAGGAGGCGCGCGATTGGTTAGAAGCGATCAAGGGCGTGGGGCCGAAGACCTCCGCGATTGTACTGCTCTTCGCGCTACATCGCCCGGCCTTCCCCGTCGATACCCACGTCCACCGCGTCACCCGCCGCCTCGGCCTGATCCCCGATGCGACCTCGCGGGCAAAGGCGCATACGCTGCTGGAGGCGCTTGTCCCCCAGGACCTCTACTACCCCTTCCACATCAACCTCATCACGCACGGTCGCCAAATCTGCCACGC
>CAYXVS010000203.1:4446-5724 GCA_964468735.1 uncultured Anaerolineales bacterium | reverse complement strand
CCAAATTAAACCGCTGGATGAACGGGGGATGATTTCACCCAATTTCCTACATGAGTCTTTTTGATTTTTATATTGTAGTAAGAGCTATCCTGTAAATTTATAGATTGAAATTTGACCTCGAACTCGTCCAAATGGGCGTGAGCGGTAAAAGAATTTTCTGCCAGAAGATCTAAAAATCCGTGTGATCCGTGAAAATCCGTGAGCTACTTTCTAACGCCAGATCAAATCATAGCACAAGCGCGAAATAAGGAGGCCAAGGGCAAGATGAATCACATACCGGAAACGATGAAAGCGATGGTGTTGGAGGCGCAGGGCGAGCCGTTGCAAGAGCAGACCGTGCCCGTGCCATCGCCCGGCCCCGAACAGGTGTTGATCCAGATCCACGCATGTGGCGTCTGTCGCACCGACTTGCACGTCTTAGATGGCGATCTGACCGATCCTAAGTTGCCCCTCATCCTGGGCCACGAGATCGTGGGGCAAGTGGCGGCCACCGGCTCGAACGTCGAGGAGCTGGCGCGCGGCGCTTGGGTGGGCGTCCCCTGGTTGGGTTACACCGACCAGACATGCCGCTTCTGCCGGCGCGAGCAGGAGAATCTCTGCGAGCATGCGAAGTTCACAGGCTACACGTTGGATGGCGGCTACGCGGAATACACCGTGGCCCATCAGCGCTACACCTTCCCGATGCCGGGCGTCGCCGACGCGGCGGAGGCCGCGCCGCTGCTCTGCGCGGGTCTGATCGGCTACCGCTCCTATCGGCTCGCCGGCGACCACGTGGAGCGCCTGGGCCTCTACGGCTTCGGCGCGGCGGCGCACATCTTGGCCCAGGTGGCGATTGACCAAGGGCAGGAGGTCTACGCCTTCACCCGGCCCGGCGACGATGAGACGCAGGCGTTCGCGCGGGAGCTGGGCGCGGTCTGGGCCGGCGGCTCCGATGTCCAGCCGCCGGAGACCTTGGATGCGGCGATTATCTTCGCGCCGGTCGGGCCGCTCGTGCCCGCCGCGCTGCGCGCCACGATCAAGGGCGGGACCGTCGTCTGCGCCGGGATTCACATGAGCGACATTCCCAGCTTCCCCTATCGCATTCTCTGGGAGGAGCGCGTGGTGCGCTCGGTGGCGAATCTCACGCGGCGGGATGGCGAGGAGTTCCTGCGCCTCGCGCCCCAAATCCCCGTCAAGACCGATGTGCATCGCTACCCGCTGACGGAGGCCAACGCGGCGCTGGAGGATCTCCGCGCCGGGCGCTTCACGGGCGCGGCGGTGCTGGTGATGCCGCCTTAT
>CAYXVS010000203.1:0-4346 GCA_964468735.1 uncultured Anaerolineales bacterium | reverse complement strand
GGAGGTGCGCAATGATCGTTACAGATGAGATTCGATTGGAGACGGAGGGCCACACCGATATTCAGAACATCACGCCCCAGGTCGAGCGCGCGGTGGCGGCGGCGCAGATCCACGAGGGCGCCGTCACGATCTTCTGCCCCGGCTCGACCGGCGGGCTGACGACGATTGAATATGAAAGCGGCGTCATCACCGATATCCAGCAGATCTTGGACGAGATCGTCCCGCCCGACCGCGACTATCGCCATCATCTGCGCTGGGGCGATGACAATGGCAGCTCACACATCCGCGCGGCGCTGATTGGGCCATCCTTAGTCGTGCCCATCGTCGCGGGCGAGCTGACGCTGGGCGCCTGGCAGCAGATCGTCTTCTTGGACTTCGACACCCGCCCGCGCTCGCGACGGCTCATCGTCCAGGTGATGGGGGAGTAGATCGAGTGGATCGCGCAGGTTGAATTCGCGCGAAATATGGTATAATCGCTTCGGACGAGGTAAGAAAAGTTGGACGCCTGGCTTGTGTGCATCGGCAGGCGTCTTTTGTCCGAACTGAAATGAAATGTAGGTCGGAATGCCATTCCGACCAGGCGGATTACCAATCCGCCCTACGCTTATTCTTATAAGGAGTGACATTGTATGAACTTAGTAGGTATTCTCAACGCGATTAACGCCTGGGCGCAGGAGATCATCCGCACGCTGGGGTATCCGGGGCTGGGTTTGGTGATGTTTTTGGAGAACGTCTTCCCACCGATTCCGTCGGAGTTGGTGCTGCCGTTGGCCGGATGGCTCACATTGGATGGCTCATTCACCCTGTTCGGCGTGACGGTGGTCGGCGCGATTGGCTCGGTGGCCGGCGCACTCTTCTTCTACGGGCTGGGGATGTGGTTCGATGAGAGCCGCGTTCGCTATCTGCTCCGTCGCTTCGGCAAGTGGTTCCTGCTCTCCGAGGATGATTTCGATGTCGCGCTCACGTGGTTCGAGCGCTACGATGAGTACGTGATCTTCTTTGGGCGGATGGTGCCCATCGTCCGGAGCTTGATCTCCGTGCCGGCGGGGCTGGCGCGGATGCCGCTGGGCCGCTTCTGCGCCTACACGGCGGTCGGGACGGCGCTATGGAGCTTCCTGTTGGCCTTCGCCGGACGGCTGCTGGGTGAAAATTGGGCCATGGTCGCCGAATTCATCGATACCTATGAGCATGCCGTGATCGTGTTAGTCGTCGTGGCCGGCGTCGCCTTCATCGGATCGCGCCTCTGGCAACTGCGTCGTCAGGCTGAACCCTCCGCGCCGTCGAACTCATAACGCGGCGCTCGCCGGATTTTAGTCCGTCTCAGAACATCGGAGCATATCACATTTAAGGAGAAATGATTATGACAGCGCCTGTGATTCGCATCGAAGATATTGCCGACTACGTTGGAGAAGAGGTCGCCATCGAGGGATGGGTCTACAATCGCACGCACAAGGGGAAGCTGGTCTTCCTGCTGATCCGTGATGGCTATGGCTTTGTGCAGTGCGTCGCTTTCCAGGGCGATCTGCCGGATGATCTCTTCGAGACCATCAGCCACATCCCGCAGGAATCCTCCGTGCGGGTGACCGGCAAAGTGCGCGCGGATGAGCGCGCGCCCGGCATCCCCGGCGCCTACGAGATCGGCGTGACCGGTTTTGAGGTGGTGCAGGCCGTCGAGGATGAGTACCCCATCGCGCTCAAGGAGCATGGCGTCGATTTCCTGCTCAATCATCGTCACCTGTGGATTCGGATGCCGAGCCAGTGGGCGATTTTGCGCATCCGCGCCAAGATCGTCAGCGCGGTCCGCGAGTGGTTGGATACGAACGGTTTTATCAATATGGACACGCCCATCCTCACGCCGGCGGCCTGCGAGGGCACGACCACGCTCTTCGGCACCGAGTACTTCGATGAGGGCGTGGCCTATCTGGCGCAGAGCGGGCAACTCTACAACGAGGCGGATATCTTCGCCTTCAAGCGCGTCTACTGCTTTGGCCCGACCTTCCGCGCCGAGAAATCCAAGACCCGCCGTCACCTGACCGAATTCTGGATGGTGGAGCCGGAGATGGCATTCTGCGATATGGACGAGTTGATGGAGATCGAGGAGCAATTCATCTCCCACATCGTGCAGAGCGTGCTGGCCGATTGCCAGGCCGAGCTGAAAGAGTTGGGGCGCGACACGTCGCAACTGGAGAAGATCCTCCCGCCCTTCCCGCGCATCTCCTACGATGAGGCGCTGGAGCGCATCGCCAAAATCCGCGAGGCGACCGACGATCCAGAGTTGAAGGCGCAACTGGCCATCGAGTGGGGCGACGACTTCGGCTCCCCGCACGAGACCGAGCTGACCCAGCAATTCGATAAGCCCGTCTTCGTCTATGGCTATCCCACCGGCGCCAAGGCCTTCTATATGGAACCGTGGCCGGGCCGCCCGGAGGTCAGCAAGAGCGTCGATCTGCTCGCGCCGGAGGGTTACGGCGAGATCATCGGCGGCAGCGAACGCATCTCCGATCCCGACCTGCTGCTGGAGCGCATCCGCGAGCACAACCTGCCGGCGGAGGCCTTCCAATGGTACATCGATCTGCGCAAGTACGGGAGCGTGCCCCACAGCGGCTTCGGCCTGGGCATCGAGCGCGCCGTCACGTGGATCTGCGGTATCGAGCACATTCGGGACACCATCGCCTTCCCCAGAATGATCAACCGCGTGTATCCCTAGCCATGCGTGTCGTTTGGCCTCGACATAAGGTGTGGGGTGTGGTAGCGGATTTTATTGCGCAGAACGTAAAATTGTGAATTGCGAATTTAGAATTTTGAATCTTTACGCAATAGCGTTATTCGCAATTCGCAATTCTAAATTCCCAATTATGCAATACGCTTGCCACTTGATTTGTACCAGTTGTATCTCTCAAGCCATTTAGGAGCCTCATGACCTCATCCGCCAGTACCAGTACCAGTACAATGAAACAGAAAATGGAACGAAAACTGCCCTATGCCCTGCTGATTCGAATCGGGATTGTGCTTATCTTCCTAATCGTCACGGGTGTGGCGGGCTGGGCGACCTTTATGCAGGTGCGGGAGCAGGTCGCCGGATCGCAAATCCTGCCCGATTTCACCGTAAAGACCAGAGAGGAAAGCCCCAACGTCAGCCGTGTGGAGGGCGAGACTTTGCCCGTCTGGACGGGCACCGACCGCGTCACGGTCTTGATCATGGGGGTGGATGAGCGCGCGCAGGAGGACGACTATTGGCGCACCGATACGATGATCGTCGGGACCTTCGACCCGGTGACGATGGAGGCCGGCGTGCTCTCGATCCCGCGCGATCTCTGGGTGCCGATCCCCGGCTACACGGAAGGGCGCATCAACACCGCGCACGCTATCGGCGACGCCTACGATCATCCCGGCGGCGGGACGGCGTTGGCGGTCGAGACGGTCGAATATAACTTAGGCATCGAGATCGATTACTTCGTGCGGCTGAACTTCCAGGGTTTTGTGCGGCTGGTGGACGCCATCGGCGGCATCGAGATCGAGGTGCCGGAGACTATCGATGATCCCCAGTACCCCGATTACAACTATGGCTACGATCCGCTCTACATCGAGGCCGGGACGCACGACTTCGACGGGGAGATGGCGCTCAAATACGCGCGGACGCGCCACTCCACCGGCGGGGATTTTGACCGCTCGCGGCGGCAGCAGCAGGTGATCTTGGCGATCTTGGAACGGGTCACCCACCTCAATATGCTGCCGAAGCTGGCGCAGCGCGCGCCGGAAATCGTCAAAACGATTGAGGATTCTGTGAAAATCGACCCCAACTTGCAATTGGATGAGATCATCGCACTGGCGAACTTAGCCGTGAAGGTCGATACTGAGGAGGATATTCACTTCCGCGTCATCGATGAGTCCTGCACGCTCTTTAAGACCACGCCGGAGGGGGATATGATCCTGGTGCCGCTGCGGGATGAGATCCGCGCGGTGCGCGACGAGGTTTTCGGCTACGATAACGGCGAGGAGACCGCCGATTCGGTCGCGGAGGAAGAGGCGACCATCTCGATCCTCAACGGGACGTACACCGGGGGGCTGGCCTACGCGACGACCGAGTACTTCGAGGCGAACGGCTTGTCCGTCGCGGCCTACGATAACGCGGATCGGCAGGATTACGCCTCTTCGCTGATCATCCTCAACCGCGATAAGCCCCACACGGCGGCCGAGATCCGCGCCTTGCTGGATCTTCCCCAATCCGCCGTGGTGAACGGCGCCAATCCCACCGCCGCCTACGATGTGGTGGTGATCCTGGGGCTGGACTACGCGGAGACGCAGACGGATCTGCTCATCGAGCCGGAGGAGTAAACCTTGCGAAG
>CAYXVS010000202.1:0-5756 GCA_964468735.1 uncultured Anaerolineales bacterium | reverse complement strand
TTCATCATTGGCGCTCTTGTCCGCGATAGTTATTCCCTATCCGGACAGTATTGGGAATAGCACTTCCCCACGCTACCGCTGCTAACCAACCAGCCGCTCCATCAACAGCACCAGATGTTATGGCAGCAGCACCTAATGCAACTTCCAAATTCTGCATGCTGTCTTTGAGTTGTCTGATCTCCGCAAGTGTATAGTCTCGTCGTCCGATCTCAGTCCAATAGTGTCCGCTGCGATACACAGATCCCAGCGGATTCCCCAAGCAATACGCGTATCGATTCAATGCCTGGGGATTCGCCGGCCCCATCGGGACATTGTGCTCCTGGCGCGTTTCCTTATCCCACTGGAAGAACGCCCCGAATTGCAACACCTCACGATTTTCCGCGCCGATCTGCTCGGCGAATTCCCCTAAGTTCACCGTCAACGGTGTCAAGCGAGTGTTGCGGTCGTAGCCCAACGTCGTGACCCCACCACCCGCTCCGCTCGCAGCCCCCGGCACAATCGTATCCGCGCTGACGAAGCGCCCCAGCGTCGGATCGTAGTCGCGGACGGGCATTGGCCTTTGGCCAATACCCACCCGCAATGTACACAACCTCCGCCCTTGGGATATATGCGTCATTCGCCGATGATTTTGACCAGCACACGCTTCCGGCGCCGTCCGTCGAACTCGCCGTAGAAGATCTGCTCCCACGGGCCAAAATCGAGCCGGCCCTCTGTGATGGCCACGACGACCTCGCGCCCCATCACCTGCCGCTTGAGATGTGCATCGCCGTTGTCCTCTCCCGTGCGATTGTGGCGATATTGGCTGATCGGCTCGTGCGGCGCCAGTTCCTCCAGCCAATCGTCGTAATCCTGATGCAGCCCCGGCTCGTCATCATTGATGAACACAGAGGCGGTGATGTGCATCGCGTTGATCAAGCACAGCCCCTCCTGCACGCCGCTCTCGCGCAGACATTCCCGCACCTTCGGCGTGATGTTGACAAACCCCCGCCGCTGCGCTAGGTTGAACCATAGTTCCTGGCGATAACTCTTCATTTTGATCCTCTCCTTGTCTCCTTGTTCTAGGTTAATGGATGAGGTTCTCCAACCACCTCGAAAGCTGACCCCACGCCGGGAGCGTCGGCGCCGGGTTGTCCGCCGCCGACGAAGATCTCAAAGTCGCCCGGCTCGATCACGCGCCGGCCATCCTCCAGAACTGCCGCCATCTGCCGGGGTTCGAGGGCGAAGGTCACCTCCTGCGCTTGGCCCGGCGCAAGATCCACGCGCGCGAAGCCCACTAATTGATGACGCGGCGCACGCACGGAGGCCGCGACGTCCCGCAGGTAGAGCTGTACGACCTCTTCCCCGGCGCGCTCGCCGGTATTTTCAACCGTCGCGACGACGCGCAAGGTCTCGCCGGGCGCGATCTGCTCGCTACTGAGGCGCACGTCGCGATAGGCGAAGGTGGTGTAGCTCAGGCCAAAGCCGAAGGGGTAGAGCGGTTGCTCGTCATCCCCAAAATAGCGATACGTGCGCCCCACCATTGCGTAGTCGCGGAAGGGCGGAAGTTGATCCACAGATGTGTAGAAGGTCACGGGCAGCCGGCCGGCGGGATTGTACGCGCCGAAGAGGATCTCAGCGATGGCCGCGCCGCCCTCCTCGCCGGGATACCACGCCTCTACGATGGCATCCGCGTGGGCCGCCGCCCAGTTGATGGCGACGGCGCTGCCGTTGAGCAGCACGACGACCAGCGGCGCGCCCGTCTCGTGGAGCGCCCGCAGGAGCGCTCGCTGCACGCCGGGCAACGTCAGATCGGTGCGGTCGCCGGCGCTTCTGCCCTCGGCGACGCCCTCGCGTTGACCCTCCTCGCCCTCGATCTGCTGCGAAAGGCCCACCACGGCGATGGTCACATCGGCCTCGCGGGCCAACGCCACCGCCTCCGCGAAGCCCTCGGTGTCGTCGCCGGTGATGCTACAGCCCTGGTGATAGCGCACCTTGGTCTGCAAAGCGACGTTAGCGCTGATGCCCTGCAACGGCGTCACCGCCTTGGAGGGCGTGCCGTGATAGTTACCCAGGAGCGCCGCTACGTCGTCGGCGTTGGGGCCGATGACGGCGATGGAGTCCACATCGTCGCGCAAGGGCAGGATGTCATCCGCGTTCTTCAGCAGCACGATGGATTTGCACGCCGCCTCCAAGGCCAGCGCGCGATGCTCCGGGCTATCGTTGACCGCGAAGGGGATCTGCGCGTAGGACACGCGCTCCGGAGGATCGAACATGCCCAGCCGCATCCGCGCCGTGAAGAGGCGGGTCACCGCCTGGTCGATGGTCGCCTCGTCGATCAGGCCCTGCGCCACGGCCTCTCGAAGCGCGGGGTAGACTTCGCCACAGTTCAGCTCACATCCGGCCTTGACGGCCATGGCCGCCGCCTCCGGCGCGCTCGAGACGACTTGATGATGTTTGTAGATATCGCCAATCGCGCCACAATCTGAGACGACGAAGCCCTCGAAGCCCCAGGTCTCACGGAGAATCTTCTGGAGGAGCGGGGGACTGGCGCAACACGGCTCGCCGTTGGTGCGATTGTAGGCGCCCATCACGGAACAGGCCTCGCCCTCGCGCACGCACATCTCGAAGGCGGGGAGGTAGGTCTCCCACAGATCCTTCGCGCTCACCTGCGCATTGAAATGATGACGCTCGTGCTCCGGCCCGCTGTGGACGGCGAAGTGCTTCGGCGTGGCGACCAGTTTGAGATAGTGCGGGTCGTCGCCCTGAAGACCCTTAACAAAGGCCACGCCCATCCGCGCCATCAGGTAAGGATCCTCGCCGTAGGTCTCCTGGCCTCGGCCCCAGCGGGGATCGCGGAAGATGTTGACGTTCGGCGACCAGAAGGTGAGGCCGACGTACTGGGCGTGGATGCCCTGGCGCAGCGCCTCGTGATGCTTGGCGCGGGCCTCATCGGAGATCGCCTCGGCGACACGCCCCATCAGTTCGACATCCCAGGTCGCGCCCAGGCCAATCGCCTGCGGGAAGACGGTCGCGATGCCCGCGCGGCCCACGCCGTGCAGGCACTCGTTCCACCAGTTATAGGGCGGGACGCCCAGGCGCTCGATGCCCGGCGCCGCGTGCTTCATCTGGGAGATTTTCTCCTCCAATGTCATACGTCCCACCAGATCCGCCACCCGCTCCGCAACCGACAGATCGGGGTTCAAATAGGGGTCACGCTCTTCATTTTCTTGATTATTATGATGGGTCATCATCGGCTCCTTTTAAAATGATTTTGAAACAGTGAATAGTGAGGGGCGAATGAAGCGCTTTTAAAAGACTCAAAACGCACAAGGTTGCGCGCTAAATTTGCTTCGAGATATCAACAACTGCTCTCAATTATAGACCAGTTGAGACGAATCGCGAATCGGCGTAAAAAGTGATTCTCCCTCTTGCCCATCTAAAACAACTTCACACGATTGGAGTTCTTGCATATAATAGAATCATAAGGCAAACGCGGCACGGGGAATCTTAGCCCCCTGCTTTATATTTGACTACCCGACTATCTGACTAACCTAAGGAGGCTTATGGGCGAGGACTTTGAGATGAAGTTGGATGCGATGGCGCACGGGGGCGATGCGATTGGACGTCACGAGGGGCGCGCGATCTTCACGCCGTACGCGATCCCCGGCGAGGTGGTGCGCGTGGAGTTGGTGGAGGATCACAAGCGCTATGGACGGGCGCGGGTGCTGGAGGTGGTTACGCCCTCGCCCGCGCGCGTCGATCCGCCATGCCCCTACTTCGGGGCGGGGAAGTGCGGCGGATGCCAGTGGCAGCACATCGACCCCCAGGTGCAGGCGCGCATCAAGGGGCTGGTGGTGGTGGATCAGTTGGAGCGCATCGGGAAGTTCGAAGCGCCGCCGGTCTACGAGCCGATCCCCGATGAGACGGGCTGGGAGTATCGCAATCACGCGCTCTTCCGCACCGATGAGGTCGGGCGGCTGGGCTTCTACTCCAGCGGCAGCCACGATGTCTATCCCGTCGACGATTGTCTGATCATCCATCCTATGCTGCGTCAATTGCTCTCGATGTTGGATATGCGCTATCCTGAACTAGAGCTGATGGAGCTGCGCGCGGGCGCCCGCACGGACGATCTGATGATCGCGTTCCAGGCGAAAGAGGAGGAATCCCCCTCGCTGCACGTCGATTATCCCGTCTCGATTGTGCAAATCCGGCACGATGTCGCCATCGCGCCGTTGATCGGACTGGATTACATCGTCGAGTGCTTCCACGGGCGCGAGTTCCGCATCTCCGCCACGAGCTTCTACCAAGTGAACACGCCCCAGGCCGAGAACTTGATCGATCTGGTGCTGGAGGCGTTGGATCTACAAGGGCGCGAGCGGGTGCTGGACGCCTACTCCGGCATCGGGATGTTCGCCGCTTTCCTCTGCGAGCGCGCCGAGCACGTGATCGCTGTCGAGGCCTACCCCACGGCGGCCGCCGACGCGGAGCACAATCTGGCCGATGCCGACAACGTCGATCTCTACGAGGGCCTGGTCGCCGACGTACTGCCCGATATCGAGGGGCCGCTGGACGCCATCGTCATCGATCCGCCGCGCACGGGCCTGGAGCGCGAGGCGTTAGACGCGGTGGCCGAGTACGGCGCGCCGCGCATCGTCTACGTCTCGTGCGATCCCGCCACCTTCGCCCGCGACGCCCGGCGGCTGGTGCGCCACGGCTACGCCTTGGAATGGGTGCAGCCGGTGGATATGTTCCCGCAGACCTATCACGTTGAGACGGTGGCGCTTTTCACGCGCCAAGCGTAAATCCAATAGTATTTGAGCAGGCCAAGGTGCAACGCACTTAAACCGAAGGGAAGCGTTGCCTTATGCAGTATAGGCTGGCGGACAAACCCAAAAGTGCGTTGCACCTCAGATTAAACGATTACATCCAACAGAGGAGAGGAAAAATGACCGAGATATCCCTGTACCAGGTCGATGCTTTTAGCCCTGTACCCTTCAAGGGCAATCCGGCGGCGGTCTGCCTGCTGCCCCAGACCCACGACGATGCCACGTTGCAGGCCATTGCGGCGGAGATGAATCTCTCCGAGACGGCGTTTCTGTTGCGCAGCGGTCGCCAGCCCTGGGCGGAAAACGAGACCTTCCTGCTGCGCTGGTTCACCCCGCAGGTCGAGGTGCGGCTCTGCGGTCACGGCACGCTTTCGGCGGCCGCCGTACTCTTCAACGCCGTCGAGGTCGCCGCGCCGCAGGTGACCTTCCAGACGCTGAGCGGCGATCTCATCGCCCGGCGCACCGACGACGGCGCGATTGTGCTCGACTTCCCGCTGGATCCACCGCTCGCGTGCGCACCCCCGCCCGACGTGCTGGAAGCCCTCGGCGTCGCCCAGGCGCAGATGGCGGCCTGTGGCGCCGGCGCCGAAAAGCTGCTGCTCAACTTCGAGCGCGCGGAAGAGGTCCGCAATCTCCAGCCCGACTTCGCGGCATTGCGCAACGCGCCGAGCATGGCCGCCTATCAGGGGCTGATCGTCACCGCGCCCGGCGATCCCGACACGCCCTACGACTTCGTCTCACGCTTCTTCGCGCCGGCCGTCGGCATCGACGAGGACCCCGTCACCGGCTCGGCGCACACGCTGCTCGCGCCCTACTGGGCCGAGCGCCTGGGCAAGCGCGAGATGTTCGCCTATCAAGCCTCCGCGCGCGGGGGCGAACTTCGCGTCCGCCTGGGCGAAGGGGAGGCGGAGGATCGCGTCTTCTTGGAGGGCCAGGCCGTTATCGTGCTGG
>CAYXVS010000201.1:0-5771 GCA_964468735.1 uncultured Anaerolineales bacterium | reverse complement strand
TATCAGGAGGTAAAGCGTGGAAGTTCCGCAAATTGTGTTGATGATTGGGGGCGCGGCGATTCTCGTCGCCTTTTTAGCGCTTGTGGTGCTCTTTTTGAGTCGCCGTCGCGTGGATCTGATCGAGGATTCCCCCGCCGCGAAGAAGCCCGAATGGATGAGGAGCACGCCGCCGCCGGAGAGTGTGGCCGCGCGGCAGCGGGCGGGCAGCGAGGTTGGCATGTACGGTGAGGAGGCGGGCGAGCGCTTGGCGTCCCCCTTCGCCGAACAGATCGAGGACACCTTCCGGGCGGAATTGGAAAAAGATCCGTCCCTGGCGAGGTACCAAATCGATCTAGGGACCTCGCCCGACGGCGATCTGGAGATCTGGGTAGATGGTGAGCGCTACACAGAGGTCAACCAACTGCCCGACGCGCGATTGCGCACCGCTTTCCAAAAGGCCGTCCAGGCGTGGGAGCAACGATGAACACCGAGCCGAACACCCAGCCTGATGAACTCCTCATTGTCTGGACCAGCGGCGACCGCGACGTCGCGCGCAATATGGTCTTGATGTACGCCAAGAACGCCAAGCGCTTGGGCTGGTGGCAGGAGATCAACCTCCTCGTCTGGGGGCCGTCGCAGAAGCTGCTGACGGAGGATGAGGAACTCCAGATGAAACTCCGCGTGATGATCGACCTGGGCGTGCGGGTTGGCGCGTGCAAGGCCTGCGCCGATAATTACCAGATCGCCGATGATCTGGAGGCCCTGGGCGTCGAGGTCTTCTACAGCGGCGAGTTCCTGACCAACTGGCTTAAATCGGGCAAGCGCGCGATCACGTTCTGATTGGTGAGACAAAATTCACCGCAGAGGGGCAGAAAACGCAGAGGTTTTTAGGGATGGTTCAGAAATAGAGTGATACTTTCTCTCACCCTCCCAGGCCCGGCGGTTCCCACGGCCATTGAGCCGTTGGGTCAAAGAAAAACCACACTGAAGCGTCACCTACAAACCTGAAATTCACCCTAGCTCGGCGGTTCCGACGGCTCGAAGCCGTAGCCTTGAACGTAGCTGGCCGGGTTGATCACGATGAAGGCGTTGGGATCGATGGCGCGGACAATTTCCCGCAGGCGGGCGATTTGCACCTGGGTCAGCGCGCAGAGCAGGACATCGCGGGGTTGGCCCGTGTACATCCCGGCGCCGTGCAGCGCGGTGACGCCCCGCTTGATCTCCTGCATCAACTCCTCGGCGATCTGCTCGCGCTTACCGGTGATGATGATGGCCAATTGCTCCGGCGCTTTCTTATCGCCGCGCAACAGCCCGGTGATGCCATATTCCCGGCGCGTCGGGGAGGCTTTTTTCATCTGATAGGTGGTGATGAGCGCCGCGATGCCCAGTCCGGCGTAAATCGCCATCACAACGCCGATCACCCACGCGCCGGGGATGATCGGCTCGATGGCCGCGCGCGCCAAAACATCAGCAAAGCTCCGCGCCGGTTGGGGATGACGGGCTAATTTGAGCCACCAACTGATGAGCAACAGGCTGATCAGCCAAAAATAGTTGCGACGATAACGATTGCTCAGCGCTTGTAACTGGGAGACGTGGAATCGGGGATGCGTCAGAGTGTAAGAGAGTGCGTCGCCCCAATCCTGCGCAGGCTCATAGGGGGAGACAAGCATCGCGGCCAGAAAATCGGTCTCCAGCAGCCGCACGCGATGGTGCCAGAGGGCGTAGTAGCGGTAGCGGCGCGCTTCGATGTTGAAGAAGGCAAGTATTAGGATCAGCATCAGGAGTAGGATGAAGTGGGGGTTTTCGGGCGCGCTGAAGGTGAAGGTGAGGGCGGCGCCGGCGGTGGCCACTGCCCAATTGGTCGTCGTGTCCAATCGGCTGCGCCAGACGTTGGTGCGAGAGATTTCGGCGCGATAGAGATGCACGAGCGCCATCGTGAAGTTGTTGGAGCTGAGTTTGTGGTTTTCGTAACGCCAGGTTTGAGCGGCGTCCTCATTCGGCGCAGCATTGGATGCTGTCATGCCCGCGCATCCTCTGGTGTGAGGCGCGCGACAGCGCAGGCCACGGCCTCGTCGCCGCGCAGCCCCAGGCAGGCGACCCCCTGGACGGGATTGGTCTTGGGCGAGATCTCTGAGGCGCTGAAGCGGATGATCTTGCCGAATTTCGAGATCACGAAGAGGTCATCGTTCTCCGCGACGACGGCGGCGTCGGCCAGTTGGTCGGTCTTCATCGCGATTTTACCCCCGCCGCCGGGATTTTTGTTCGCGCGGAAGCCGGACATCAGTCGAATCGTTCCTTGCCCCTCGGCATTGATGAGAAAGACACCACTCTCCTCGTCCACCGCTGTGAGGGCGACCGCCACGTCGTCGCGCTGGAGGCGGATGCCCAGCCCGCCGTGCTGATCGATGCGCTGGAGCGGGAAGCGGATGCCTTGGCCCTCGCGGCTCGCGATGAAGAGGTCCTGCCCCTCGGCGGCCCAGCAAGCGGCGACCAGCGGGCTGTGTGCGGCGGCGTCGTGATACGAGACGCCCGGCACCATCGTCGCCCCGACGAAGCTGGCGCGCACGCGGCTCACCCAGCCGCGCGCCCCCAACATGGCGATATGATCGTCGCCGTCAGCGGGAAGCAGCGCGATGACGCGCTCGTCGCCGTGCAGCGGCAGATAGTCGCCTAACGGCGCGCCCCGCGCGTGCACGGGCGATTCCGGCAGCTTGTTCACGCGCATTCGGTAGATGCGCCCGCCGTCCGTGATCGCGATGAAGGTCTCGTCGACATCGGCCAGCGTCAGCAGCGCGGGCGGATCGTCCTCCTCGGTCTCCAAATCGAAGACGCCCATGCCGCCGCGTCCCTGGCGTGTGTAGCGGTGGCGGGGCGTGCGCTTGGCCGAGCCGCGCGCGCTCACCGTGATGAGATTCACCGTCGTCGGCGGCTCTGAGGCGATGGGTTCCGCTTCTGGAGCGCGTCTCTCGCCGGCGCTCTCCTCCAGGCGGGCCACTTTCGCCTCCAGGGATGTGATATAGGCGCGAATTTCTGGATCTACGTTGGTCAAATCGGGTCGTTCTTGTGTCATAGCGTTATGTCCTTTCCTTTTCTACCTTCCGGGAAGCTGCAAGCTTATTTTTCAAGCCGGAGTTGCCTGATTACACTCAACTCCCAATGGTATTGGTCATTTATAGCTTCCCGGAAGGTGTAGACTAACTACAATACAATCTCCAATGTCTCAAACGGCGGCGTCGCGGTCAGCGCCGTGCGCCGGAGCGGATCGGAGATGAGCACGGGGTAATCTTGGCCATCGACGGTGATGGCGCGCGGCGTCCGTTGTAGGCCGTGCAGCGTCAGCTCGATGTGCTCGTAGGGCGGCTGATACGCGCCCTCTTTCTCCCACGTGATCTCCAAGCGATCTGCCTGCGACTCGGCATCCGGCGGGGCGGGAAGGCGTTCCATCACAAAGCGGCTGACGCGATAGTCGCCGCGCTGGTAGGCCTTGCCGGCGCCGCTGTCCTCGTAGAGCGGCGTGACGCGCCGCCCCATCTCCGTGAGCGGGTAGATGTTCAGGCGCAGGAATTTATCCTTGCGCTGCTCCACGCTGGGGCCGACTTCGCCCAGGGGGAGCACAGTCCCCTCGCGCACGAAGAGCGGCATCCTCTCCAACGGCGCAAACGGCTCGTGGGGATCGCCGCCTAGGTAGATGCGATTCATCCAATAATCGTACCAGGCGCCTTCCGGCAGGACGACTTCGCGCGCGTTCGCGCCCGGCGCGGTGATCGGCGCGACTAGCAAGGCATCGCCGCAGAGGAAGGCGTCATCGATGCGCCAGAGCGCGGCGTTCTCCTGCTCCTCCCACCAGACGGGCCGCACCATCGGCCAGCCACGGGTGCACATCTGCCAGATCGCGGTGTAGAGGTAGGGTAGCAGCTCGTAGCGCAGTTGGATGAAGCGCCGGTTGATGCTGAGGTACGGCTCGCCATACGACCACGGCTCCTGATCCGCCGAGCCTAAGATGGTGTGCGCGCGGAAGAGGGGCATAAAGGCGGCCATCTGCACCCAGCGCGTGAACAACTCACCGTCCGCCTCGCCCGCGAATCCGCCCAGATCCGGCCCGCTGAAGCCCACGCCGGAGAGGCCCAGCCCCAACATCATCGGGATGGTCAAGCGCAGCGACGCCCACGTGCTTTGATTGTCGCCCGTCCACGAGATGGCGTGGCGCTGGACGCCGGCCCATCCGCTGCGGGTGATGACGATGTTGCGCTGCTCCGGGCGCAGCTTCTCCAGGCCCTCGTAGCTGGCGCGCGCCATCAGCATCCCGTAGAGATTGTGCGCCTCGCGATGATCGCCGCCCCGACCGTCCATCGCGTGCTGCAGGGGATCGGGCAGCGTCGTTGGCCCCTCGGAGCTGAAGACCGCCGGCTCGTTCATATCGTTCCAGAAGCCTAAGATGCCCGCATCCAACAGCGGGCGATAGTGCGCGCCCCACCACGCGCGCGTCCGGGGCGCGGTGAAGTCGGGGAAGGCGCACAGCCCCGGCCAGACCGGCGCGTGCAGCGCCTCGCCATCCGGCAGCGTGCAGAAGTGCTCGCCCGCCCGCCCGCTGCGATAAACAGCGTACTCCGGGTTCTGCTGGAGGCCCGGATCGATGATCGAGACGAGCTTGATCCCCTGTGCGCGCAGCTCCGCCGCCAAGGCCGGCAGATCAGGGAAGCGCTCGTGATCCCACGTGAAGTTGCGGAAGTCGTCCATATAGTTGATGTCCAGGTGGATGGCGTCGCAGGGCACGTCGTGGGCGCGGAAATCGCGCGCCAGCTTGCGCACGCGCTGGGCCGGCGTGTAGCTCCAGCGCGATTGATGATAGCCCAGCGCCCACAGCGGCGGCAGCGGATGGCGGCCGGTCAGCTCGGTGTAGCGCTCCAGCAGGCGCGGCGCCGGCCCGACGATGATGTAGTAGCGCAGCTCCCCGCCGGCGAAGTGGTGTTGGGCGAGCTTGCGCTGGCTCTCGCCCAGATCGAAGGCGGCGTAGTGGGGATTTTCGTAAAAGACCAGGTAACTGCCCGCGTCGTTCAGCCCCACGTAGGCGGGGATGTTCATATAAATTGGATCGTCGCCGTTCGCGTAGCCCGCCGGATCGGTGTTCCACAGAATGTGGGTGCGTCCCCGCCGCTGGAGCGGTGTGGTGCGCTCGCCCAGCCCGAAGATGGCCTCCTCCTCGGCCAAGGCGGTGGCGTGGCGGATCGCGCCCGCCGTGTGCCAGCCGAGTTCCACATCGGCGCGGAGCAGCTCGCCCGCCGGACCGGCGATGAAGGCGTGGGCCGTCTCCCGCGCCAGGCCGAAGGTCATCGCCGGGGTGCGGAGGTAGAGCGCGTCCTCCATCTCGACGGGGACGACCGCCGGCGCGGGCCACGCGGCCAGCGGCTTGGCGATGGCGTAATCGACGGGCGGCGGCGCGGTCGGCTCGTGGGGGAGGTAGCGCACGCGCAGCACATCGGCGGCGAAGTAGGTCGCCTCGATGGCGGCGTGCTCGGCGGTGAAGATCGCGCCGCGCGCCGTGGGCGTGATCTCGCGGACGCGGCCCGGCCCCTGCCACGTCGCCGGCCAGGTTGGGCCGGGGGACGCCAATCGGCGGCGGAAAGCGCGCCACAGATCGGCGCCTCGGCGCGGATCATCTGGAGCCTCCCACTTGGCCTCGAGCCACGCCTTGCGATAGCGATAGAGCGCCGTGGGCAGGATATTCTTCATCCCGATGTATTGGATGCCGTCCAGGATATTTTCGATCATTGTTGGCATAGAGTTTGACTCCT
>CAYXVS010000200.1:0-5779 GCA_964468735.1 uncultured Anaerolineales bacterium | reverse complement strand
ATCTGCCCGAATCCCTGCCGATGGTCGAGGTGGATGCGCGTCATATCGTGCAGGCGCTGAGCCATCTATTGGATAACGCGATCAAGTTTAACTCAAAGCATGGTAAAATTTGGGTGCAGGCCGCGCAGCGTGAGGATGAGGTGTGGATTCAGGTTAAGGATACGGGCATTGGCATCCCAGAGGGAGAGATGGGGAAGATTTTTAATCGGTTTTATCAGGTGGATGGCACGACCAATCGGCAATATGGAGGTATAGGATTGGGACTGTCAATCGTCAAAGAAATTGTCAACCAGCATCGGGGACGTATATGGGCCGCAAGCAACCCGGACAATTCGGGGGTGACCTTCACCTTGGCATTGCCGATCATGCCGGCGCCGGAAGAAGGGGAAATGACGGAGGCGGGCGTATGAACACGATCAGACAGATGCGCGGGCTGTTGCTGATCGTAGCGTCGTTGCTGATATGTATGCCGGCGTGCACGCCCGCGCCCACGACGGTCTCGCCGATGACGCCGCCGGGCATTGAAATTGAAGCGGAGGCGACGAGTGAGGCCAACGAGGACGAGATGGACGATGTGGACAACCTCATCCTCTCCGATGACTTCGCGCCGCCGCACACCGGCTGGGTGCGCTTCGAGACGGCGGAGAGCGCGGTCTATGCGCAGGCGGGGGAGATGTTTCTGGAGGATCGGGGCACGGGATCGTCGGTCTACACCCCGCTGGTCGGCAAATCTCAGCGGGATGTGACGGTCTCCGCGCGCCTGCGGCATGTTCAAGGCACCGTCGATAATTGGATGGGGTTGATCTGTCGGCAGCGGGACGAGCAGAACTACTATCTGTTTGGCATCAGCGCCGATGGCTACTACGTGATCCTGCGGACGGTTAAAGGCGTGGCTACGCCGCTGGTCGGCCCGCACGCCAGCGATGTGATCAACGTCGGCAAGGCGGAGAACGATATACGCATCCGCTGCCGAGATAACAAGCTCTCGCTCTGGGTGAATGATAGCCTGTTGGTCTCTCGCGTCGATGACGAGCTGACGGGCAGCGGCGCCGTCGCGCTCTTCGCCGACGCTATCGAGCCGGGGCGTACCACTACGGTGGCTTTTGATGATGTCACGATTACTGCGCCCTGATCGCGCCGAGCGACCCGCGCCGCTCGGCCTTTCCCTCGCGCTGCTGCGCGGCGTGGCGTGGCTGCTCGCGCTGGTCGGTTACTTCGGCCCGTGGATCGGGCGCGAGGCGGCGGCCTTGGCCTGGAACGCCTACGATCTCTTCGACCTGCTGCGCCTGCTGCCCCAGATCGAATCCGGCGCGGTGCGTGTCAATCTCTACACCCTGCGTCTGCCCTTGGTCGGCCTGGCGGTGCTGCTTCCTCTATTACTGGCGCTCGCGCCCCGCTGGCAGCGCTGGGTTGCCGCCGCGCTCGGCGCGGGGATCGCGCTGGCGACGCTGCCGCCCTACCCGGAGATCGTCAGCGCGTGGCGCACGCCCGGCTGGCGCGTCGTCTTCTGGGGCGGCGTTGGCGCGATGATCGCCGCCGGCCTGATTGCCTGGCTCGGCCCGCGCCTGGCGCGCATTCGCCCTTGGCTGATCGTGGGCTGGCTCGCGCTCACGGCCTTGCCCGCCCTCCCGACGCTCCATCGCCTGCGCCCCGCGCTCTCCCATCTGCACGCGCGCCCCATCGCCTGGGGCTGGGGCTACTGGTGCTGGCTGATCGGCAGCGGCCTGATGGTGATTCTCACTGGAGCGAAGCAGCAAATATCAAATTTTGAATTGTGAATTGCGAATTTAGAATCTTTACTCAATAACATTATTCTAAATTCGCAATTCTAAATTCCTAATTATGGAATCGGCTACCGGAAAGGTTTCTTAAATGCTCATTTGCTGATTTGTTCATTTTCTAGGGAGGTCTTAGCATGAACGAAGGGGATTTGGAACATATCCGCGAGGTGAAATTTCGCCACGAGGCGGAGTTGATGCGGAAGCCGAACGTCGTCGGGGTGGGGATCGGGCAGCGGCGGCGCGAGGGGCATCCGACCGATGAATTGAGCCTGATCGTCAACGTGACGCGCAAAATGTCGGAGGACGAGCTTGCGCCGGAGGATCGCATCCCGGAGCGGCTGGAGGATGTGCCGGTGCAGGTGCAGGCTGTGGGCGAAATTCGGGCACAGGACGCCCGGCGTGAGCGGGAATCCCGTCGCCCCTGGGCCTTCTGGAAAAGATGGGGGGCGGGAAGTAAGATCGAGGAAGGATTGGAGTTGGTGGAGGATGCGGTTGAGAGCCTAGTTGATCGTAAGGATAGCAAAGATAGCAAATCTAGCGATGAGGAGGAATAGCATGACGGATCGGATGATGGCCCAAGCGCGAAGCGTTTTTCGTGGCGCCCTGCCGGATCTCTTTAAGCGACCTAACGTGACCGCCTGTGGGCTGGGATACAAGATCGCGGGCGAGACGGCAACCAGGGAGTTGAGCATTATGGTCTCCGTGACGCGGAAGTTGCCCCGCGAACACCTGACTGAGTCGGAGCTGGTGCCGCAGAGCGTGGATAGCCTGCCCACCGATGTGATCGAGACCGGGCGCATTCGCGCCCATGCGGCGTTGAATCCCAAGGAAAAGTATCGCCCCATCCAACCCGGTATCTCCATCGGCCATCCCCAGGTCACGGCGGGGACGTTCGGCTATTTGGTCGAGCGCGCCGGCGAGCGCTTTATCCTCAGCAATAACCACATCTTAGCCAACTGCAACATCGCCAAATCAGGCGATCCGATTTGGCAACCGGGCGCGGCGGATTTGGGCACGCAAGAAGATCGCATCGCCACGCTGAGCGATTATGTGCCGCTTGATTTTGGCGAGGCATCGGGGAATTGCGATGTGGCGGAGGCGTTCGCGCGGCTGCTCAACTTCCTGGCCGAAGCGACGGGATCGCACCATCGCCTGCGCTCCGTCCAGGTGACGCCCGGCGAGAACGTGATGGACGCCGCGCTGGCCCGCATCGACGCGCCCGACGAGGCGCTGCCCGCCATCCTGAACATCGGCCCGCCGACGGGCGTCGTCGAGCCGCAGCTTGGCATGCGCGTCCAGAAGATGGGGCGCACCAGCGGCCTGACGACGGGCACGGTCACGCAGATCGACGTGGCGGTCAACGTCGATTTCGAGGGCCAGACGGCCCGCTTCGTCGATCAGATTATGACCAGCAAGATGAGCGCCCCCGGCGATTCGGGATCGGCGGTCTTGGATGAACAGCGCCGCGCCGCCGGTCTCCTATTCGCCGGCTCCGATAAAGTCATGCTCTTCACGCCCATCCAGCGCATCCTCTCCCATTTCAATGTGACGTTGGTGTCTTAAAGTTTTCGCCCCTTGGCTCGCCTGCGAATGAATTCGAGGCTGATACCCAAAACCCGTTAAAAACGGGTTGAAAAACCGCTCAAGAAAGCAACCTGGTTCTTCAGGAATTCGCCGGGTGCAATTATACTATCCCCACCCACAACCCAGTAACGACGCGAAAAAGGTCTGTGATCCCCACAAGCACGCGATTTCTGGTTGTTTTTAGGGCTACTGAGGGGATTGCCCGGCAAAATCCGAAAGACCCAGCAACCTCAGTGCGTTTTAACGCACTTTGGATATCAGACGATGGTTTCAACCATCGGCGCGGCTGCTCAGGAAGCATCTAAACCTTCCGGGAAGCTGTGGATAGCGTGACTTTTAGGGAAATGGCCTTAACCAGACAATGTCAGTTGAGAATATCCGCTTATAGCTTCCCGGAAGGTAGTTGAAGGAGAATTTATGCCTAATGACGTATCACTGATTGAGAAGACCGTTGCTATGTTGGATGATGTCAACTGGGCCGCCTACGGCGATCATCAGGCGGCGGATTATCTTGCCTACGTGCAGGGCGCACACGGCGACGAGCGGGAGTTGATGGATGGCCTGCTGGGCGAGTTCTTAGAGGCGGTGTTGGGCTTTACGCTGCATCGCGACCTGCTTTCCCAGCGAACCAGCCAGGTCTCGGGGAAGCGACCGGATTTTATCCCCGATGATACGCACCTCCACCCGTTTGTCTTCGATGCCAAGGGCACCGATACCCTGGAGTTAGGCCGGCACTATGACCAGATCGCGCACTATATGCGGACGCAAGCGCTGCGATACGGCGTGCTTTCCAACCTGCGCGATTTGGCCGTCTACACGCTGCCAACGGAGCAGCCCGCAGCGGATTACAGCTTCAGCTTCCGCCAACTCTACCAGGATTATCGGCGCGATCCGGCGGCGGCCTTGGCCGCGCCGAACACCGCGCGTTTCTTCGCCTTTGTGCAGCGATTTCAACGCCGGGCGTTGGATCGGGAGGGCAAGCTTCAGGCGATCAGCGACGCGCGCCACACACCCCAGAGCGCCGCGCTCGATCTCGATGACTTGGTGCGGCGTTTGCATAACGTCGTCGCGATGCTCCACGAGGATGTCCGGCAGTATTATCGAGATTTGCCGGAGATGTACTATTATCAACCTGACCGTCGAGAGCGGGTTGCATTGGAGATTGACACGCTGGCCCGCGAGATTGATACCGGCGCGCCGGAGCGTAAGATAGATGACAGAACGTTGGCCGTGTTGGTTCAAGCTTCACTCGATTCAACCGATGGCCGTGCATTAGATCGTTATTGTTATCGCGTGGCCTACTTCGCGATGACGCGGATTCTGTTGGCCCGCGTCTGGGAGGACATCGGCTTTATCGATCAGGTGCTCTACGATGGCGGTTTTGCGCACTGGTATGCGTATTTCGGGCAGGAGATTCAGCGTGTGTTGAGGCAGGCGTTCCATTTTGCGAAAGAACGCTACACGTGGCTCTATGGCGCGGAGAATAACTACACCTGGTACACGCCCTCGGAGACGGTGTTAGTCGACGTGCTTTACGAATTTTCCCGCTTTGATTTCCGCGCTTTGGATGCGGATGTGTTGGGCGCGGTCTACGAGGCCTATTTGGATGAGACGGATCGTAAGAACAAGGGCCAATATTACACGCCGCGCCCTGTTGTGCAATTTATCTGGGATCGCGTGGGCTTCGATCAGCCTGACCGCATCTTTCGCTTCGAGAAAGGCGCGCGTCAGCCGCGCGTCGCGGCGGATTTCTGCACCGGCTCCGGCGGCTTCTTAGTCGAAGCGGCGCGCCGCATCCGCGAAGCGATGCTGGGGCCGGACTTCGATCCCGCCGATCCTGACGCGCTGACCAACATCAGCATGGACGATCTGACGCTGGCGATGCTGGCCATTATCGAGGGCCTGCGCGGGGCCGAGATCAACGCCTTTGCGTATTATCTGACCGAGGTCAACCTGTTGATTCAACTCACGCCCATCATCGCCGCCATCCAGAAGAAAGCGCCGCACGCCCATCGCTTTGGGCGCGATTTTGCCCTCTCCGTGCTCCATCAGGACGCGCTCAAGTTGCACAATCGCCTCCAGCCCACCTTGAGCGATACCAGCAACAACCACGTTGCCGGCATGGCGCGCGAGGACGAAATCTACGAGGAAGACCGCCGCCACGACATCGTCAGCTTCACCGGCTTCAAGCGCATTGTCTACGATTGGCTCAAAGAGGAGCGGGAGATGGATTACGTCTGCTCCAATCCGCCCTACGTGGGGGAGAAGGGCCACAAAGAGATGTTCCGCTACTACCGCAACAACTTTGAGTATTGGGACGAGTATTATCAAGGCAAGATGGACTACCTCTACTGGTTCATCATCTTAGGATTGAGCAAACTGCGCGATGGCGGGCGGCTGGGCTACATCACCAC
>CAYXVS010000199.1:0-5800 GCA_964468735.1 uncultured Anaerolineales bacterium | reverse complement strand
GGACTTATCTGATGTCTGAGTACCCGTTGGTAACTGAGAGTAACTGCACCCTATTAAATTGCTCGGAGTGGATCGCTAGATCCACGACGTTAATAAAAATAGCCGTAGCCCGACTTGCATCAGGGGCTACGGCTTTGCTGTGGATTTGATGTGGCTCTGGCCGGCCCCCTCCCACGCGGCCGCCTGACCGAGGCGCCAGCCGACGACCATGTCAACTAAGATAGCCAGCCAAAGGTTCTGCGTCTCGAGGAAGAGCAGCGCGCCGACGATGGCCAACCCCACGCGGATCAGCAGATCGCGTCCGTGAGCCGGCGAACGCAGATCCTCCCAGCGGGCGGGATTGATTCCCGCCTCGAAGGCGACGGGCAGCAACCCGGCCCACGTCCCCAAGGACAGCCCCCAGAGGAGCACGAACGGCTCGCGGTAGAAGGCCCAGTGCACTTGATGATAGACGGCCTCGCGAAGCGCTACGCTCCATTCGCGTCGGGGACGGGCGTTGACGCCCACGCGACGATGAACCATCACATCGCTCAGGCGGACGAGGAGCCAGAGGCCGGCGCCCAGGAACACGGCCCAGCCGAGGTCGCGCATCCAATCCTCCCAATTGATAAGCCCGCCGCGCCACGGCGCGACTTGTAGCCCCAGGCCGCTCTCCGTCAGCGCGCCGCGCCAGAGCAATGCCAGGGTGGGGATCCCCAGGGCGTAGAGTAACCGTGCAATCTGGATCGCCCAGATAGCGCCCGGTCGTTGCTGCCACGCGCGGACGTCGGCGGCGTATCGGCTGCCGGGTCGCTCCAAGATCCACCGCAGGAGAACGGTGAAAATCGCCAGCGTCAGGGATACCGCCAGCCAGAACCAGCGTTCTAAGAGGGCTATATCGGAGGTCACGGGGCTAAGGGCGCCTCCTCGGTCTCAAGGGGGATGGTGACCGTGATCTTGGTCCCTTTGCCTGGCGTCGAGCGAATCACCGTCTTGCCCTTGACGAGCTTGGCGCGTTCCTGAAGGTTGAGCATCCCCAAGCTGCTGCGCTCCGCATAGTTCGACTTCACCGCCGCGACATCGAAGCCCTTGCCGTCGTCCTCGATCTCCGTGATGATGTTCATCCCTCGCTTGTAGATCCGAATCCACAGATTATCCGCTTCGGCGTGTTTGCGCGCGTTGTTCAGCGCCTCCTCTGTGATGTAGAAGACCGCACCCTGGGCTTCCTTGTTCAGCAATGCCGCGGCATCGTCCTCTTCCTTTAGATGGATCTTCGTCTCCGGGTTGGTCTCCTGGATCTTCTTCTGGAGTTGTCTCAAGGCCGCCACCAGCCCCTGCGTTTCCAAGATCAAGGGGCGGAGGACAAAGAGCATCTGGCGAATCTCTTTGGTCGTGTGGCGGGCGAGATTCTCCAGCTGTTGCAATTCGTCTATCGCTTCCCCTAAATTTTTCTGGTTGATCAGCATCCGTGTGTAATTGAGACGCATCGCGATGGCGGCGATGGTTTGCGTGGGGCCGTCGTGGAGATTGCGCGCCAACCTCTTGCGCGCATCTTCCTCCACCGCAACCAGCTTCTCCTTCTCGTCCATCAAATTTTGATAGAGCGTCGCGTTTTGGAGGGCCATCACGGCCTGGTTGCAGATGGCGACCAGCAGATCCTGATAGTCCGGCATGTAAATATCCGGTTCTGGGCTGGACAGGACGAGGAGGCCGTAGCTCTCGAATCCTGCTCGCAAGGGCACGGCCAGCGCCTCTTGACAATTCCGCATCGCGATCAGACGACTTAGCTCTGGATCGTTGTTGGGATCATCGGTGCGGCATGGCTCGGCCTCTTCGATCGCTTTGTGGAGCACCCCTTCTTCGGCCGGAAAGCGCTTATTCTCATCCTGGATGGGAATGCCGCGCGCTTTGGCGATGTAGAGCGTTTGGTCAATATCGAAGAGTAAGATCAACCCGATTTGGGTGACATCTTCCTGTTGGATGAAAAACCGTTGTAGACCGGCGTTACTCACATCGAGTGCTGCGTCCAACACGCGCTCATAGTTGAGCGTCGCACTCAGGGTGCTGGCCAGCTCGAAGACAAGCTGCACGCGGTGATGGGCGGACTCCAGTGCGGCGCGGGCGTTCCTCTCTTGCTCTTCTTGTTCCTGGAGCAATGTCTTTTTGATCTTGGCGCCGATTTGGCTGATGGCTATGCCCGCGACGATCAATACCAGGCCATTGGTTAAATAGGGGATGGATTGTATGATCAGATCGGTGACCGGCATCGTTGCGGAGAAGTCTTCGTGCCACCAGGCGATCCCCCAGTAGGCAAGCACCACGCTCACGGTGAGCACCGCACTCATCGGCCAGGAAAGTCGCACGGCGGCAGTGATGATGGGAATTAGCGAGAAGAAGAGGAGGGGGCTTTGGGGGCCGCCGGAGCCGGCGACGAAGCCCAGGGTCAAGCCAATATCTAAGAAGAGCATTAGATTCTGGACGGCGGAGTTGCCCCCATGTTGTAACAGCGAGATCAGCGCCAAGATGTTGGCCGCCGCGCCCGCGATGAGGAGGATGATCACGGTACGGGGGAACGGCGCGGAGTTCATCGCCACGTTGATACCGATGACGGCCATCACAGCCGTGAGGAAAAACCATCGGAGATTGATGAATAGCCATTCGATTTTTAATTCGGATTCGTGCATTGGATTCTCATTTATAGCATAATATGTACAGGGTTATACGACATTATCCAGAGAAGCGAATTTGTAAGACATCGCCCTCTTGGACGATGTAATCTTTGCCTTCGATATGGGTCTCGCCGGCGTGACGCGCTTCGGCCAGGCCGCCGGCTTGGATGAGTTTATCGTAGGCGACGACCTCCGCCCGGATGAAGCCGCGTCCCAGGTCGGTGTGGATGGTGTAGGCGGCCTCGACGGCGGTCGCGCCGACGGGCAGGAGCCACGCGCGCACCTCTTCCTCGCTCACGGTGAAGAAGGTCAGCCGCCCCACCAGGCTGGCGGAGGCTTGGAGCACGCGCTCGCGCGCCAGTGTCTCGATCCCGAACTCCGCCATAAAGATCTCCGCCTCCTCAGGCTCGAGTTGGCTGAGTTCCATCTCCAATTGGCCGTGGATGGCGATGATCGTCGTCTCCTGGTGATCATAAGAGATGAGGTCTTCCGGCGCTACCGCTTCATCCCCGAGGTTCAACAGCACAATCGTAGGCTTGAGCGTGAGGAGACTGTACCCGCGCAGATCGGCCTTCTCGTCCGCCGTCAGGCCCAGATCGCGCAGGGGGATGCCGTTTTCCAGCGTTTCGCGGAGATGCTGGACGTGCTGCTTCTCGTCCTCAAGCGCCTGGCGCTCGCGACCGCTGGCGCCCTTGGCCATCTCCTCGTCGATGCGCTCCAGCCGATTCGCGATGGTGATCAGATCAGCCAAGAGGAATTCGCTATCCAAGCTGTCTAGATCCCGCTGCGGATCGACGCTGCCCATCGGGTGGGGCGCCCGCGCGTTCTCGAAGGCGCGCACGACGTGCACCAGCGCATCCATCGGCGCGATTTTGTTGCGCAGCCGCCCGCTCAGCCCCGTTTCTCCCAGGTCTTTGTCCAGCCCGGCGATGTCGGTGTAGGCGACCTTGGCGTAGGTGGTCTTCTGCGGCTGATAGAGGTCGGCCAATCGATCCACCCGGGGGTCCGGCACCGGGACGATCAGGCTGAACAGCTCCAACCTCCCGGTCGCGGCCGCCGAGGTCGGGCGCTCGGATTGGGTGAGTGTATTGAAGATGGTCGTCTTGCCGCTGGTCGGCAGCCCAATGATCCCCAATTCCATAGCTCAGCTCCTTGGAAAATTAGTTGCAAGTTACAGGTTGCAGGTTAAAAGTTGCAAGTTTTGTGTTCGTGGCGCGGTACATCCATCTGATTTTACGAGTGGATCAAGGTGCAACGCACTTGGACTTAAGTAATCGTTACGCCTGATGTTAAGCCCACAAGTGCGTTGCACCTCACAAGACTAGAAAGATTATACCATGGTTCTGATCAACCTGGGGCGTTATGTCTGCTCATCGACCAAGGCGACGAAGCGGTCGACGTCCGCGACGATCAGATCGAGGCTGCTGCGCCAGAAGGCCGGGTCGTGGAGGTCGATGTCGTAGCGCGCCGTCAACGTGGCCGCGTCCGCCATCCCGGTGGCCGAAAGCAGATCGTCGTACTCGGCCAAGAAAGCCTCCGGCGTCTCCTGATAGCGGGCGTAGAGGCCCAGGCTGAAGAGCAGGCCGAACATGTAGGGGAAGTTGTAGAAGATGGATCCATAGTAGTGGGGCTTGGCCGCCCACATATAGGGATGGAGCTGGTCGCCATCGAGGCCGGCGCCGTAGGCGGCGCGCTGGCTCTCCAACATGATCGCGTTGAGTTCCTCCACCGCGAGTTCGCGCGCGCGCCGGCGCTCGAAGACCGCCTTCTCGAAGAGGTAGCGACTGGTGATGTCCACGACGACCTGGCAGGCGTCCTGAAGCGAGGCCTCGATGATGGCCAACTCTTCCGCCGGCGGGGCCGACGAGAGCGCCGCGTCGCGCATCATGATCTCGCAGAAGTTGCTGGCCGTCTCCGCCAAGGTCATCGGCGTCTGGCGCTGGATGTAGGTGCGGTTGGCGCGCGCCAAGTTATGATAAGCGTGGCCCAACTCGTGGGCCAGCGTGCCCATCCCGCTGTACGCAGGCTGGAAGTTGGCTAAGATGCGCGATTCGTCCGCGCGCACCCAGGCGCAGAAGGCGCCGCCGCGCTTGCCGTCACGCGGCTCGGCGTCGATCCAGCGATCGCGGAAGGCGCGCTCCGCCATATCCCCCAATCGATCCGAGAAGGCGCGGAAGTTTTCCAAGATGAAGGCGCGCGCCGTCTCGAAGTCCCACGTCCGCTGGCTCTCGCCCACCGGCGCGAAGAGATCGCACCAGGCGAGGCGCTCGACGCCCAGCAGGCGCGCCTTGGCCTGCAGATAGCGCTCGAAGGTGGGGAAGTAGCTCTCCGCCGTCGTCAACATCGTCTCCAACGTGGCGCGGTCGATGTTATTATTGTGAAGCGCCACCGCCAGTGGGGACTCCCAACCGCGCCGCTCGAGCAGCGTGTTGGTCTGGCCCTTGATGCTGTTGAGCGCCGCCGCGATGGGCATCGCGTGCTGCTCCCACGTCGCCAGCTCGACCTCGTAGGCGCGTTGGCGCACCTCGCGCCGCACATCGTGCGCCAGATTGCGCAGCGCGCTCATCGGTAGCGTCTGCGGCTCGCCGTCCAGCTCGATCTCCGCCGTGATCTGCGAGCTGACATTGTTGTAGAGCTTGGCCCACGCCTGCCCGCCGGTGACGTTCAACTCCGTCGCCAGCGCCTCTTCCGTGGGGGACATCAGATGCTCGGCGGAGACGCGGGCCTTGCGCAGGGCAAAGCTGTGCTCGCGGGCGAGGTCAGAGCGCGCCAACAGCCCATCCACATCCAACGAACCGATCCACGCCGTGAAGCGCGTTTGAAGCTTCTGGAGGCGCATCTGCTGTTGCTGCAACTCGCTCAACCGTTGTTGGGCGGTGGTGTTGCGCGAGTCGGTGGAGATGAAGCCCAGCAGGTAGACCCGCAGGAGATTGAAGTGGGTGCTCACCTCGTTGAGTTGGGTGAGCGCCGTCTCGAAGCGCTCGACGGTCGTCGCATCCAGGGCCGGGGGCGTCGCGCGCAACATAATCTCGCCCGCGTCGAACACAGCCTCCAGCTTGGCGATCTCGCGCTCCAGCGCGGCCAAGCTCTCTTGGAAGGGGGCGGTCTCTAAGCTGGGGAAGATGGTCGTCAAATTCCAGTGCGGCAGTTTC
>CAYXVS010000198.1:4272-5834 GCA_964468735.1 uncultured Anaerolineales bacterium | reverse complement strand
TAACTGGAGGACTTATGAAACAACGCAAATTAGCCCGTGGCGTCGCTGTGGTCGGCGCGGGGATGAGCAAATTTGGCGCATTCCGCGATCTCACCACGCGCGATCTCTTCGTGCAGGCATTTCGGGAGATGGTAGCTTCCGTGGATAAGGGCTTCGATTCCCAAGACATCGAGGCGCTGTACATCGGCAACTTTAGCAGCGACCTCTTCGAGGGGCAGGCGCACACCGCGCCCGTGATGGCCGATTGGGTCGGCCTGACGCCGCGCCCCGCCACCCGCATCGAGGACGCCTGCGCCAGCAGCGGCGTCGCCCTGCGCGAGGGCATCATCGCCGTCGCCTCGGGCCTCTACGACATCGTGCTGGTCGGCGGCATCGAAAAGATGACCTCGCTGCCCACCTCGCGCGTCACCGACACCCTCGGCGCCGCCGCCGACGCGCTCTACGAGCTGCCGGCGGGCTTCACCTTCCCCGGCCTCTACGCCGCGATGGCGACCGCCTATATGGACGCCTACGGCGCGACGCCGGAGACCTTTATGCGCGTCGGATTCAAGAACCACGAGAACGGCGCGCTCAACGACAAAGCGCAGTTTGGGCAGCGCCTGGCCGATATGATGGCGGCCAAGAAGGTGCGCGCCGAGCGCAAGGGCTATCCGATGCCCACCTGGGCCGATGAGATGGACTTCCTGCACGACGACCGCGCCAATCCCATCATCGCCTGGCCGATGCGCCTCTACGACTGCTCGCCCATCTCCGACGGGGCCGCGACGCTCATCTTAGTGAGCGAGGAGCTGGCCGGGCGCTTCACCGATGCGCCGCTGCACATCATCGGCAGCGGGCAGGCCAGCGATGGCGCGACGCACGACCGCCCGACGCTCACGGGCCTCCCGGCGGCGGAGCACGCGGCCCAGATGGCCTACGCGATGGCGGATGTGACGCCCGATGACATCGACGTGGCCGAAGTGCACGACTGCTTCACCATCGCGGAAGTGATGGCCAGCGAGGATGTGGGCTTCTTCGCGCGCGGCGAGGGCGGGCGCGCCGCCGAGGAGGGCCGCACGGCCCGCGACGGCGACCGACCGATCAACACCTCCGGCGGCCTCAAATCGAAGGGCCACCCGGTGGGCGCCTCCGGCGCGGGGCAAGTCCTCGAAATCTGGAAGCAACTGCGCGGCGAGGCCGGCGAACGTCAACTGCCCGGCGAACCACGTCTGGGCCTGACCCACAATGTCGGCGGCACCGGCCAGACTTGCGCGGTCCACATCTTTGAGCGCCGCTAAGGTAGTTCCAAAATTTAAAACCTTCCAAACCAGATGCTTTGCCTTGGAAGATCGCTTGTATTTGGGAGGTTTATTTTCTTGGAACGGCCTAATCAGCAGATGAAGCGGATGAAGCAGATTTGTATAGTTGTATAAGCAGAGCAAGGTGCAACGCACTTAAACGGAAGGAAAGCCCACGCCTTATGTAGGATGTACCTGGTGATAAGCCGAAAAGTGCGTTGCACCTCTAGAGAGCAAGGTGCAACGCACTTAAACGGAAGGAAAGCCCACGCCTTATGTAGGATG
>CAYXVS010000198.1:2072-4172 GCA_964468735.1 uncultured Anaerolineales bacterium | reverse complement strand
AGAGCAAGGTGCAACGCACTTAAACGGAAGGAAAGCCCACGCCTTATGTAGGATGTACCTGGTGATAAGCCGAAAAGTGCGTTGCACCTCTAGACTAAACGATTACGTATAGTTTCGCAATCTGCTATTCGCAATTCCCCGGCGATGGGGCTATTTTCATAGAATTTTATCCTGAGGAGAAAACACTAACAATGGCAGAACTATTTACCGCAACGGAGTTCAATCAATACTTAGCCGAGCACAAGCTGATGGGCGCGCGCTGCGCCGCATGCGGGGAGATCCACGTGCCGCCCCGGCCCATCTGCCCCGCGTGCCCGGAGGCCGAGATGACGTGGGAGGAGCTTTCCGGCGAGGGCACATTGGCCGCCTACACTGTGGTCCACATTGCGCCGACGATGATGTTGGACGCTGGCTATGGGCGCAAAAACCCTTACTGCACCGGCGTCGTCGAGTTGGCCGAGGGTCAGCGCATCAGCGCGCAGATCTTGGGCGTGGATGTAACTGACCCGGCGTCGATTGCCATCGGCGCGCCGCTCAAAGCCACCTTCGTCGAGCGCGGCGAGGGCGATGATCAGAAAACCTACTTGGCCTTTGAACCAGCGTAATCAAGCAGGCTTTTTTTGCGGAGGAAAGGCGCGCGATCAGCGCGTCTCTCCTCCGCTGCCGCGTTTTTCGTGTTTGAATGGATTGGCATTGAGACCTTAACATATTCGCGTTATACTGAGAACGATGATCGACTACACAACTTAGGGAGGTAATGTGCATACTCAGACATTTCGGAAGATGAACTATCGTCGCTTGGGTAAATCAGGTTTGTGGGTTTCGGAGATTGGGCTGGGGCTGTGGAAGTGGGGCGATCCCGCGTATGATGGCGCGCGCGTCGGCGAGCACGCGGGCTTCGCCATTCTCGACCGCGCGTTAGAATTGGGCGTCACCCACTGGGATACGGCCAACTCGTACAACGGCGGAGCGGGGAACAGTGAGCGGTTGCTGGGTCGCTACTTCCAGCGCCGAGGCGCCCGCGCGCGGGATCAGGTTGTGCTTGCCACCAAGGTCCGCAATCCCGTGCGGGCCGAGCACGAGATGACGCGCGAGTTCTCGCCCAACGAGAGCGGCGCGTCGCGCAAGTACATCCTCCAGGCGGTCGAAGATTCGCTGTGCCGCCTGCAAACCGACTACATCGACGTGCTCTACCATCACGCGCCCAACCAGTTGCCCGATGGCACGTGGGAGACGCCGCTGGATGAGACCTGGGACGCCTTTGATCATCTCATCAGCCAGGGCAAGGTGCGCTACTTGGCCGTCTCCAATCGCACCGCCGCGCAGTTAGAGGCCGAAACCCAGGCGCTCGCCGCCGTTGGCGCGAACAGCGCTCGCCGCATCATCGGGGTGCAGAACCACTACAATATGCTTCAGCGCCCGAAGGTCGCGGCCAAAGATGAACCGACCATGGCAGACGCCGACGCCTTCCTTGCGTATCTGGCCGAAGCGCAGATTAGTCTGATCCCCTACGTGCCGCTGGCCGTGGGTCTGCTCACCGGGCGCTATCGCAAAGGCGACCTGGATGAATCGGGCCGGCTGGCGCAGGAAGAATGGGCCAAGCAGTTCCTCACCGAGCGGAACTTGGACATCGTCGAGCAGCTCATCCCCATCGCTGAGCGCAAGGGCTGCACGTTGGCGCAACTCGCCATCGCCTGGCTGCTGGCCCACGACGTGACCGCGTCCGTCATCGCCGGCGTGACCAAGGTGCGACATCTGGAGGATAATGCCGGCGCCGTCCACGTCACCTTGACGGAGGACGACCTGGCCGCAATCGACGCCCTGATCCGCTGACGGCGGAGGTTTATCTGCCGTTGATGTGAGAAAATGATGTGACGTATATTGTGTAGCTAACTTTAGATGGATTGTTTGGATCAGGAGGTGAAATTGAGCGAAGGAGTTGTTGGCAGCTTGGTTGTCCGCATTACCCAAATTAACCCGAAGGAGGAAGTCTAAGATGAAGATGCAACGGTTATGGAAGTTTGTGACGTTGTTGACGTTGATGGCGCTGCTGGTGAGCGCCTGTGTGCAGAAGGTCGAGCCGACCCCGGAGCCGACGGA
>CAYXVS010000198.1:0-1972 GCA_964468735.1 uncultured Anaerolineales bacterium | reverse complement strand
GATACGGAAGGCGATCCTGAGAAGGGCGTGGCGTTGGCCCGCGAGTTGATCGAGGCTGAGGGCGTGGAATTGCTCCAAGGGCCGGTTAGCTCCGCTGTGGCCGCCGCGCTGACCACCGTCGCCAATGAGAACGAGATCATCCTGATGGTCGATCCGGCGGCGTCGGCGTTCACCACCGGGCAATATTTCAACCCCTACGTCTTCCGCACCAGCCGCACCAACTATGATGACACACTGGTCATCGCCAAGTATTTGGTCGAGAATGTGGGCAGTAAGTTTGCGCACATCGGCATCGATAACGCCTTTGGCCAGGGGAGCGGCGCGGCGCTTGCGTATTCGGTTGAGCAGTACGGCGGCGAGGTCGTGGCCGACATCTACGCGCCCTTCGACACCACCGACTTCACGCCCTACATCCAGCAGGCGCTGGATTCTGGGGCCGACTGCCTGTTCCTGACGTGGGCCGGCACCGGCTATGTGACGCTCTTCCAGCAGCTTTCGGACCTGGGCGCGCTGGACGAGATGACCGTGGCGACCGGCTACGGCGACAACGCCTCGTTCGCGGCGGTCTACGGCTCGGCGATGGATCAGATCGGGCTGAACGTCTATCACTACACCGTGCCGGATAACGCGATCAACGACTGGCTGACCGAGCGCCACTTCGAGGAGTACAACGAGCCGCCCGATCTCTTCACGGCGGGCGGGATGGCCTCGGCGCTGGCGTTCGCCGCAGCGTTGGAGGAGACCGGCGGGGATACGAGCGGCGACGCGATGATCCCGGCGCTGGAGGGCCTCAAGTTCCAGGGGCCGAAGGGCGCCTACTACATCCGCCCCGAGGATCACGTCTGCGAGCAGCCGATGAACATCCTCCGGTTGGTAAATCTGGAGCCGGATCAGGACGGCGACGACATCAACGAATACGAATTCTTCGAGACCGTCTACGTCTCTGAGTATGACGAACTGGGCGTCCCCTGCACGCTGGTTGACGAGTATGCCGACCGCTGCGGTGATTTGCCCACGCCGTAGCTGGGGAGTAGGGAGTAAGAAGTAGGCAGTAGGGGGGGAGTGAGGGGCGGCTGGTTGCGGCGCCTCGCTTCCCCTACTTTCAAAATCAATCATTCCGAATTCATAATTGTTTATTTGTTGTTTTGATGATTTGTTATTTTGAGGGGGAGCGCGTATGAACGATAACGCAAAACCATCCGACGTCATTTTGGAGGCGCAGCATCTGCGCAAGGAGTTCGGCGGGCTGGTGGCGGTGGCTGATGTGAGCGTGCAGATCCACGCCGGGAGGTTACACTCCATCATCGGGCCGAATGGGGCCGGGAAGACGACCTTTTTCAACCTGCTGAGCGGGACGCTGCCGCCGACAGATGGCCAGGTCTTCTTCCAGGGGCGGGAGATCACGAACGAGCCGCCTTACCGCATCGCCCATCTGGGGATCGGGCGCTCATTCCAGATCACCAACATCTTCCCCAACCTGACCGTGCTGGAGAACATCCGCTTGGCGGCGCAGGCGATGGGCGGCGATAACTTCAAGCTCTTCTGGCGCTTCGATCACTTCGACGCCTACCAGGAGAAAGCGATGGCCGTGATCGCGCAGGTGGGCTTGCAGGGGAATGCGCTATCGCTGGCCTGTAACCTGGCGCACGGCGAGAAGCGCAAGCTGGAGCTGGGCATTATGTTGGCCAGCGATCCTAAAATCCTGCTCTTGGATGAGCCGACCGCCGGGATGTCCTCGGAGCAGGTGCCGGAGCTGCTGGCCATCATCGACCGCATCATGGCGAGCGGCGACAAGACCATCGTCCTGGTGGAGCACCGGATGGATATGGTGATGAGCATCTCCGATATTATCACCGTGATGCACCAGGGCGCCGTCCTCGCCGAGGGCACACCCGACGAGATCGCGGGCAACGCCGAGGTGCAGAAAGCCTATCTGGGCGCGCTCTACGGTGATTTGGAGAGTAAAACGTGA
>CAYXVS010000197.1:0-5875 GCA_964468735.1 uncultured Anaerolineales bacterium | reverse complement strand
GTCTCTCCCCCGCCGGCACAGACAATCTCAGCGTGCCGCTGCTGACGGGCCTGACTTTGGCCCTGCTGCACGCGCTATAGAGACCCTTTTTACACAAGCGATTCACTATTTCACACGAGTTAATCGCTTAGTCTTGTGAGGTGCAACGCACTTTTCGGCTTATCACTAGAACATCCTGCATGAGGCATAGGCTTTCCTTCCGTTTAAGTGCGTTGCACCTTGCTCTGCTCATGTAACTAAATTGATACCACACGAGGAGTCCTTTTTATGAATGCTGATCCAAAATTTTGTAGCCAATGTGGCGTCGCCCTCAACCCCGGCGCGCGTTTCTGCGCTCAATGCGGTCAACCCGTGACCGCCGCGACGCCATCCCCGCCCCAACGCCCGTCCCACCCATCTAACGAGCCGATTTTAGGCATCGTGCCCATGGCCCAGCGGCGTAAGGGGTTTTTGGGATTAGGCGTCGAGACCTTCAACATCATTATCACGCCCCATCGCTTAGTCTTCGCGATAGTCACGAAAGAGCAGACGAATCAAGCCGTCGCGACCGCCCGCGATCAAGCCCGCAGCGAGGGGAAAGGCTTCTTCGGCCAAGCCGCCGCGCAGATGGGCTGGGTGAACGTCATCTGCCAGAGCTACGCGACGACGCCGATCCCTACCATCCTCAGCCGCCCTGATAGCTTTGCCATCGCCAACTCCGCTATCCAGAAAATCCGCCTGCGCAACCGCCATACCGATGAGGACAGCACGATCACTACGGAGTTAATTATCAAGACCACCGGCGGGAAGCACAAATTCACACTCCAGACGATGAACCGCCGCCAGGCGCGCGAGATTCTCCAGCAGACATTGGGGCCGGTCGTTAAATGATCGCACGGATCGGGATGGGGCTGCTAATCAGCGCCGGCATCGGATGGGCGGCCTATCGCCGCGCGGCGCTCGATGCCAGCGGGGTGGCGGGCGCCATCCTCACCGGGACGGTCATCTTCGGCTTTGGCGGGTGGGTCTGGGGGATGCTCCTCATCACGTTTTTCGTGCTCTCCAGTCTGCTCTCCCACTACAAAGCGGGCTTGAAAGAAGGCCTGGCGGAGAAGTTCGCCAAAGGCTCCCGCCGCGATCTCTGGCAGGCGCTGGCGAACGGCGGCGCGGGCGCGCTGATGGCGTTGGCCTACGGCCTGGCGCCCCACCCCGCGCTCTTCTTCGCCTACATCGGCGCGATAGCCACGGTCAACGCCGACACGTGGGCCACGGAGTTGGGCGTGCTCAGCAAGCGCCCGCCGCGCCTCATCACCACGGGAGAGATCGTGCCCCCCGGCAGCTCCGGCGGCATCTCGCCGCTGGGGACGTTAGCGACGCTCGGCGGCGGCGCGACCATCGGGATCGCGGCGCTGGCGTGGCTGGTCATCGACGGCGTCATCGGCGGATCGGGGATCGCGCTGGCGGGCGGGGACGACGTCGGACGCGCGGCCCTGCTCGTGGCGGTGGCGGCCCTGAGCGGCCTCGCCGGCTCGCTCTGCGACAGCCTCTTGGGCGCGACGGTGCAGGCCATCTACTACTCGCCCACTCGCCACAAAGAGACCGAAAAGGTCATCGATCCCGACGGCGCGCCCAACGAGCACCTACGCGGCTGGCGTTGGCTCAACAACGACTGGGTCAACTTCATCAGCTCGCTAGTCGGCGCGGGCGTGGCGGCGATGTTTGGATGACGTTGCACATCTGGATACATTTAACAGGAGGAAACTACCATGGCAGATATGACAGTCCAAGAAATCTTGGAAGAACTGGAACATAACGAGGGGGATTTTCCACGCGAGGCATTAGAAGCAGCGATCGAGAAGCAGGAAGAAATCATACCGGAACTGCTCGACGTCTTGGTCTATGCCAAAGAGAACCTTGAAGAAATATATGAAGATCCAACGTATATCGGACACATTTTCGCGATGTTTCTGTTGGCTCAATTCCGGGAAAAGCGCGCCTATCCCCTGATTTACGAATTTTACGCCGTTCCGGGCGAACTTCCTGCCAAGGTCGCCCCGGATGTCGTGACCGAGGATTTGGGGCGGATTTTGGCCTCGGTCTCCCACGGTGACCCGAGCTTGATGAAAGCCTTGATTGAAGATCCCGCTGTCGGAGAATTTGTACGGAGTGCTGGATTAGATGGCATTTTGACCCTATTCGTTGAAGATATGCTCCCTCGTGAGGAAGCTGTCGCATACTTCGAGAGCCTCTTTCACGGAAAACTAGAAGAGGAACCAACCTTTATCTGGAGTTACCTGGTCCATTGCTGTGAAAAGCTTCACGTCAGTAAACTGACGCCAGAGATCAAACAAGCTTTTGAGAATAATCTGGTCGATCCCATGTTTACCGACTGGGAGGGAATTCAGGAACAATTGAGCCGCGACCGTGAGAAGGTACTGGAAGAAACGAGAAGCGATTGGCATTTTACCCTGATCGACGATGTCATAGAGGAACTGGAAGGCTGGGCATGCTTTAACAGACCAACGACGCCGCCCGCGCCGCCGCCTTCCCCCTCAGCAACGGAAATAGAAGCGGAACGACCGCCCGGCGCCCCGCGACCGGCCCCGCCGCCCACCAAGGTCGGTCGCAACGATCCCTGCCCCTGCGGCAGCGGCAAGAAATACAAGTACTGCTGTGGCTCGCGACGGTAAGTTACATCCGCACAGCCTCACCCCCCGCCGGTCCCGATTCAAAGTCGGGACCATTTTTTTCATGCTTGGATACCTCCTCAGCATAGCCTGATTCCGTGCATAGATGCCACAACCATCGCGCAGAAAAGAAGATGGCTATCTCGTTAAAAATCAAAAACAATTTAAGCTTGCGGTCCCCATCAAAAGGGATTATAATCATATTTATAACCATTTACATACCTCGTTTTTTGTTGTCCAAGAAGGCTGGTTGAGATCTTAGGAGGATCAAATGCCCACCCCGAAATCGCGACGTGTTGTAAGTAAGGTTTTTCAGCAAGTTTTGACCATTATTGTATTGTTATCGCTGTTGGGCACTTATGCGCCCCCGACATTCACCACCGCAGCGCCGAAGCCCCCCGACCCTGAGACACCCGCCGCATCTCCAACACCCGCTCCCCCGCAGCAGACGGCCCGCGCGCCGGAGAAGATGCCCGGCCCGCCCCCAGTCCCCGCCGATTTCCAGTCCCCAGACATCGAGACGGAACGCGTCAGGGCCGCGATGGAAGCGGTGCTGCAAAAGCACTTGGATACGCTCGGCCCGCACTACGACGTGGGAGTGCTGGAGGTGACGGTCGAGGGTGTGTGGGCGCACGGCGTCGCGGCGGGGGAGGGTGAACCCAAGGCGGCCTCGGAGCCGATCCACTTGCTGGCCCGCCGCGATTTTAATGGCGCCTGGCAGGCGCTGTTGCCCAGCGAGGAGGGGTTGTTTCCGCAGTGGGTGGAGAAAGCGCCAAAAAGTCTCATATCAACTAATACGCGACAGAAGATGCTTGATCAAGGCGCCAAAATGGATGCTCCATTAATTGGGCCGACATCGCCAGATACAATGCCCACATCAACACCGTCCCAAGACCCAATCGAATATGGCAACATCCAATCGATGCGAAACCCCGCTGCCGTGTACTGCACCGAACTTGGCTATGAATATGAACATGTCGAAGCCTCAGATGATAGTCAGAGAGGATTATGTAGATTTCCCAACGACACATCCTGCAATGCTTGGGACTTCCTCACAGGTTATTGCGGTCAAGATTACAACGCATGTGCCCGCGAGGGTCTCAGCACCGTCATAAGCTCCGAGGGGGATAATCCCTTTGCCGCCACCTCCGCTCTCTGTGTTGATGCCAAGGGCAAGGAAATCACCTCTGCAATCGAGGCGGTTAATTTAGTTGAGAAATCAATAGGCGCCCCACCCGCTAACACAACCACGATCCCCCAAAGGCAGGAGGAAACCCCTTCCATCTCTGATTCTGAGATACAAGATGCTACCCCGCCCTCCTATTTTGACTGGCGCAATTATCAGGGTTCCAATTGGATGACGCCGATCAAGAATCAAGGAATATGCGGGAGTTGCTGGGCCTTTTCGGCCGTTGGGGTCGCTGAGGCAGCCACCAACATCGGATACCGAGATCCCAACATAGATGCCAACATGTCGGAACAGTATCTCGTGACCGACTGTGCCGTTGATGCCGGCGACTGCGCCGGTGGCTGGGGAACGTCGGGTCTGGCCTATATCAGAGACGCCGGCATATCAGATGAGGGCTGTCTACCCTATCACGATGGTGACCCGGATGGTTGTACGTTTAATAACGACGGCTGCCGACCAGATATGTGCACCTATTGTAGCGACACCGAGTGCAGCGACTACCGCTGCACCGATCGATGTAGCGACTGGAGCAGTCGCTTATACTCCTTGGCCCGAATCGACACCACGTGGCAACCCGATAGAGCTGCTATTAAAGATGCACTGCTTTCCCACGGGCCGCTAGCCGTCTCGATCTATATGGGCGGCAGCTTCGATGGGAATGATGTCTATCATTGCGATCCAGAGCCGGACCATACCAATCATGGCGTATCCATTGTGGGATACAATGATGCGAGTAATTATTGGATGGTTCGCAACAGTTGGGGGAGCACTTGGAACGATGATGGCTACTTCAAAGTCGCCTACGGCAATTGCTTGATTGAAAGATATTTCACGTATGCTGACCTGGCCGCTTGCAATGATGAAAACGAGATCAATGACTCAGCCGATTTTGCGACTCCCATTGCCTACGATCAGACATTAGACGCCGAAATCTGTTACACCAATGATATCGATTTCTATCAATTTTACGGCATGACAGGGGATAAAGTCGTCATCGATATCGACGCCCAGAGCGAGGGATCAGCCCTGGATTCTTACGTCTACCTCCTGGATAGCGATGGCAGCACCGTTCTGGCTCAGAACGATGATGAACGGCCCGGCAGCTATGACTCCCACCTAGGATATGAGCTTTCTCAAGATGGGACGTACTATATTAAGGTCCGTGATTACGGGTATGAGGGCGGAACCGATTACACATACGATCTCCACCTCCTCACCGACGCCATCACCCCCACCGCCGAGATCATATCGCCCACCTCCGATGCCTGGATTGATCCTATCACCCAGACCATCACCACAAACGTGAACGATGACGGAAGCGGCATCCGAAATGTCACGTTCTATTGGCACGATGCGGACTGGGAGAACTCCGATTGGGTCGTCCTGAAGGACGACTTGAATCCTGATGATGGCTGGAACTACGATTTCAATAGCAGCGCTGAGGACGAACAACGCGGTGGAGCATTCTTCATATATGCTTATGACTGGGCGGGTAATCAGGCTAGCGCCGCCTCCTGGAACCTGGGCATCGACCGCACCTCGCCCACCGTTACGCCAGATGCTTATCCAATGTACGGAGACGCCCCTTTTCGCGATTTCCACGTCAACTGGTGGAACAACTACGACAACCTCGCCGGCATCGCCAGCTACGACGTGCAGTATCGCGACGGCGCTGCCGGGGCATGGACGGATTTCGTCATCAGCACCACCCAGACCTACACCCGCTTCCTGGGTCTCGATGATCACACCTACTACTTCCGCGCCCGCGCCCGCGACTACGCTGGCAACCTGGGCGCCTACTCCACCGAGGAGGTCTCGCACACTGTCGACATCTGCGAGACAACCCCCGACGCCTACGAATCCGATGACGCCGTCAGCAGCGCCCGATGGATTACGCCCGACGGCTACTCGCAGATTCACAACTTCCACGTCGAGGAAGACACGGACTGGGTCAAATTCGAGGCTCAAGCCGGCGTTACCTACACCCTCTCGACCGGCAACACCGGCGGTCACGCCGACA
>CAYXVS010000196.1:0-5880 GCA_964468735.1 uncultured Anaerolineales bacterium | reverse complement strand
CTCTTTGTGGGGCGCGAGCAGGAGCAGGAGACCTTCCGACTGAATTTCATCTACGCCGTACCGAAATATCTGCTCTTCGCGATTCACGGCGCGCCGGGCGTGGGAAAGAGTGCGTTGATGGCGCGGTTCCGGCGCATTACCCAGGAGCATGACGGGGTGACGGCGTGGGTCAATAGCACCCAACTCGGTGCGACGCCGCGCGAGACGCGGCTCCGCACGATGCGGGCCATCGCGCGCCAGTTCGCCAGGGTCGATATGCCGCTCTTGCCTTTTAGGGATAGCTACGCCGAGTATGAATCCGCGCTGGAATCCATCGCGGCGGATGCCGCCCCGCCGATTCCGCACTTCAACTTGGTGCACACCCTCACCTCGGAATCGGACACGTCGGACGCCGCTTGGCGGACGTACGTGGCGGAGAAGTTCTCCAACCCCAATCTACGGGCGCTTATTGAGGCGCCGGTCAAAGCGCTGAGCCAGCCCTTCGTTGAGGCGTTGAATTTCCGCGCGCCGACGCGCCCGATTTTGCTCTGCTTCGATGATTGGGAGAGGATGGAGGCGCATCTTTCCGATTGGTTGCTCAAATTGCTGGGAGGCGGTAAATTGCACGTCAATATCTGGATCGCGCTGGCGGGTGAGGAACCGCTGGACGCGATCTGGGAACCGTTCCGCCCGGTGACATCGACGATGCCGCTTGCGCCGTTAACAGAGGAGGAGACACGTCGCTACGCGCGAGTCAAGGACATCACGGAGGAGGCGCGTTTGTCCGATATTTGGACCTTCTCCAAAGGCTTGCCCATCTGGTTGCAGGTGCTGACGAGCGTGCGGCGCGGCCACGGCAGGGATCTCGCGCTCGGCCCGGTGGAACGCTACCTCAAATGGATGGACGTGCCGCATCAGAGCGAGATTGTGCTGCGCTGCGCTGCTGCCCGGCGGTTGGATGCGGAGATCGCCGCCGCCGCGATTCAATCCGAGGTTGAAGATGCGCCCTCGGAGGCAGGCGACCACTTCGCGTGGCTGTGCAGCACGCCGCTGCTCCAAAAGCGCAATGGGCACTGGCAGTATCATCCGCTGCTCCGGGAGAAGATCCTGAGCTTCGCCTATCAACAATTTGCGGAGGAACTCAAGACGACGCACCAGCGGCTTTACGATTACTATCAGCAGCGCGCGGAAGCCACAATGCCCGGCGCCTCGGTGGCGCGAGCCTTACACAATCCAGAATGGCGCGCGGATAAGCTGGAGGCGCTCTATCACGGCCTGATGTTAGACGACGAGGCCATCATTGCGGAGGCGATAGAGATCTTCGTGATCGCACTGGAAAGCTACGCGCCCTTCGCCGGCGCGATTGTCGCCACGGGGGAGGAGGCGGCGGCCTCGCCCATGACGCCCAGTCGGATCATCGAGTGGGAGCGGACGTTGGCCTCGAGTTGGTCGGCGCTGCGGGGCGAGAATTGGGAGGAGATCTTAGCCTTCTGCAACATCGTGCGCCAGCGCAACGATATTGGGGAAGCGGCGATGCGCGTGGTGGCGCAGCTCCACGCTCGCGCCGAGCGGGAACTCGGCCTGGAGATAGGGCCGCGGACTGCTTCGAAGCCGCCGGAGACGACCGAGCAGCCGCCCGCGCAGGTGGCCGCTGCTGTCCAGGAGGTCGAAGCGGCAGAGGAGCCGCCGCCCTCAGCTTCTGAGGAGGCGAGGGTTCTGGAGGAACCGCCTGGGGTAAGTGAGGAAGAGCAGGAAGAGGAAGAAGAGGAAGAAGAGGAAGCGGCTGCGGTAGATCAGACAGTCAAGCCGGTCGAAGTGACCGAAGAGGCTGAAGAGATCGCGGAAACCGAAGCGCCCGAAGAAGCCCAAGCGCCCGAAGAAGCCGAAGCAACCGAGGAAGCAGTGGCCCTCACGGCCTCGCCGGAGGTCGCTGCGACTGCGCCGGAGGTAGGTCGGGATGGTATTCCGACAGAGACAAAAGAACCGCCCGAATCTGAACCCCCCGTCGAAGAAGAAACACCAGAGGTTATCGAAGCCGAAGTTGAAGAGGAGGCGGAGGAACTCGAGGAGGTCTCTCCAGAAGCCTCGCCATCTGAAAAGACAGAAGACGCGGAAATCTATCGCGAGCGCGGCAACGCCCAGTTTATGAAGCGGGCGTACAAGCAGGCCATCGAGGCTTATGGCCGTGCGATTGCGCTCAACCCCCAGGACGCCGTAGCCTACAACAATCGCGGGCTGAGCTACGCGCAACTCAAGGGGTTGGATCGCGCCGTTGCAGATTACACCCGCGCCATCGAGATTCATCCGCGCTACGCCTCGGCCTACAAAAACCGCGCCTGGGTTCACGCCCGGCAGCGGAATTACACGCAGGCTCTGGCGGATTACTCGCGCGCGCTGGAGATCAATCCCCAGGACGCGAAGGCCTACAACGACCGGGGCAACATCCACATCCAGCTGGAGGCCTATGACCAGGCCATCGCCGATTACACCGAGGCCATTCAGTGCAACGCGCAGTACGCCGTCGCCTATTTGAATCGCGGGCAAGCCCTTATGCACCAATCGGCCTACGAGCAGGCTATCGCTGACTTCGATCAGGTCCTGGCGTTGCCACAGAATAAGGCGGATGCGGTCGCCTATCACTTCCGGGGGCGCGCCTACGCCCAACTGGATCAGCCGGAGCAGGCGTTGGCGGATTATGAGCATGCGCTTGATGAACGCCCGACCTACGCGCCGCTCCACAGCGATCAAGGGCTGGCGTACGTCCAACTTGAGCAATACGATGCGGCGCTGGACGCCTATCGAACGGCCATCGAGCACAACCCGCAGTTCGCGCCGGCTTACTACAACGCGGCGTGCGCCGCCGCGCTGAAGGAGGATGTGAGCGCCGCCTGCGATTGGCTGAAGCGCGCCATCGACCAGCATCCCAAATATCGCTCGATGGCTCGGAAAGACGGCGACTTTGATCGCATCCGCGCGCGCCCGTGCTTTCAAGCGCTATTGTGATTGAATTTAGGCCGTCGCAGTTGTCGCATACAAAAGCCCTGGGTGTTTTACCCAGGGCTTTGCTAATCAGCAGATGAAGCAGATGCACTTTTCATGAGCGAGCCAGGTGCAACGCACTTTTGCGCCTGAAAAATAGTTATGGATCGCGTTAGATATCCTTTAGACCTGACGTAAGTGCGTTGCACCTCAGATAGAGCCGATTGCCTGAATCTGCTCAATCCGCTGACTTACTTCTTTTTCTTCTTCCACGCCTTCTTGACCGGCTTGCCCGCCAGCGCCGCGCCGATGATGCCCGCGTCGTTGCGGAGTTGCGCCGGGACGACCTTCGTCGTGACGGTCATATAGGGCATGTACTTCTTCATCTTCTTCTTTTTGCTCGCCCCGCCGCCGATGATGATCAGATCGGGCCAGAAGAGGCGCTCTATCGTCCGCAGGTAGCGATCAAATCGAGGCGCCCACAACTCCCACGAGAGATCGTCGCGCACCCGCGCCGCGTCCGAGGCGTTCCACTCCGCGTCCGCGCCGTCGATCTCCAGATGGCCGAGTTCGCTGTTGGGCACCAGTTGGCCGTTCGAGAAGAGCGACGTGCCCAAACCCGTGCCCACGGTGATGAGCACGACGACGCCATCCTCGCCCTTGCCCGCGCCGAATTTCATCTCCGCCAGGCCAGCGGCGTCCGCGTCGTTGATCATCCGCACCGGATAGCCGGTGAGATCCTCTAAATAGCGTTCCGCGTCGAACCCGACCCACTGATCGTCCACATTCGCCGCCGAGCGCGTCACGCCCTTCTGCACCACGGCGGGGAAGCCGCAGCCGAAGGGCTGCTCCCAATCGAAGTGCTTGACGATCTGCCGGATGATCTGCGCCACCTCTTCCGGCTTGGCCCCCTCCGGCGTGGGGATGCGATGCCGCGCTTTGAGCAGCTTCCCCTTTTTCGTGTCTACCGGCGCGCCCTTGATGCCTGATCCCCCTACATCGATGCCCAGAACTTTCATCGTGGCCTCCCTTTCTTTGGTTTTGCTGGATAGGAACGGTGGTGAGGATGCGTGTAAATCCAGTATAAGCTAAGGCGCGCGGCAAGTCAAAAATATCAGTAACAGTTTAGTCTTACGAGCAACGCTCCAAGCCCTCGTCCCCAAGGGCGTCTGAGCAGATCGAAGGTGCTTTGTAAACGTCCCCGGGGACGGGGACTGAGAGCTTTTTTGAAGTTCCGGGAACATCAACTCACGTAACTAAACAGATACAAATATCAAGACAGCGGGCGTAGGTTGGGATGGTCTCCCGACCAGAATTTCCTTGGCAGCGCTCCAAGCTGCTGTACAATGGACTGCGTCGAGGAGAGTCCTCGCAACTTTCAACTTGTAACCTATAACTTTCAACTTATTTTTGGAGGAATTATGTCCATCAAATACATCTTTGTCACCGGCGGCGTGGTCAGCTCGCTGGGGAAGGGGATCGCGGCGGCGTCGCTGGGCCGTCTGCTCAAAGCGCGGGGATTGCGCGTCTCGATTCAGAAGTTGGACCCCTATCTGAACGTCGATCCGGGGACGATGGCGCCCTACCAGCACGGCGAGGTCTTCGTCACCGAGGATGGCGCGGAGACCGATCTGGATCTCGGTCACTATGAGCGCTTCATCGACGAGAACCTGGGCCAACTCAACAACGTCACGACGGGCCAGGTCTACAGCGAGGTGATCGCGCGCGAGCGGCGTGGCGACTTTTTGGGCGGCACGATCCAGGTGGTGCCGCACGTCACCAACGAGATCAAGCGGCGCATCATCCAGGCGGCGCAGAAGTTGGCCGCCGACGTGGCGCTGGTGGAGATCGGCGGCACGGTAGGCGATATCGAGGGCCAGCCGTTCTTGGAGGCCATCCGCCAGATGCGCAACGGCGTTGGGCGCAACAACGTCTTCTATCTTCACGTGACGCTGCTGCCCTATCTGCCGGCCAGCGGCGAGCTAAAGACCAAGCCCACGCAGCACAGCGTCCGCGAGCTGCGCGGCATGGGCATCCAGCCGAACGCCATCGGCCTGCGCTCTGATCTCCCCATCGACGGCGAGATTCGCGACAAGGTCGCGCTCTTCTGCGACGTCGAGCGTGAGGCCGTGATTCCCATTATGACCGCCGACAGCATCTACGAGGTGCCCGTGATGTTGGAGGAGACCGGCCTGGGCGATCTGGTGGTCAAGCATCTGGGCCTGGCCGATCAGGTGCATCCGCCGCAATTATCGGATTGGGAGGAGGCGATTCGACGCCTGAAGCGGGACAAGCCGGAGATTCGGATCGCGCTGGTGGGCAAGTATGTGGAGCTGCACGATGCCTATATGAGCGTGCGCGAGGCGCTCATCCACGCGGCGCTGTGGCACGACCGCGATGTGAAAATCGATTGGGTGCACAGTGAGGATCTGGAGCGCGGCGCGGCGTTGGATCGTCTCCGGGCCGCCGACGGCATCGTCGTGCCCGGCGGCTTTGGCTATCGGGGGATCGAGGGGAAGATCGTCGCGGCGCGCATCGCGCGGGAGGAGCAGATCCCCTACCTGGGTCTCTGCTTGGGGATGCAGGTGATGTGCATCGAGTTCGCGCGCCACGTCCTGGGGAGCGATGAACCCAACAGCACCGAGTTCGACCGCAAGACGGAGCATCCCATCATCGCGCTGATGCCCGATCAGCAGGATATGTTGGAGATGGGCGGGACGATGCGCCTGGGCAGTTATCCGTGTGTGCTCCAGCCCGATACGCGGGCGCAAGCGGCGTATGACGCGCATCAGGTCAGCGAGCGCCACCGCCACCGTTTCGAGTTCAACAACGCCTATCGCGAGGTGTTGGGAGAGGCGGGGATGGTCTTCAGCGGCCTTTCGCCCAATGGCCGCTTGGTCGAGATCGCGGAGTTGCGCGATC
>CAYXVS010000195.1:0-5889 GCA_964468735.1 uncultured Anaerolineales bacterium | reverse complement strand
TCGTAACCGGGCAGCGCAGCCACAGCGGCCTGGAACGCATCATCGGCCAGCAGATCGCGCAGCGGCGCCAGCAGGGGATTGTCCCAGAAGCGCGCGGGGATGATGATGTCGTAGCGTTCCCACGCGATGGGCACAAAATCCAAGCCGAGCGCGACTGCCGCCGCGCGCACGCCCATGCCGGCGTCGGCCAGGCCGGTGTCCACATCGACGGCCACGGCTAAATGGGTCACCTCTTCGCGGTCGTAGCCCCGGATCTGCGCGCCGGTGAGGCCCTCCTGCGCTAAAAGATGATCCAGCAGCACGCGCGTGCCCGCACCGCGCTGGCGGTTCACATACGTGACCTCCTCACGGGCCAGATCGGCGATGCTCTGGATGCGCTTAGGATTCCCCTCGGCGACGATGAGGCCCTGTTCGCGGCGCGTGAGCGTGACGACGACCACGGGCGTCTCCGGCAGATAGCGCCGGATGTAGGGTAGATTGTACTCGCCGCTGTCGGCGTCCAACAGATGCGCGCCGGCGAGATGCGCTTCTCCGCGTCGCAGCGCGATCAAGCCGCCGATGCTGCCGGCGTTCGCGCTGGCTAAGCGGCGCGGCGGGCGCTTCTCCGCCAGAAATTGGGCCATCAGATCTAACGAGAGGTCGTGGCTGCCGATGGCCATCAGCGTGCGCTCAATGGCCTCCGGCGGTTGATACAGCTCGACGGTGACCTCCTGGCCGGCGTTCACGCCCTCCGAGAAGCGCGGAATCGAGACGAGGCCATCGGCCCGCACCAGCGAGGTGAGCACGCCCGCCCCGCGCGAAAGGGGCGCGGCCAAGGTGCGCCCGTCCACGCGCCCGACGACGACGCGCACGAACTCCTCGTCCCCGGCGGGGGAGAGCAGCTTGCGCGTCATCAGCGCCTGGCACGTCGGGCGCTCCGGCGCGAGCAGCCCCTGCCATTGGTAGATGAGCGGCCGGACGCACAGCTCGCCCGTCAGCGCGGCGGAGACCGGATACCCCGGCACGCCGATGATCGGGACGTGGGCATCCTCCAGATGAATCATCCCCATGACGACGGGATGGCCGGGCCGGACGTTAATGCCATGCACCAGCAACTCGCCGAGTTGCGCGACGATGCGGGCGGTGTAATCGTCGCGGCCCGCCGATGATCCAGCGTTGAGCAGGATCAGATCCGCCCGCTGCGCCGCCTCGGTGACGGCGCCCGCGATGGCGTCCGGGTCGTCCGGCACGATCTCCATTCGCTCTGCCGTCCCCCCCCACGTGCGCACCTGCGCGCTCAGCACCAGGCTGTTGTACTCGATGATCTCGCCCGCCCGCGGCGCGTGTCCCGGCGGGATCAGCTCATCGCCGGTGGGGATGACGACCACGTGCGGGCGCCGTCGCACGGGAACGGTCGTGTGGCCCGCGCCCGCAATCGCGCCCAGATCGACCGGTCGCAGCCGATGATTCGCCGGGCGGAGCAGTTCGGTCGCCACGATGTCCTCGCCCACAGCGCGGACGTGCTCCCAGCGGGCGAGGGGCGCGCGCAGCACGATGACGTCTTCTTCCAGTTGGACGTGCTCCACCATCACCACCGCGTCCGCCCAAGCGGGGAGCGCATCACCGGTATCGACCGGCGCGGCATCCTCGCCCAGGCGCAGGCGCACGGGCTGGGCATCGCTGGCGCCGGAGGTCTCGGCGGCGCGGACGGCGTAGCCATCCATCGCGCAGGCGTGATAGTGCGGCGAAGAGAGCTGCGCCCAGATCGGCTCGGCGGTGACGCGCTCCAAGGCCTCGTCGATGGGGATCTCCTCGCTGGCGAGCGGCGCCCAGCGCGCGGCCGCAATGAGCGCCTCTCGCAGGCGGGTTTGCGCTTCCTCTAAGGAGATCTCTTTTAGGTAGATGTTACGTGTGTGTGGCATCTTCACCTCAACTTTTTGTTAATGATACTCCAAGTTCGTTTGATGACAAGCGTGAAGAATTTCTATTTGTCACCCTTCGTCCAGAGGATATAATAAGGCCTAACCCGTCAAATTCGTGTACAACGAGCAGGAGTTTGGTGGATAGGACTTCTTTTTGATGATAGCCCAGCCACGTTAGGGTGTAGATTTTCAGGGAGGTGATATCTATGGCATTACCCAAACAACGGATTCAAATATTAGCTGGTTCGCCAATTGAAGTTGGAGAGCGCAGATTATTGCCCTCGGTGTTGGCCGCGCGGCGCGAGTGGTCGGATGAGCATAGCGGATTCTTCTTCACGCGCATGCGGCCGATCTCTTTTGTGGAGCAAGGGCCGGAGGGCAACGAATGGCACGAAATCCCCAATACAACGACGGAAATTTTAAGCGTGATGGCCGCCGTGGGCGCCGGCGTGGCCGCCGTTTGTCTCGTTGGGATCTTGGCGATTCGCTGGCTGAGGCGATAGTTTCGCGTTGGATTTGGGCCGACCTTGTTTATCCCCCTCAAGGGGACCTGGCCGCGCCCGCATAGTCATCAGCAGAGATCAATCAGCAGATAGTGACAGGAGGGTGAGTGATGGAAAAGATGCAGGAATTGTTTGAGAAGTTCGAGTCGGTGACGGATAAGGCGAATGTCGATGCGGTCTTTGGTAAGCCCGAAAAGGTTGGGGAGCGGACGTTGATTCCCGTGGCCGAGGTCGCCTACGGTTGGGGGATGGGGATGGGCGAAGCGCCCCATGTCGCTGTGGACGTTGAGATGGAAAGTGAGTGTGAGTGCGAAGGCGACTGTGATTGCGAGAGCGAAAAGGCGAAGGGCGGCGGTGGTGGCGCCGGCGCGAAGGTGCGCCCCTTAGCTTACATCGAGGTGGGGCCGGAGGGCGCCAAGGTCGAGGCGATCATCGATGAGCAGAAGGTCGCGTTGGCCGGCATCTTGCTCACGGCGTGGATCATGGGCTGGGTCGGCTTGTTGATCAAGACCTTCAGCAAAAAGTCCTAGCCTATGCGGCGTATCCAGAAAAATAACCTGGCCTGGTATGAGTTCACCGGGCCAGGTTTTGCGTTTCAACACGCGATCCTGACGCGCCTGGGCGGCGTGAGCGCGCCGCCATTCGATACGTTGAATTTGGGCGGCGGCATCGGGGACGATCCGGCGGCGGTGCGGGAGAATCATCGGCGCGTCTTTGCGGCGCTGGGCGTCGCGCGCGAGCGGGTCGTCAGTCCGCATCAGGTACATGGCAAGCGCGTCGCGCGCGTCGGCGCGCCGGATGGCGGTTCGCTGATCCCGGAGACCGACGCGCTCATCACGGACACGCCCGGCCTGGCGTTGATGTTGCGCTTCGCGGATTGCACGCCGGTCTTGTTCTATGATCCCGTACAGCACGCGGCGGGGTTGGCCCACGCAGGCTGGCGCGGGACGGCGGCGGGGGTGGCGCCCGCGACGGTGCAGGGGATGGCGGCGGCATTTGGCTCGCGCCCGGCGGATCTCTGGGCCGGGATCGGGCCGGCGATTGGGCCGGCGTACTACGCCGTCGGTCCGGAGGTGGTGACGGCAATTGCGGCGTCGCTGCCGGCGGGGGCGCAGGTCGCCGAGCATCGTGACGGGCAATGGTATTTGGATCTGCCCGGCGCGGTAGCGATGCAATTGCGCGCCAGCGGGATCGAGCGTGTGGCGCGGTCGGGCCTGTGCACGTTCAGTCACGCCGAGGAATGGTACTCCTATCGCGGCGAGGAGGGGCGGACGGGCCGCTTTGGCGTCGTGGCAATGTTGAGGTAACCCTTGTGAGGGTTGTGAGAGGCTTTCGTCACAGTGCTATCTCTGAAAGTCCAAAGGGTTTGTGGCTCGTGTGGCTCGAAGATCCTTCCCGAACCTTCGCGAGGGTGGGGGAAAATAATCCCTACGGCAGGCCCTCGATCTCGAAGGTGAAGCCTACGAGAGCAAAGAGTACCTTGTTGACACCCGTCGGGCGTGAGAATTGCACCTCGAAGTTCATCTGACCACCTGCCTCGACGGTCCATGGCGCCAGGGGCGTGGAGGCTTGGAGCGAGCTGGCCCCTTGGCTGGAGGTGAGCGAGATATCCTCGCGCGTCACGGTCAGGGGAGAGGCGCCGTCGTTGTGCAGTACCCCGTTGATGACGATAACGTCGCGTGTGCCATCGACAAAGGCCGAGGTCAACTCGACTCGCGGTTCCGGTGGACGCGGTGGCGGCGATTGGTAGGGCAGCACGAAGCGCGCGGCCTCCATGGAGGTCGGATCGGCCCGGAAGATCCATGTGATAGGCGGATTCACATCGCGCGGGATCAAATAGCCGGCGCTGCCCTGTGCACTCTCGCCCGTGGCGATGGGCGCTTGGAGCGCGCCATGTTCTCCCTGCGTCGTGACCGAGGCGTTGATCGGATAGCGTTGCCCCTCGCCATCCTCTAACATCAGATCGAAGAACGTCGGATCGGCCGGCGTTTTTCCCTCGTTGTTGACCTCATATTCCACCACAAAGCGGCGGGTGTCCCCCGCCTCCTCCACCACGCCGGATTTGAGCACCTCGATGCTAAGACCATCTACCTTTTGTCCTTCGGATTCCAAGCTCTCTTCTGGCAAATAGCGCGCCTTGACGGTCAAGCGCGTGGCTTGATCGCCGCCTAGGACCACGATGGTCAAGCCCGGTTGTCGCTGCGCCATCGGCCCCGTATCGTCGGTGGCGATGCGCTGCGCCTGCGGGGAGCCGAAGATAAGCGCTGTGCCATTATCCAACGTGAGCGTGATGCGATCGTTGCCGGTGAGGCCGGCCAACAGGGAGGTGGTGGTCTCTGAGTAGGGCATACCGATCACGTAGTTGACGACGGTGCCGTAGAGCCACACTGCTGTGTCGTCAGCCCGCGCCGGGATGGGCCAGCGACCCTTCTCCTCGGTGACCGGCACGAGGTTGAAGGTGCGCCCGGTGATGTTGATCTGCTTCGGCTGAACGGTGATGACGGGAGTATTGTTCTCCTCAACGACAGAAATATCGGGCGGCAATGTGGGCGGTGAGTCGAAAGTGGAGAGCTTGTTGATGTCTAAGGATTCCGCGCCACCGGTGGGGCGCCCAGATCGCATCGAAAGCAGCGCGCCCACTCCCACCCCAATGATGAGGAGCACGCCCAACATAATCAATAGGATGGACCATGTTGGTGGATAGGGGCGTCGAGTGCGCGGGCGTGGATTGTTAGGGGATGGCCGGGGTGTGATCGGCGTGGTCGCATCCTCTTGGGGGGGAGGTTGGGGCGTCGGGGATGGAGGAGGCGTTGGCTTTGACGCTGGTTCCGGCTTCGGTTCCTTATTTAGCGATGTTTCGTTATTGGTTGATTCATTCATAATGTCAATGTCAAAGCGTCAAATAGGGAAAATGTATCCGTTTAGTTTAATGAGCAGACCAAGGTGCAACGCACTTGAACTGAAGGAAGGGCAACGCCTTATGCCGTATAAGCCTGGTGACAAGCCCATAAGTGCGTTGCACCTCACAAGACTTAAACGGTTACGGGAAAAATAAATCCAGTTGAGTTTGTAGTTAGCAAGGGTGCGCTAAGGTATGGTCTTCGGCAAAGATTGGGGGGCGATGCGCACGATGACCTCTGGCGTGTCAGGGTTGACCATGCGGTCGAGACCCAGGAGGGGGATGCGGACGCGCACGGTATCGACGGTCGGCACGGTGAAGGAAAGCTGTCCTTGTTCATCCGTATAGCCTTGCGCTAACTGCTCGCCGCTCTTGGAGGAGAGCGCGCGGACGTAAAAGCCAGGGACACCCTCACCGGCGCCCAGTTCCTTGTTTTGGTCCTCGTCATAGTAGAGGACGACACGGAAGGTGCGGAAGCCTGTGGGTGTGGGTGTGGGCGTCGTCGGCTCCGGCGTCGTGAGCAGGCGGAAGGTGAGGTTGGTGGTGGTTGGGGCCTCCGTGGGCGTGGGCGGCGGCGTGGGTGTAG
>CAYXVS010000194.1:0-5892 GCA_964468735.1 uncultured Anaerolineales bacterium | reverse complement strand
TTTGTTGCTTTGATGTTTCCCATTTGGGCTAATACCATTCTAATCATCTTATGCTATAATAAAGATGATAAATATCTTGATAATTAAATTATCCCCCAGGTTCAAAAGGGAGGACGGAATGGCAGAGAAACAAATGGAGATTCCCATCAAGGGGATGACGTGTGCGTCGTGCGTGAATCACGTGCAGAAGGCGCTCGGCGGCGTCGAGGGGATGGGCGAGGTCAATGTGAATTTGGCGACGGAGAAGGCCAGCCTCCGGTTCGATACGGAGATCCCAACGCAGGCTTTGGTCGGGGCGGTGCGGGAGACCGGCTACGATGTGGCGACGGAGTCGATGGCGCTGAACATCGGCGGGATGACCTGCGCCGCGTGCGTCAATCACGTGCAGAAGGCGCTGAGCAAGGTGTCCGGCGTCTTAGAGGCGAACGTCAATCTGGCGACGGAGAAAGCCACCGTGACCTACGTCCCCGGCACGGCGGATCTGCGCGATTTCAAAAGCGCGGTCTCCGAGGCCGGCTACGAGGTGATCGAGCGCGAGGCGTCCGAATCGTCCGTGACCGATAGCGTCCACGATGAGGCCGAGCGCAAGATGGCCGAGGCCCGCCGCCGGATGTGGATCGCGTGGGCCTTCACCGCCGTGATTATGCTCTGGATGATCCCGGAGATGTTTTTCGGCGCGATGTGGCCCACCGCGCCGATCTTCAATCTGGGGATGATCGTGCTGGCGCTGCCCGTGCTCTTCTGGGTGGGACGCAAAACCTACACCAGCGGCATCCGCGCGGCGCTGCACGGCTACGCCAATATGGATACGCTCATCACGCTGGGGACGGGCGCCTCGCTGGTGACGGGGCCGCTCTCGTTCTTCGCGCCCGTCGCGAACTACGCGGGCGTCTCGGCGATGATCATGGCCTTCCACTTGACCGGGCGCTACATCGAAGAGAGCGCCAAGGGCCGCGCCTCGCAGGCCATCCGCAAATTACTGGAGTTAGGCGCAAAGACGGCCCATATCATGCGCGACGGCAAGGATGGCGAGGAAATCGAAGTCCCCATCGAGCAGGTCGAGGTGGGCGACGTGATGGTCGTGCGGCCCGGCGAGAAGATCCCCACCGATGGCGTCGTCATCGCGGGCGAGAGCGCGGTGGACGAATCGATGGCGACGGGCGAGAGTATGCCCGTCACCAAAGAGCCGGGCGACGAGGTCATCGGCGCGACGGTCAACCAGGTGGGGCTGCTCAAAGTCGAGGCGACGCGCGTGGGCAAGGACACCTTCTTGGCCCAGGTCGTGAAGCTTGTGGAGCAGGCCCAGGGCACCAAAGTGCCCATCCAAGCCTTCGCCGACCGGGTCACGGCGGTCTTTGTGCCCATCATCATCACCATCGCGCTGCTCACTTTCTTCTCGCGCCTGCTCTTCCCGGAGGCGATGCGCGCGCTCACGGCGGCGGGCGGATTCCTCCCCTGGGTCAATCCCAACCTGGGGATCTGGACGTTGGCCATCGTCTCGATGGTCTCCGTCTTCGTCATCGCCTGCCCGTGCGCGTTGGGCCTGGCGACGCCGACCGCGCTGATGGTCGGCAGCGGGATGGGGGCCGAGCACGGCATCCTCATCCGCAGCGGCGAGGCGATCCAGACGCTCAAGGATGTGGGCATTGTGATCTTCGATAAGACCGGCACCATCACGAAGGGCAAGCCGGAGGTGACGGATATAATCGAATCAGCGAATGAGCGAATGGGCGAATCAGCGAACAAAATTCTCTACTGGGCCGGGAGCGCGGAGCGGGGATCGGAGCATCCGTTGGCGCAGGCGGTGGTGAAGCGAGCGCAGGCGGCGGACGTGACGTTGGACGAGCCGCGCGAGTTCGAGGCGCAGCGCGGGCGCGGCATCGTCGCGACGATTGACGGGGCGCGGGTGCTCGTCGGGTCGCGCCGGCTGATGGCCGAGGCCGGCGTGGAGATCGCGCCGCTGGCGGATGACCTCGAGCGCCTGGAGGCCGAGGGCAAGACGACGATGTTGGCAGCGGTCGATGGGGAGCTGGCGGGCGTGCTGGCCGTGGCCGACACACTCAAGGAGGAGTCCGAGGCGGCCATCGCGGCGCTGCACGATCTGGGCGTGCGCACGGCCATGCTCACCGGCGATAATCGCCGCACCGCCGAGGCCATCGCCCGGCGCGTGGGCATCGATCACGTCGTGGCGGAGGTCCTGCCCGACGGCAAGGTGGACGAGGTGCAAGCGTTGCAGAAACAATACGGGCGCGTCGCCTTTGTGGGCGATGGCATCAACGACGCGCCGGCGCTGACGCAGGCCAACGTCGGCTTGGCCATCGGCGCCGGCGCCGACATCGCCATCGAGGCCAGCGATGTGACGTTAGTGCGCGGCGAACTCACCGGCGTCGTCGAGGCCATCAACCTGAGCCGCGCCACCTTCCGCAAGATCAAGCAGAACCTCTTCTGGGCCTTCTTCTACAACGTGATCATGGCGCCCCTCGCCGTCGTCGGCTGGATGCACCCCGTCCTGGCCGAGATTGCCATGGCCACCAGCTCCATCACCGTCGTGACCAACGCCAATCTCCTCCGGCGCGTGGACATCCGGCCGGAGTATCGGCGGTAGCGAAAACCCGTTTGGGATCGGCCTCGCCCGTCAAAAGAAAAAGCCCTCAGCGTCAATGCGATGCTGAGGGCTTTCAAGTTGGACTGCGTCAGACGCAAACCGATTCAGTAACCAGCAGATCCTTTGGCCGGCAACAGAGCAACGGAGAGCGTCCGAAGTCCTCTGGCAATGGCTTCCTCCTCGCTTTCACAGACACCACTTTCCAAAAGCGTCTGCAAAATCTGCCGTATTTCAGGACGCAGAAGAGCCTTGTGGGCAATACGCTTGGCTCGCTCTTCCATCAAAGCCTCCGATAAAGAGGCGACATCTCTATCCACATCCTCAGCCGATAACAACGCTGCTTGTGGTTCGTGCGGAGTAATTCTTTTCTCCATCCTTTTCACCTCCCATATTTCTCGGCCACATGCTCGATCAGTCGATTGTTGTAATGTGTCCCCTGCTGCTGACACAAAGTGAGCACATGCCGGATATCGTTCTTGGTCAACAATCCATCCAAACCAGCTCGACCTACCACACCGGGGAATCCAGTGATTCGCAGTCCATCATCCTCCGCCACAGCACGAGCCGCCAACTCATCCAATAAAATCTGCGCGCATCCAAGTTGAGATCGAGCAGCGACGATCATTAATTCGGCCTCCGGTAAATGTTTGTGGTAGTCTGGATCACCCGATGGTGGATGTGCTGCGATCCGGTGAGCTAACACCTTTGCACAGTCCTTTTCTTTGGTCGTCAGCGGCTCCGCCACGACTATCCAACCTTCTTGAATGAGAGCGTCCAGTTCTTTGCCGGCATTATGTTCTTCAAACTCAGTTACCTGCGAAGATGCAATATAGATCACGTTAAAGTAACGAGCCAATAAATCAACCCGCCCACTTTGAAATGCTGAGATGAGTACTCCTGTATCGCAAGCAACTATAATTTTGTCTATTTCTTCGTTAGACACGTCCATTCTCCAGCAGCACTTGTCTTATTACGCCGTCTCGTTCTCGATGATTTGTCGCTCGATCTCATCCTGGTGCAAGCGGTAGTATGCCCAGGCGTTGACCAGATCTTCGGCGCGCAGTGTGGGATACATCTCAAGCAAGCAGGCCTCGCTGGCCCCTAGCTTCCGCGCCTGGACCAAGACCCACACAGGAATGCGGGTACGTACAATGCATGGCTCGCCGCCAGCAATATCGAAATCGCTATCGATGCCGGGAAACGCTCCCCCGACGTCGCGAGCGACCCACTGAAGCACTTGCGCTTTCTCCCCCAGCGTCATTTCCGAAACCAGTTTTTCCGCCTCTTTAAGGATTGTCATTTGCTACTACTCCATCCACAAGCTCAGCCTATCTACAGTATACAATACCCTATTATGCCTCACAACCAACAGAGTCGATCCATCACCATCTCACCCCTCCGAATACCCGCAGAGCGCGATGGCGCGAGGGCCGGTATGCACGCCCAGGACGGGCGAGACGATGCTGATGAGCAGTTCTTCCGGCGCGTACTCGCGCTCGACGCGGGCCGCGAGCGCTTCGGCGTCGTCTAACGCGGCGTTGTGCAGCACCGCGATGTGCATCGGGCGGTCGGTATCTGTATCCACTTGGGCGAAGAAATCCTTGAACAGCACGTCAATGGCGCGGCGGCGGGTGCGCGTGCGCCGGCCGCCCTCCACCTCGCCGGTCTCGTGATTGACGTAGATTTGCGGTTTGAGGTTCAACAGCGTGCCGATGAACCGGCTCGCGCTGCCGATGCGTCCGCCGCGATGCAGGTACTCCAGCGTATCCAGCGCGATGATGTAGACCATCCGCTCGCGGGCCGCGTTGGCCGCCGCGATCATCGCCGCCACATCCCCGCCCGATTCTCGCTCGCGCGCCGCTGCCACGATCTGCCAGCCCAGGCCCATCGAGTTCGTCTTGGAATCGACCAGATGCACAGGAATATCGGTCATCTCCGCAGCCATGCGAGCAGATTGAAGGGTCCCGCTCATCGCGCTGCTGATGAGGATCGCAACGATCTCCTCCGCGCCCTCGGCCTCGAGTTGTTCGTATGTAGTCAGAAAATCCTGCGGCGTGGGCTGCGACGTCGTCGGGTACACCGGGTCGCTCTCCAGCCGGCGATAAAACTCCTCCGGTTGGATGTCCACACCCTCGAGCAACTGCTCATCCCCCCAGATGATGGTGAGCGGTTGAACGTGAATGTCGTATTCCTCGCGGTACGCCGCTGGTAGATCGCACGTACTGTCCGTCACGATAGCAATTTTATGGTTTGGCATCGGTCTCTCCTGTAAAAATAAGTTAAAAGTTGCAAGTTGCGAGTTAAAAGTTGTCAAAGTCAGACCTAAAACGCAGTATCCTTGGGAAAAATCCTAACAACGCCCAAAATCAGTATAGACTAAATCCAAGGGAGGGCAAAACCCCACATGAAACAACAGCCCCCCACGAAATCCCAACTCTTGCAACCCAATTCAACGCCTCTCGCAACGCATGTCAGATAGAATCTATAAGGTCGTCATGGTATCTTGATAGAAGATTACCTGGCGATGGGCCGAATTTTTGACTATTTGACTACGCGACTTAAGACTATTTGACTGCCGTCATAAGGAGGGCAACTATCTATATGAAAGTTTTTCTTGTGCAGCACGCCAAAGCTTTACCCGAGGAGATCGATCCCGATCGCGCCCTGAGTAAAGAAGGCCACGACGATGCCGAACGGATGGCGGGATGGGCCGCCAGCGTGGGCCTCGAGGTGCAGCAGATTCGCCACAGCGGCAAGACCCGCGCCGAGCAGACGGCCAACACGCTGGCCCAGGGGTTGACGGCGCCGGACGGCGTGGTGAAGTTCGCGGGATTAGGGCCGGTGGATGATGTCAAACCCATCGCCGCCGAGCTGATCGTCGCGCAACAGCCGCTCATGCTCGTGGGCCATCTGCCCTTTATGGAGCGCATGGCCAGCCATCTGATGATCGGCGACGCGGAGAAAAAGCTCGTGGACTTCCAGAACGCGGGTATCGTCTGCCTGGAAAAGAAAGAGGACGATGTCTGGCGCCTGGCCTGGGCCGTGACGCCCGATCTGGTCAAGTAAGAACACTGACGATCATCAATCAATCGTATCATCACTTCAACAGAAGAAAAAACCTTAGGAGGGAACTATGACAGAGGATCTAAAGAAGGAAGCCTATCGCAAGAAGAAGGAAGCGGAATTGCAGGCCATTGAGGCCCGCATCGAAGAGCTAAAGGCCAAGGCAGAAAAAGCGCAGGCCGAAGCGCAACTCACCTACGCGGAGCAGTTGGAGAATCTCAAAT
>CAYXVS010000193.1:0-5920 GCA_964468735.1 uncultured Anaerolineales bacterium | reverse complement strand
GGTTCCCACGGCCATCGGGCCGTTGGGTCAAAGAGAAACCGCGTGCCACCTTTACAAAGCCGCCCTTCGGCGGCTAGGCTCTTTTGAAATTCAAATGATAAATGCAAATTAAATATACAAAACAAGCATTTAACTAGCGAATTTGCAGTGAATCGTAGCTGGAAAGTGCCCAGAGAGTCGGCGAAGGCCGACTTCGTAGGTGTTGCCGCGACTTCAGTCGCCGGGCGCGCGTGGCGTGGCGCGTGGCGAATACTCTGTGACAGTAACCGTATTGCGTAGTGCGTATTTCGTAATGTGTCTGCAATGAGATTTCATTTCCATTTGACGTTTTTATATTTTACAGCACAGCTCTTGATCGGGACTTCACCAGAGACGATCTCAATCCAGATGACTCATTTACGTTTTACGCAATACGTTTTACGAGCCAGGGATAGCAGTAGACCTCCGCAAACAATCAACCAACCCAAAGGATCTCTCCTATGCTAAAACTGACCGGTCGCATCATCAAAGCGGGGCGCGCGGAGGGCGAGGCGTTGGTCTCGCCCGCGCCGATTGGCTTCCTGGGCGGCGTCGATGGCCGGACGGGCATCGTCACCGAGCGGGGGCATCCACTGGAGGGGCTGTGCGTGGCGCATCGCGTGTTGGTCTTCCCCACCGGGAAAGGCAGCACCGTCGGCTCTTACGTGCTCTATCAATTAGCCGCCAACGGGCTGGCGCCCGCCGCGATCCTCAACGCGGCGAGTGAACCCATCGTCGCCGTCGGCGCCATCATCTCTGAGATTCCGATGGTCGATCAGCTCCCGCTCGATGCCATCCACACGGGCGACCGCGTCCGCGTCGATGGGGCAACGGTGCAGATCTGGCCAAGCGAGCAAACGAAGCAGTTCTGAGGTGTCTAAGATACACGCGGTTGCACGTTAAGCGATTTTCCCGGTCGATTTGCTTCGAATTCCCATGCATCCATCCATCTTTCCAGTATAATAGAGAGTAAGTCTACTGGCTCTGCGGGAGTTCGCCGGGCACAACCGCAAACGTAAGGAGGCGTAAGCGATGCCAACGATAATGATTGCTTTGGGTGTAGTGATCATCGGATTATTAGTCTTTGTCATATATGCGGCTTATCAATGGTCCATTCAGGAACGCAACGACATGGATGAGGATCTCACGCCAGATGAAGAGAAAGGCGTACGCGAGGCTTACAAAAGCGAGAAGGAGAAGTTAAAAGAGGTGGAGGCGTGGCGCGAGAAGACCTTCGACGTGTATCATGTCCAATTAACCTCCAGCGAGGTGTTGGATACTTATCTCGGCGAGCCTACTGAGGAGGCACTGAAGGAAAATCTGAACCGCGCGAAGAAGGCAGTTCGCGAGCATCAGGAGCGACTCGATCAACTGCGCTCCTATGCGAGGGAGCACAACATCGATCTTGGGGATGATGAAGAAGAAGAGAAGGAAGAAGAAGAGGGCAGCGAAGAGGAGAGTTAATTCCGCCGGCGTTGCTCTACCGTCAAAGCGAAGAGGGCGATCTCCTTGATTTAGGAGATCGCCCTTTGCGCATCCGTGTCGGAGCGTAGCTGAAGCATAGCCGAAGTAGGTATAAAAATCGCCCAGGAAGAGTTCCCTGGGCTTGATGAAAAATCGGGGGCGTGTTTGCGCTACGGCGATGCTTCTCCATTCGCTTCGTCGGGCGGCGCTTCGGAGGCATAGCTCGTCAATGTGAAGCTGAAGGTCGTGCCGGCGGCTGAGGTCTCCTCCATCCAGATACGTTCGCCGTGCAGTTCTATCACCATGCGACAAAAGGCCAAGCCCAAACCGCTCCCGCGCCCGTATTGATTGCCGGTGACGAATTTCTCAAAGAGCCGGCCTTGCACCTCCGACGGCACCCCGCGCCCGGTGTCCTGCACGGAGACCTTGAAATTGCCGCTGCCGTTCCGCGCCACGCGAACGTTCACCCGCCCAGCTTCGGGCGTGAATTTGATCGCGTTATCGACCAAATTCTGCACCACCCGCTCCAACAGGTCGGCGTCGACGTAGACGACGGGCGATGGCGTGGGGAGATCCTTGCTCAACGCCACGCCCTCCGCCTCCGCCAGCGGCGATTGCGCATCCAACACCTTCTTGATCAGCCCATTGAGCGCCAGCTCATCGCGCTGCAACGGCATGCGACCGCTTTCCAGCTTACCGATGTCCAAAATCGCGTTGACAAGATCTAACATGCGCTGCGTGGAACGGTCCAACACGCCTATCATATGGATCTCGTTGCTGGTCAACATCTTCTTCGAGAGGCTCCGATTCAGCAGTTTGACGGCGCCGGAGATGCCGGTCAGGGGGTTGCGCAGATCATGCACCATCGTGTGAGTGAGATCATTCCGCATCTTATCTAACAGCCGCTCCTCGGTGATGTCGCGGAGGATGATCAACCAACCGAGCAGGGTCATCTCGGTGCGGACGGGCATGTAAAACCACTGGATAGCGCGCGAGTCGAACTCAAACTCCCCTTCGTCATACATCTCATCGTTCCGCTGGGCGTGGCGTAACTCTCGCATCAAGACCTGGGCGACATCGGGCGCGGCCTTGCGGAGGGCAGGGAAAAGCGCCATCGCGTTCCGCTGCATCCACGTCTCCGCGTCATCGGGGAGGGACAGTAGATCGACCGCGCGCTGATTAATCACCTGGATGTTGAAATCTACGCCCAGCAGGAGGATACCATCACGGCTGGTCTCGATGATCGCATGCAAGCGCGAGCGCTCATCCGCCACCGCCTGGAAGAGCCGCGCGTTGACCACCGCCGTCGCGATCTGCCGCCCAATCGCCATCTGCAACGCGATATCATGTGCCGAATATTCACGGGGTGTCTGAGCGAAGAGACAAAGCACGCCGATCGAGGTCTCCTGATGCAAAAGGGGCGAGATCGCGCAGGTGCGGATGCGGGCCGCACGCAATACCTCCACGCCGGACGGCGCCACCTCCAACGCCCGACCCAGCGCGTGCGAGCCGCTGGCCACATCCCCCACCATCAACGGCGTTTTCCCCTCATAGACGTGGGTCCACAAGGCGCTCAACTTCCCCTCGATGAAGGTATCGATATCCTTGGGCAAGTTGCGCTTCACAGCAACGGAGAGCGTACCGGCCTCTGGCTGTCGCAGCAGGATCAGGCCCGATTCAAAGCCTAGGGAGTTCAACGTCACCTCTAACGTCTCGGCCAGCAAGGATTCCAATACCAGGGTTTGGCCCACAGCCCGCGAGACCTCGTAGAGCGCGCTCAAATCCGCCACATAGCCACCGATCTCGGCGTGCGAGCGAGCGACATCCAAGGAGAGCGCGACCGATTCCGCCAACAGTTCTGCCTGCTGACGATCATCGGTATCGAAGGCATAAGATCGGGAACTGCTGACATCCAACAGCCCCAGGACGCGCTCCCCGCGACATAGCGGGATCACCATCCGGCTACACGCTGAGACGGCCCGACCGGAAGGTTCGACAAGCTCACAGAGATCCGAAACGTACCGCGCTTCCTGGCCTTGGAAGGCCTCCCCGCGCACACCTTCATCCCAGGGAACGCGCCAGCCATCCGCTATTGCGTCGAGGCTGCTGGCGGCCTCCACCCGCAGGGTCTTCTCCACCGGATCAGGCGCCAGGATTGCTACGGAGGGCCAGCCGGTCAGGCGCGCGATCGCGTCCACGGCGACTTGGGGCACCGTCTTAGGGTTCAGATGCCCGCCTAACTTCTCCATCACATCGTAGAGCGTTGAGACACGCTGAGCCAAATTGCGCTGCGCTTCATAGATCTGCGCGTTGTGAACCGCCGTCGCCATCTGATGCGCGGCCGCTTGCATCACAAGGAGATCATCTGCATCAAAGCGTCCCGGCTGCGAGTGTTGCAACGTCAGAACGCCCAACAGGACGCCTTGATTGATCAACGGCATAGCTAAAACCGACCGGGTGACAAAATCAGGCCGCTCCAGCGGAAGCCAACGGTAATCCTCTATCGCGTCCTCCAATACCACCGCCTCGCGATGCTGCGCCACCCAGCCCGCCAGCCCTTGATCCATCACCTGCTGCAAGGTCTGCCTGGTCCGCTTGATTTTACCTTCCTTTGAGACCACGATCCGGTGTGTGACGTGGAGCATCTCATCGACCAACAACAGCGCCCCGCCCTCCGCCGCCGAGATTTTTGCCGCGATGTCCAACGTGTTCTGGAGCGTGGCGTCCAAATCCAGTTGCTCCGCCGTCACCTTCGCGACAGAGACCAGATTCTTATAGAGCTGTTCCCGCGATTGCAACGCAGCTTCCGCCTGTTTGCGCAACGTAATATCGTGGAAGACAATACACCAGCCCAGGCACTTGTCACCCTGCTTGCCTAACACCGAGACCTGGACATCATAATAGTGGGTCTCCCCTTCCCGGCGGATGGCGATCTCGCTCCCTTCCGCCCGCAAATCCCCCTTCGCATCGAAGAAATCCGGCCAGCGCGATAAAACCTCCTGCACCGATTTACCGATCACCTGCTTCGGAATACAATCCAGCACGTCGCGACACGCCGCCGGATTGACATCCACCACGCGCTGATAGGCATCGATGATCAGGACGCCCTCGCGAATGCCGGCGATGACGGCGTCGTGGGCCACCGGCACGATGCCCAGCAAACGATAGTGGAAGAGGCCAAACGCGATCAGAGAGCCAGCCAGCGCAAAGGAGAAGGGCGTCAGATCCAAATGATTGAAGGGATGCAAATCGAAGACTGAGACCACACTGCCCAGCAGGGTCGTGATCGCGCCAACCAGAAAGACGCCCACTTGCGGGCGGTAGAATCGCGAGGAGCGGAACCACGTTTGGATCAACCAGAGGAGCACAAAAGAGAAAAGGGCATAGCTATAAGCCGTGTGCAACCAGAATGCCAGACCGTGATCCGCGCGCCAGCCCACAAAGGTCTCGTACTGGGTCAAATGGATGTGCTGCCACACCAGACGATGCAACGATCCGTTCGTCCAGACCAACAGCGCCATCACGGTCGGCTCGAGAGCTAGCCAGGCCATCCGCTTGCCCTGGAGCCAGCGCGCGCGGTTCGTGTATTGTAAGGCGAAGGCAAACATCGCGCCGGGCGTCATCACAATTCCCAGATAGCGCACTCTGGCCCAGAAGATCTTCAGCGGCCGGGTCGTCGCGCCTAATCGCATCGCGTAGGCCAAGCACCACACGGCCACGCCAACCATCAAAATAACTAACGGCACAGCGCCCTGCTCCGCGCCCCGCCGCTGCCATGCCGCCACCGCGACCCCAATCGCCAGGCCGGTTGTCAAAATCAATGGAATGATATAGGGTGTATACTGCCAAGCCATCTAAAGGCACTCCCTCTTCTACTCGATTTGTGGCCCCAGTTCATCAAGTTTGCTGAGTTCTTTACTATGTCGGGCTATTCGAAGCTTCTCGGAAGGTTTAGACACTTCCCCGAAGTAGTTACATGCTGGGGCATCTTGATGTCCTAGTATAAGACAAAAGTCAGTATAAGTCAAAACTTTTTATAGAAATTTCAAACGTTACAACGGTTATAGAAAGGATAGATGATCCCGGTTCTCTGGAGGTGACCGATGCTTAATGCCCTGATGGTACTTTTGCTCTTTCAACTTGCCGGTGAGGTGACGGTGCGACTGCTCAGCCTGCCCATTCCCGGCCCGGTGATGGGGATGGTGCTGCTGTTGATCGCGCTCCTGCTGCGCGGCGGCCCCGCCCCTGCGCTGAAGCGGACGGCGAACAAGTTGCTCTCGCACCTCGCGCTGCTCTTCATCCCGGCGGGCGTGGGGATTATGACCCACGCGGCGCTGCTGCGCACATCGTGGCTGCCCCTCACCCTGATCCTGATCGTCAGTTGTGGGGTGACGCTCGCGGCGACGGCGCTTTCGATGCGCTGGATGATGCGCTGGAT
>CAYXVS010000192.1:2501-5956 GCA_964468735.1 uncultured Anaerolineales bacterium | reverse complement strand
CACATTAAAAGTTTGCTTCCCGACGCCGAACTTTCAACTTTCAACCTTTAACTTGTAACTTTCCGTTCTGCGTACGTCCGAACAATCTCATCCATCTCTGCGATTTTCTCCGCGAATTCCTTGCCCTCGGCGGCCGAAATCCAGCGCAGTTGCAGCCGTTCCGGCGCGATGCCCTTGCGCGTGAATTTCTTGTGCCAGCGCTTGAAGCGGCGGGCGGTGTGGGTGTTGGCATAGTTGTAGTGGCAATCGGAGCCGCTATCGGTGAGGCGGCAGCCGGTGACCAAGACCGCGCCCGCGCCCTGATCGAACGCCCGCGCGATGAAGGCCTCCTCGAAGCGAGCGGAGCACATCGTCCGCACGATGCGCGCGGAGGGCGGATATTGGCGCTTCTCGATGCCAGCCAGGTCGGCGCCGGCGTAGGAGCACCAGTTGCAGGTAAAGACGATGCACTTTTCCTCTGGATGCTCGGCCAGCGCCGCGTCGATCTGGGCCAGGACTTGGGCCTTGGTGAAGTACGGCATATCGATGGCATCGACGGGGCACTCGGCGGCGCAGTTGCCGCAGCCCATACAGGCCGCCTCGATGATGCGCACCGTCCCCTTGCCGCGCTCGCCCACCTGCTCGATGGCGTTGAAGGGACAGACGCTGACGCAGCGCATACAGCCGATGCACTTTTCGGGATCGTGCTGGGCCGTGAGCGGCTCCTTTTCGATCTCGCTGCGGGCCAGCAGCACGCCCGCCTTGCCCGCCGCCGCCATCGCCTGCGCCATCGATTCGCGCACGTCCTTGGCGCCCTGCGAGGCCCCCGCCAAAAAGACGCCCTGCACGGCGGTCTGAACCGGCCCCAGCTTGGGATGCAGCTCCATCAAGAAGCCGTCCTCGCTCTCAGATAGCTTGAGCTGATCGGGGAGGTTGGTCTGCGCCGGGCAGAGGCCGGTCACCAGCACCAACTGATCGGTGGGGATGCGCAGGTTCGCGTGCAACAGATGATCGTAGAAGGTCAAAGCGCCCTCATCCGCATCCCAGGAAAGAACGTCTTGCGGCGGCTTGTCGTCATCATACCGGAAGAACTGCACGCCCGCGCGCATCGCCTCCTCGTAGAGTTCCTCGGCCTGGCGGCTGTACGTGCGAATGTCCTTGCTCACGATGCGCACCTTCTTGCCCATCCGCCGCAAGCGCAGCGCCTGGCTGATCATCGAGGTGCAGCAGTAGCGCGAGCAGCCCATCTTGCCCTGGCGCGCGCCCACGCAGGAGATGAAGGTGATGTGGTCGGGGATGGAAGTTGGAGATTGGAGGTTGGAGAGCAGCGCCTCTAATTCGAGGTTCGTGATCACGCGGGGGTCGTTGCCGTAGTCAAATTCTGTGGGCTGATAGGGGATGGCGCCGGTGGCGACGACGACTGCGCCGACTTCCAGCGCCTCGTCGCTGCTGAGGTGGGCGTGGAAGCTGCCGACGACCCCGCCAATCGTCTCGACCTCCGCGCCTAGGTGGATGTGGACGCCGGTCTCCTCCAGTTCCTGCGCCTTGGCGCGGACGATATCAGCCGCGCGGAGATCCGCCGGGGCGACGTGGTCTAGATCCATCAGCAGGCCGCCCAAGTGCTCCGCCTTCTCCACCAGGTGCGTGTCGTAGCCCTGACGGGCCAGCGCTGCCGCCGAGGTCATCCCCGCGATGCCGCCGCCGATGACTAACGCGCGCTGCGTGAGCGGCAGGTGACTGGCCTCCAGCGGCGTGAGTTGGCGAGCCTTCTGGACCGCCATCGCCACCATATCCGAGGCCTTGACGGTAGCCGCCTCCGGCTCGAACTTGTGCACCCACGAGTCCATATTGCGGATGTTGGACATCACCAGCAGGTAGGGGTTGAGGCCCGCGCGCATCAAAACGCCGCGAAAGATCGATTCGTGGGTTTTGGGCGAGCACGCGGCGATGACCACGCGCGTGATGTTGTGCTCGCGAATGGATTCCTCGATTTCGGCCTGGGTGTTGCCCGCGCAGGAAAACATCTGATGATCGGCATGGACGACATCGGGCAGCGTGAGCGCGGCGGCCATCACCCGCTCGACATCGACGACGCCGGCGATGTTGCTGCCGCAGTGGCAGACGTAGACGCCGACGCGCGGCGTCTCCACATCGGGGATCGGCTCCACATCCAACGGCTCCGGCCAGTAGCGCTCGGTGAGGTGACTCAGCGCGAGCGCCGCCGCGCCGCTCCCTTCGGCGACGCTATCGGGGATGTCCTTGGGGCCGGAGACGCAGCCCGCCGCGTAGATGCCGGGGCGCGTCGTCATCACCAGCCCGCCGTGCATCTCCTCCGAGCGGATGAAACCGTCGGTGTCCAGCTCGATGCCCAGGCGCGCGGCGAGATCGGGCAGGCCCTCGGCGGGCGTGACCGCGTTGGCCAACACCACCATATCGAACGCCTCGGTGATCCGCTCGGCGGTCTCGGTGTTCTCGTAGATGACCTCGAGGGTATCGCCCTTCGCCCGGATACGCCCCGGTCGCCCCCGGATGAACTTCGCGCCCGCGTCGGAGGTGCGCTCCCAGAAGCCATCGAAGCCTTTGCCGTAGGCGCGGATGTCCATGTAGAGCACGGTCACGTCGTCCACGCCGTGATCGATGGCCTGATAGGCGTGCTTAATCGAATACATACAGCAGAAGCGCGAGCAGTAGCGCCGAAAGCGCTGATCCCGCGATCCGACGCAGAGGACGAAGAGGATCTTCTCCGGGTGCTGGCCATCGGAGGGGCGGATAATATCGCCGCCGGTCGGCCCCGCCGAGTTGATGAGCCGCTCGAACTCCAGCGCGGTCAGAATATCGGGATGGCTGCCGTAGCCGTACTCGTGCATCTTGCGCGGATCCAACATATCGTAGCCCACGGCGATGACGATGGCGCTCACCTCGCGCGTGAGGAGTTGCTCTTTGGGCATGAGGAAGTCGATGGCCTGGGGCGGACAGATGTCGGCGCAGCGGCTACAGGGGATGTAGTTGGGTGGATCGTTGAGGCACGCATGCATATCGATCATGTAGGCGCCCGGCGCGGATTGGGGGATGGGCGTGTAGATGGCTTTCCGCGCGGCCATGCCGGCGTCGTATTCGTTGGGCAGCACCACGGGGCAGACCTCGGTGCAATCGCCGCAGCGGGTGCACTCGTCGGTGACGTAACGCGCGCGCTGTCGCACCGTCACGCGGAAATTGCCGGGAGAACCTTCGACGCGATCCACCTCCGCCAAGGAGAGGATTTCGATGTTGGGGTGCAGATCCACCTCGGACATTTTGGGCGCCTCGATGCAGATGGAGCAATCCAACGTGGGGAAGTTCTTGTCTAAGACGGCCATCGCGCCGCCGATGGTCGCCTCCCGCTCCACCAGCACGACGCGCGCGCCAGCGTCCGCCAAATCCAACGCGGCCTGAATCCCCGCGATGCCGCCGCCAATGACCATAACTGAGTTGCTCAT
>CAYXVS010000192.1:0-2401 GCA_964468735.1 uncultured Anaerolineales bacterium | reverse complement strand
ACGCGGCCTGAATCCCCGCGATGCCGCCGCCAATGACCATAACTGAGTTGCTCATATTTTCTCCTCAAATTGGAGGTTGGAAGAGGTGCAACGCACTTGGACTTAAGTAACAGTTACTCCTGACGCAGTATAGGCTCAGTGATAAGCCTAAAAGTGCGTTGCACCTTGAGGCTCTTCAGGAATTCGCCGGATGAAATTGTGTTATCCCCACCCGCAATCTAGTAGCGACGCGAAAAAGGTCTGTGATCCCCACAAACGCGCGCATCTGCGCTGCTTTTAGAGCCGCTTAGGGGGATATCCGGCGAAATCCAAAAGACCCCACCTTGATTTACACAAATTTACGGGAAGATGCCGCGCTTTTTGTAGACGGTCTCCAGACGGCGCAAAGCCACGATGTACGCCGCCGTCCGCCAATCGGTGTCGTAGGCGCGCGCGGCGTCGCGGACGCGCTTGTAGCCGCCGACGATGATCTTGTGCAGCTTGGCATCGACTTCGTCCAAGTCCCAGAATTCGCTGCGCTTATTTTGCAACCACTCGAAGTAGCTGACGATCACGCCGCCGGCGTTGCACAGGACATCGGGCAACACGTGGATACCCTTCTCCTGCAAGATGCGGTCGCCCTCGAGGTCGGTGGGGCCGTTGGCCCCCTCGGCCACTATTTGGACGTTGAGCCAGGGCGCGGTCTCCGCCGTGATCTGATTCTCCAGCGCCGCCGGCACGAAAATATCGGCCTGGACGCTCATAAAGGTCTGATGATCGACCGGCTCCCCCGCCGGATAGCCCGCGATCCCGCCGTGCTCCGCGACGTAATCGGCCAGATCCGCCGCGTCGAAGCCTTCGGGATTCACGAGCGCGCCGGTGTGATCCTCCACAGCTAAGAGCTTCGCGCCCAGCGGCTGCAACAACCGGCCCGTCCACGAGCCGACATTGCCGTAACCCTGGATGATGTACGTGGCCGCGCTCAGATCGAAGTCGTGATCCGCCGCCCAAGCCTGCAACACAAAGACAACCCCCTGGCCGGTGGCCTTGTTGCGTCCCACGCTCCCGCCCGATTCGACCGGTTTGCCCGTCACCACATGGGAATTCCGATTGCGCTCCAACGGCGGCATCATCTGCTGGTAGGTGTCCAAGATCCAGGCCATGATCTGCGGATTGGTGTTGACATCGGGCGCGGGGATGTCGTACTCCGGCCCGATGTTGGTGCCCAGCGCGAAGGTGAAGCGCCGGGTGATGTTCTCCAACTCGCTGGCGGAATAACTCTTCGGGTCGATTTGAATGCCGCCCTTCGCGCCGCCGAACGGCAGCCCGGCAATCGCCGATTTCCAGGTCATCCAGGTGGCCAATGCGCGCACCTCGTCGATGTTCACCGCCGGGTGATAGCGCAGCCCGCCCTTGAACGGCCCCAACACATTGTTGTGCTGCACGCGATAACCGGTGAACATCTCCAGCGAGCCATCGTCCATAATCACCGGGAAATGCACGACGATTTCATTGATCGTCGTGGCTAAAATCTTCCGCACCTGCTGATCCAAGTCCATCAAATCCGCCGCGTGATCAAACTGCGCCACGACATTCTCATAGACACTTTTCTTGCTCATCTCGCTCTCCACTTGACTTTAACTTTGAACTTTGTTGAACTTTTGTAACTACTCAGACTTCTACCTTCCGGGAAGCTATGAAAAGTGCTCAATCAAGCAATTCCCCCTATAATGTCGGGCTATTCGCAGCTTCCCGGAAGGTTTAGATACTCCCACCCTGAGCAGTTTTACCAACTTTCAACTTTTGACTTTCAACTTTCAACTCTGATACGTATAGCCCGCCTCAAACGCCTTTAAATTCAACGGCAAAATCTTGGGGCGCAGGGTATCGCGCAGGGCGGATTCCATCGCCTCGCGGCTGACGACGCCCGTGATGCGCGTGAAGTAGCCCAGCATGATAACGTTCGCCACGATGCGGCGGCCCAGCTCCTCCGCCAGGCGCGTCGCGGGGATCGCCTGGGGCGCGTCGCCCTCGTTCGGCGTGACCAGATCCGCGTCGATCAGGATCGTCGCGCCGCCCTTGGCCGTGGGCCGGAAGGTCGTGTAGGCCTCCTGCGACATCGCGACCAGAATATCCGGCGCCTGCACAAAGGGATAATCGATGGGCCGATCCGCCACGACGACATTGGCGCTCGATGCGCCGCCGCGCGCCTCCGGGCCGTAGGCCTGCGTCATCACCGCCTCGCGCTCATCGTAGAGCGCCAGCGCCTTGCCCAACAAAAATCCCGCCAGCCCCAAACCCTGCCCGCCAAAGCCAGAAAGCCGAATCTCCTGGTACATTTACGCCTCCTCGCCCTGCTCGATCTTTAGCGGCTGATAGACCGGCTTGTCGCGGTCGATGAAGTTGCCGACATAGATGGGCC
>CAYXVS010000191.1:0-5966 GCA_964468735.1 uncultured Anaerolineales bacterium | reverse complement strand
ACGACGGGCCAGGCGACGGCGGTGTATTTGACGCCGGTGGCGAAGCCGCCCATCGCGCCGGCCAGCAGATACCAGGCGGGGCCGTGTCCTTCGGCGAATGCCTCGGCCAGCAGCGCGGTCTCGGCGACGACGAAGAGGGTCAGGAAGAGATCGGTGTAGGCCCAGCCGGCCAACACGCCGACCATTGGCATCCCCAAGAAGAGGGCCACGGCCCACGGCACGCCATCGGCGCCCAGGCGGCGATGCGCCAGCCAGGCAATCCAGCCGGCGATGAGGACGGCGGCCCACCAGTGGAGGAGTTTGGTCGCCGGCTCGCCCGTCAGCAGGAGGGCTTGGAGGAAGAGCGCCTCGCCCAGCCACGGGAAGTTGAAGTGCGGGACGTAGCGATCCATCCAGCCGATGCGGCCCTGGCGGATGGCGATCTTCGGGCCGGTGAGGTGGTAGAAGATGCCGTCCCAATCGATGGGCGGGAGCAGCGCGGGGATGAGCGCTAAGGCTAACGTGAGCAGCGCGAAGAGGAAAAGCGCCCGGCCCAGGGTCGAATGTAATCGCTCCCGCGCCTGCCAGAGAGCGCGCAGGAGCCGCCCCGTGCGGCGCGGGGCCGCCGCCCACGAGGCAATCAGCACGGCGAGCGCGCCCCAGGGGACGGCGCCGCCCAACATCCCCACGACCAACATCGCCGCGCCGACAATGCCCAGGCCCAGGGTCGCGCCGGTGAGGAAGAGGCGCACGGGGTCGGCGTGGTCCTCATCAGCGAGACGCCACCCTATTATATGAAGGCTGCTAAGCCCAGCGGAGAGCGCGCCGCCGCAGATCGCCAGCGCGCCGCCCAAGCCGCGCAGCCAGATCAAGGCCGCGCGGCCCAGGTTGCCGACGAATCGCACGTCGCCCGCGATGAGATCCTCCAGAAGCGTCTGCCACATCGCTTGATGGGCCGGCGTCAGGGGCCGCTGCTCCGGCACGATGTAGAACGCGCTGACGCTCAGGGTGATCCACAGCAGGAAGAGTATGCCCCACAGCCATTTAGGTATGTGTTTCATCGAATAAGAATCTCCCATTTATCACCGGTCATGATCAACAGATGGAGCAGATGGAGCAGATGAAGCAAAAGCTCGCCCACGAATGAATTCGAGGCTGATACCCAAAACCCGTTAAAAACGGGTTGAAAAACCGCTCAAGAAAGCAACCTCAGTGCGTTTTAACGCATTATGGCAAAAGTGACACGCTATTCAAAAAAGCTCCCAGTCCCCGTCCCCGGGGACGGCCAAAAGCGTCTTTCTCGCTTTATAGACGCCCCCGAGACGGGGGCTTTGAGCTAATAGGTGCGACTTTTTCCACAGTGCGTTTTAACGCACTTCGGATATCAGACGATGATTTCAACCATCGGCGCGGCGCAGTGGCGAATACTCTGTGACAACGGACGTTCAAGAACGCTACTCCGCTTCGCTACGTAGCTAACTACAAACGTTAGATTTTGCGCGCGTAGGTGGTGAAGAGGTCGCCGAGGTTGACGCGCAGGGGGAGGCCGCGCAGGCCCAGTTTGGTGACCAGCGCCTCGAGCGGGCGCCCTAACGCGGGGTTGAGGGCGGTGACGCGACTAGCAAGGTAGCCCGCGCGCAGATAGCGCCCCTGCGTGCCCATCCAGATGACGCGGAAGCCGGCCTGGCGGAGCATCATCGCCATTGTGCGCCGGGAGAAGTAATAGAGGTGCATCTCCATAAACCAGGGCCAGTGCTTGCCCATCAGCCGCGAGAAGATGCTCTCTATATCCATCGTGTGGACGACTAAGAGGCCGCCCGGCGACAGCACGCGCCCCGCCTCGCGGATCGTGCCCAGCGGATCGGGGACATGCTCGATCACATCCCACATCGTCACGACCGGGAAACTGCCATCGGGGAAGCCGGCCGCGCGCAGCGTGCCCAAGCGCATCTGCAGGCCCTGGGATCGCGCCTGGGCCACCGCCCACTCGCTCGGCTCGACGCCCCACGCATCCCAGCCGTGGCGCGCGGCGATATCGACGAAGACGCCCGTGTGCGCGCCCACATCCAACAGCGGGCGCTGATCGGGCGGGCCGGTGAAGGCCTCCAGCGGGCGCAGGTGGTGCTCAAAGGTGAGGATGCGGCCCTCGCGCTCCTCGACGTAGAGCGGATCCTCCACCGCCTTGTACATATCGAGCACCTCACGATGGTTGGGACGCGGCGCGGCGTAGACCAGGCCACAGCGCCGGCACTCGACGATAGGGCCGTGGCGCCCGTAGCCGCCGCTGGTGCACGCATAGGCGCTGTTTCCCTCTGGCGCCTGGGGGGGCTTCTCATCCAATGTAGAGCGATACCGCACCCAAAAATCGTCCGCGCCGCAGAGATTGCAGCGCCATTCCGGCCGATCCGTAGCTGATGTGGTCATCGCGTCCCCTGACTGCGTAAGCCTGCGACGCGCGCGCCGAAGAGGCGGGCGACGGTCCAGAGCGCTTTGAAGATCTCGTTGCGGGAGATTTTCGATGCGCCCTGCTGGCGATTCTGAAAGGTGATGGGCGCCTCGCCTACACGCCAGCCCTGACGCTGCACTTTGTAGAGCATCTCGATGAGGAAGGAGTAGCCGCTGGAGAAGATGCGGTCGAGGGCGATGGATTTGAACACCTCGCGGCGGTAGCAGCGGAAGCCGGCGGTCGCGTCGTGGGCCTGGAGGCCCAGCGCCGTGCGCGCGAAGGCGTTCGCGCCCCAGCTCAGCAACTTGCGCAACAGCGTGCAATCCAACGTCGCGCCGCCGGGCACGTAGCGGCTGCCGATGACCAGATCGTAGCCGGCCGCGATCTTCTCCACCATCCGGGGAATCGCGCCGGGCGGATGGGAGAAGTCGGCGTCCATCGTGACGATCAACTCCTGGCCCGCCTCTAATGCGTACTGGAAACCCGCCACGTAGGCCGTCCCCAGGCCCAGTTTGCCCTCGCGATGTAGGCAGTGGACGCGGCCCGGATGTTGCTCGGCCAGCGCGTCGACGATCTCGCCGGTGCCGTCGGGAGAGTTGTCGTCGACGACGATCACCTCCAAATCCACGGGGAGCGCCAGCAGTTGCTCAATCAGCGTCGCGATGTTCTCTTTTTCGTTATAGGTCGGGACAATGACACTTGTTTTGTATGGTTTCACGTTTGTTTACCTGCTTTGTCTGCTAACTCGTCATATATGATGTATTGTAACGCTTTAGAGCAATCCGGCAAGGGAGAGGATGGAGGTTGGAGGTTGGAAGTTGGAAGTTGGATGTTGTGTCACGTCCTAAACGAAGACCAGGCCCAAGGAAACCCTCCCTTGGGCCTGGTTGGATTCAAACGCGCGTCGACTCAGACTTCTACCTTCCGGGAAGCTATGAGCGAGTTTTCTCAAGCTAAAATTACCCAGTCAAAGTAGTTTCTCTAGAACGCCAGGCTATTCGCAGCTTCCCGGAAGGTTTACCTCACGTCTCGTGAAAATCGGGGCAGGACTCCGCCTCGACCCTCACAGGCATTGGATCACCGATGCCGCCCGCCGGCGGGGAGGCGACGGAATTTTTGCCGATGGCGTTTTCTTCGATATCGCGCAGGGCCGGCAGGACGAAGACGGTGAAGCTCGACAGCAGGCACATCCCGCCGGCGACCAAGTACCAGACCTGGAGGCCGAGCGCGTCGCTCACCGGGCCAGCAACGCCCAATCCGATGGGCGAGGTCACCCACAAGAGACTGCTCATCGTAGAGAGGACGCGCCCCTGCATCTCCGGCGCGACGTTGGCCTGTAAAATCGCCATCAGCGGCCCATCGATAAAGGGTATCATAAGCCCCACGATAAAGTTAGCGCCTAAGCCCACAGTGAAGAGATTCCCCGGCAGCAACCCCAAGGTGACGAAGGCCAGGCTGAAACCGATCATCCCCGCCATGGTAGTGAAGATTTTCCTCTGGAAGCCGCCCCACGCGCTGAGCGCCAGCCCGCCAATGACGGCGCCGATCCCACTCATCGCCTGAAAGAGGCTGAGTTGGGCCGCGTCCCCACCGAAGTGTTGATTGACCAGCAACGGCATCAGCGAGGAGGCGGGCGTCAACACCAGCTTGAAGACCATCGCGACCGCGATCAGATACCGCAATCCAGCCCAATCCCAGGCGTAGCGCAGGCCCTCCCACATATCCATCAGGATCGATGGCGCGCCCGCACCCGCGTCGCGCTGGGGCTGCGGGATGGCGACGAAGAAGAGCGGCGCAATCGCCAGCGCTGCCGAGCCGACATCGATCAGCATCACGCCGCCCAGCGGGAGCAACTCCATCAGCAGTGCGCCCAGCGGCGGGCCGGCGATGCTGAGGGAGCCATAGAGCGTCTGGTTCATCCCGGAGACGCGCGTCAGGTGCTTTTTGGGCACCATCAGCGAGGTCGAGGATTGCATCGCGGGCCAGTGGAAGGCGCCGCCCAACGCGCGCAGGGCCATGATCACGTAGATGTGCCAGACCTGCGCCGCGCCGATCCAGAACATCACGGCCAGCCAGAGGGAGGCCAGCGCGATGGCGCCATCGGCGATGATCATCACCCATCGCCGATTCAGGCGATCCACGTAGGCGCCGGCGAATGGCCCGAGCAGAATCTCCGGCAGGATGCCCACCAGCGACGCGGTGGCCAGCACGGTCGCCGAGCCGGTCATCTGAGTGAGCCACCAAATCAGGGCGAACTGCGCGATGCGGCTGCCCAAAAATGAGAAGGCCTGTCCAGTCCAGATGGAAAAGAAGGGGAGCTTCCAGTCCTCACGCCAGGTTGTTTCTTCAGTCATTGATCACTCCTCGTACAAAGATATATTACTCGATAGGGTCATGCCGGAGAAGCCATCGTCGCGGAAGAGATCCGTTTTCATCAGCCAAGACTTCAGTTTTGAAGCGAACTGACGAACGTAGTGGGCAAGAAGGAAAAAGGGCTGGATGGGCCAGGGAGAGAGAATGGAGAGTTCCCATTCCTTGATGTGAGTCATTCCCGTTATCATTTTTCCTCCTTGCACCTAAGACCCTATACGATGCGTAACCGTTTAGGCCGTTCCAAGAAAATAAACCGCCCAAAAACGAGTGGTTTTCTGAGGAAAGAGGCTCAGGGTTTGAGGTGCAACGCACTTTTGGGCTTATCGCCAGGCATATACTACATGAGGCGGCGCCTTTCCCTCAGTTCAAGTGCGTTGCACCTTTTGTCCAATTTATCGCAGCGCCTGCAACAGATTCGCGGCCTCGTCGGGGGAGAGTTTGCCCTCCTCCACCATCCGCAGGACTTGCATCCGCTCCGCGCTCTTGTCTTCCTTAGCGGTCGCGGCCGGCGCAGACGGCTCAGATGGCGCGGTGGGCGGCGTAGGGGTGGATGGTTGACCACTGGCGCGCTGCCAGCGACGCTCGGCCTGCTCGGCGCGGATGCGGGAGCGTTGCGCTTCCTTCTCGGCGGTACGCCGGGCGCGCTCGGCCTCCCGTTCCGCCATCGCCCGCGCCTTCTCGGCGATGCGCTCGGCGGCGTGTTCTGCCTTATGCGCCGCGCTCTCGACGTGCTCCCGGAAACGGTCGCTCTCCAAGAAGCTCAGCCCCTTCTGCAACTGCACATCTAGCTCGGCCATCGCTTCCGCCACCCGCGCTTCGATCATCGGGCCAATTTCATCCAGGCCATCCAAGAAACTGAGGTCGATATCGACGTCGAAATCCTCGTAGTCGCCCGCGACGCCGACGGCGCCGATCACGATCCGGCCGCCGACCTGGGCCTTCAGCAAGGCGCATGCCTCGCCTTCCTCCGCGCCCCACACGCCGGTCACGTGACCGTTGGACTCGGTCAGTTCCAGCGTCGGCGCTTTGGAGCGCACGCCGCCGCCGGCCTGCAGATCGAAGCGGATGCAGGCCGCGGACGCCTCGTCAGCTTCCTGCGGCAATCGCACGCGAAGGTCGCTGCCGGCGCGCAGGCGATAGGTCGCGCCCGCCGCGAAGGGCGGATCCA
>CAYXVS010000190.1:3484-5977 GCA_964468735.1 uncultured Anaerolineales bacterium | reverse complement strand
GACGGCGGCGCTTAAAGCGAGGAAGACCGGTGCAAAGCCGGCGCTGTCCCGTAACGGTAATCCTCTTTTGAGGAAAGCCCGACACTCCGCCCGGATGGATGCTATCTAACCTTCGCGGAAAGGAGGTGGCATGATGAGGGTCTCCCGGAATGGGTCAGCCCTTCCCCTGCCGCCGTAATGGGGAAGGGCTTTTTGTTTGTCAGGCCCTTCTTCTCACGGTCGGGAGATGTGGCCTTGTGGTGAAGTGTGACCGATCTAATCAATCACACCTAAGGAGATACTTAGATGAAATTTAAATCTGTTTTGTTGAGCCTCGCGCTAGGGTTGTTGGTTTGTGCGGGATTGTTTGTTGGATTGAACGTGAATGCTGGCGCGGCCTCGGCTAACTCGGCGGCGGACATCGCCGCGCCGGGCGAAGCGGCGGCGATAAGAGCACAGGATGCGATCAGTACGGCCTACGTGGTGGTGCGCTTCGGCGATCACGATGCCATCGTGCGCCCGGTGACCTTCACCCAGCCTATTTCAGCCTATCGCGCGCTGGAACTAAGCGGCCTGGAATTCACGACGACCACCACCGAGTATGGATTGCAATTATGCAGCATCGAAGAGGTGGGGGATAGCAGCGGCGCTTGCGATAACGACGATCGGTATTGGTCGACGCATGCCTGGAACAGCGAGCGTGAGGCGTGGGACTTCCGGATGGTCGGCATTGGCGGGGCTATGATCAGCGAGGCGGGCCACGTCGAGGGCTTCTCGTGGAGCGATCCCAGTTGGTTGTCGGTTGATCCGCCGCCCGCGCCGGTGTTCGAGGCCGCGTGGCAGGCGTTCGGGTGGTTGGCGGGCGAACAGCAAACCGATGGCAGCTACGGCTCGGCGGGCAATACTGCCGAGGTGCTGATGGCGTTGGGCGCGAATCGAATGGAGGGCGCGGATTGGTCGCCGGACGGAGGTCCTTCGGTGTTGGATGCGATGGCGCGTCAGGCGTCCACCTTAGCCGCTTCGGCGGGTGGATCGGGCAAGTTGGCGCTGGCGCTCCCCCCGCAGGAAACCTGCTGGCCGTTCACTGCTATGCGCCCTATGGCGTACTACAGCACGACCTCCGGGGCTTTTGATGCGGGCGCGGCGCTCCATGCGCTCGCAATGTTAGGGACGGCTTCGTTGAGTGAGACCGTCCCGGCGACAGCTACCGACTACTTGTTGGATTTACAACAGCCGAACGGCGGCTGGGAGTGGGGGGCCGGCTGGGGCGCCGATACGAATAGCACCGCGCTGGCGCTTCAAGCGTTGCTGGCGACGGGCGCGGCGCCCACATCGACGGCGGTCATCAGCGGGCTTACCTATCTTGAAGGGGCGCAAAATGTAGATGGCGGCTTCCCCTACGCGCCTGGCCCAGAGTCCGCCAGCGATACCAACTCGACGGCCTACGTCTTGCAAGCTCTGCGGGCTGCCGGCGAGGACCCGCGGTCAGAAAAGTGGTCAACCCCCGGCTTGACCGGCACCATGATGATGTCCAGCACGATGATCTTCAGCGGCGCCAACCCCATCGCCTTCCTGTTGGGGATGCAGTTGTCCGACGGCAGCTTCGAGTGGCAATCCGGCACGGGCGCTAATCAGATGGCGACACAACAGGCCACGACGGCTTTGCTCTATCGGCCCTTCCCAATTCGGCCGGCGGCGTTAGAGCTGTGCCCGGCGAAGATCTTTTTGCCCCTTGTCTCTCGCGACTAGGGGCGGAATTCTTTAGGAAATAGCTTCAGCGTGGCTTTCGCGGGTCGATCTGCCTGCGAAGGCCACGTTTTTCATCCTTGATCTCGATCCTGTCGAGTTGTTAGATCAAAATGGGAATTAAATCGAAGTAAAATGAAAATCGCACAAAGATTTTTTGCCTTGATCCTTATCTCGATCCTGATGTTGGGTGCGGTGGGCGTGTACGCCCAGCAGCCGAAACAGGTGGGGCTGATCGTGCAGCATGGGGATGGGAGTGTAGTCACGCGCTGCGTCACGTTCACCCCATCGGAATGGGCGCAGGGACACAGCGGCTACGATGTGTTGATGCAGTCCGGCCTGGAGGTCGCGGCGAATTTCAACATGGGCGCCGGCGCCGTGATCTGTGCCCTCGATGGCGAGGGGTGTCCGGTCGAGGATTGCTGGTGTCAGTGTCATGGGAGTCCTTGCCTCTATTGGAGCTATCATCATCTGGTCGATGGCCAATGGCAGTACTCCAACCTGGGTGCTACTGATTACGTTGTCGAGCCTGGCGATGTGGAAGGTTGGGTTTGGGGAGAAGGGGGGACGCAGGGAGGCGCCCAGCCGCCCGTGATCCTCTTCGAGCAGATTTGCTCGCCGCCCACGTCAACCCCGACCCCGACGCCCATCCCTCCCACCGCCACCGAGGCGCCGCCCACGGCGACGCCCATCCCCCCTACAGCCACGCCCATCCCGCCGACCGCTACCTCGACGCCGCAACTGCCAACGCCTACGCCGATTCCGCCG
>CAYXVS010000190.1:0-3384 GCA_964468735.1 uncultured Anaerolineales bacterium | reverse complement strand
GCCACGGCTCTCCCTTCCGCTACGGCGACCTCAACATTGGAGCCGCCGTCTACGCTCACGCCTGCCCTTACGCCCACGCTCACACCAATGCCTGACGCTCAGGCAACGGCGACCCTGATGCCATCGCCCACGCCATCCGCCGTAAATGCAGCGCTAGCTGAAGCGACAGCCATCCTCCCCGCGTCGGCGACACCGTCCCCGGCGCCAACGTCGCCGACCTCAGCGCTGATGCCCGTCGCGGCGTCCCCCGCGCGTGCCGCCGTGCCGGCGGGCTACGTGATCTTTGGCGTGATTGCCGCCGGCCTGCTTCTGGGGCTGCTGTGGTTTGCGCTGCGAAATCGGTAATCGATGCGGCGGTTACTTTCCGGCTTGATCTATGCGTTCAGTGGCGTGCTGGGCGTCTTCGCTTTCCTCTACCCCTTTTTCCTCCCCGGCGTTGCTGTGGATGGGCCGACGGGCGCAGCGACCGCTCTGATCCCGGGGCAGGCCGCGCCGCTGCTCACTGCTGCCTTGGTGGGATTGTCGGTGTTGGCGCTGCTGGTGGAATTGCAGGGCCAGACGTTGAGCGCCAAGACGGTCGCGATGCTGGGCGTCCTGGTGACCGTGACCAGCGGGCTGCGATTTATCGAGGTAGCCTTCCCGCTGCCCGGCGGCTTCTCTCCCATCTTCGCGCCGATCATCCTGGCCGGCTACGTCTTCGGTGCGCGATTTGGCTTCCTCATGGGCGCGCTGACCTTGCTGGCCTCCGCACTGATCACCGGCGGCGTTGGCCCGTGGCTCCCCTATCAGATGTTTACGGCGGGCTGGGCCGGGCTGACCGCCGGATGGTTGCCCCATCCCCACGAGCGCTGGGAACGCCCACTGCTCTGCACCTTTGGGTTTATCTGGGGCTTGCTGTTTGGCATCATCATCAACCTCTACTTTTGGCCCTTTGCTCAGGGCCCGATTGAGCAATCTTGGACGCGAGGGCTTGGTCTGCGAGCGACGCTGCGGCGCTACATCGCCTTCTACGTCGTGACCTCGCTGGCCTGGGATGTGGTGCGAGCCGTGGGGAACGTGGCCCTGCTCCTGGTGCTGACCAAGCCGCTGGTCAAGGTGTTGGCTCGTTTCCGGCGCCGCTTCCACTTCGAGGTGCAGCGTGGCTGACGCACGCGCTTGGCTACTCTGGGCGCTGACGATATTGTTAGCCGCCTCATACAATCGCAATCCGCTCTACAGCTTCCTTTTGTTGCTGGTGACCTTGTGGGGGCACGCCGCATGCGTGGTCGCCGAGGGAGAGCGTGGGGCGGTAGGGGATGCCGACCCAGAGGCGCTTGCGCCCTTAGCCCCGCTCCGATTCGCGCTGGTGGCTGTGCCCCTGGCCGCCCTTTTCAACGTGCTCGCCTCCCACGTCGGCGCCACAGTGCTCTTTCGCCTGCCCGATTGGCTCCCGCTGATCGGCGGCGCCGTGACGCTGGAGGCCCTCGTCTTCGGCGCGATCAACGGCCTGAATCTGACCGTCATCTTCGTCGGCTTTATGACCTTTAATCGGGCGCTCACCGTGCGGGATTTGCTTCAATTGACGCCGCGCGCCTTTCACGAAAGCGGCGTTGTGCTCTCGATTGCGCTTACCTTTGCGCCCCAGACACTTCAGAGCCTGCGACGCATTCGCGAGGCGCAGGCGGTGCGCGGCCATCGCGTGCGAGGTGTGCGGGATTGGGCGCCGATCCTCACGCCGCTGCTGGTCAGCGCCTTGGAGCGCGCCTTAGCGCTGGCCGAGTCGATGGTCGCCCGTGGCTATGCCTCGGTCGCGACGGAGGCTAACCTGCGCACTCAGATCCTCTTGGTATTCGGCCTCGTGACGCTGCTGGGCGGCTGGCTGCTGTTCCTCTTCGCGCCCGCTGCCCGCGTTATGGCCGTTGGCGGGCTGGTGTTGGGCGCGGGCTTGTTGAGCGGCGCGATGTGGATCGCCGGACGCGGTGTCCGGCACACCGTCTATCGACCTCGGCGCTGGCGCTGGCGTGATACGCTGATGGTAGCGGGCTGCTTGCCGATGTTGGCGTTGTTGCTGACGCGACGCTCCTTGGTCACCTACACGCCCTATCCTGCGCTGACGTGGCCCGCGTTCGCCCCGCTGGTCGGTGTGAGTGTCCTGGGTCTGCTGATGCCAGCTTTGTTGTTGACTTGGTCCATGTCTAATCGAGAACAGCGATGATTCATCTGGAAAACCTGACGTATACGTATCCAGAGGCCGAAACCTCGGCGCTGCGCGATATCTCTTTGCACATCCCGGCGGGCGAGATGGCGCTGGTGACGGGGCCGTCGGGCGCGGGGAAATCGACGCTGCTGCGTTGCCTCAACGGCCTGGTGCCGCACTTCAGCGGCGGCGCGCTGACGGGGCGGGTGACCGTCGCCGGGCGCGATCCCGTCCGGGTGACGCCGCAGGTGATGAGTCGCTACGTGGGCTTCGTCTTTCAGGACCCGGAGGCGCAATTTGTGATGGATCGCGTCGAGGACGAGGCGGCGTTTGCGCTGGAGAACGCCGCGCTCCCCCACGCGGAGATGCACGAGCGGGTGGCCTCGGTGTTGGCGTTGCTGGAACTGACCCCGCTGCGGCATCGGCGCGTGACGACGCTCTCCGGCGGCGAGAAGCAGCGCGTCGCGATGGCGGCGGCGTTGGTATTGCGACCAAAAATTTTAGTTTTGGACGAGCCGACCTCGCAGCTAGATCCATCGGCGGCGGATGAGGTGTTGCGCGCGCTGCGCTGCCTCAACGCTGAGTTGGGGATGACCGTGGTCTTGTCCGAGCATCGCGTGGCCCGCGTCGCGCCCTTCGTGGATCGCATCATCCATCTGCCCGCGCGGGGCGCGCCGGTGATGGTCGGGCCGCCGCGCGAGGTGTTGCGTCACGTCGCGGCCGCGCCGCCGGTGACGGCGTTGGGCAAGGCGCTGGGCTGGTCGCCGCTGCCGCTCTCGGTGGCCGAGGCGCGGGGAAATGTAGGTCGGAATGGTATTCCGACTGGGCGGATTACCAATCCGCCCCATGCCGATGTGAGTGAGGCATCGGCGCCGGTCATCGAGGCGCGGGGGCTGGAGGTAAGCTATGGCCGCCAGCCTGTGTTGCGCGGCGTCGATCTGACGCTCCGCGCGGGCGAGATTGGGGCGCTGGTGGGGCCGAACGGCGCGGGCAAGACGACGCTGCTCAAGTGCCTGGTGGGGCTGCTGCGTCCCCAGCGCGGCGGGGTATCCGTCGCCGGGGCCTCGATTGCGGGGCGGGAGGTCGCCGACATCTGCCGCGAGGTCGGCTATCTGCCGCAAGACCCCAACGCGCTGCTCTTCGCCGAGACGGTGATCGAGGAACTGCGCATCACCTTGCGGAATCACGGCTTGCTCAGACCCCCCTCG
>CAYXVS010000189.1:0-6050 GCA_964468735.1 uncultured Anaerolineales bacterium | reverse complement strand
ATAGGTTGTCAACTCGCGTCGGGCCGATTATACTTGACAGCACTATGAGAGATATGAGAGATAGAAGAGAAATGAAAGAAGCTGTGGCGAGGCAATTACGCGAGTTGAATCAGGAATTTTACGACAAGTTCGCCAGTTCATTTGCCGATTCGAGGGCTGCGACGGAGCCGGGGGTCGAGCGCATCCTGGCGCACATCGAGGCCGGGGATCGCCTCCTCGATTTGGGCTGTGGCAATGGGCGCGTGGCGCTCCAACTGCCGAGGGGTTGTCGTTACGTAGGTGTGGATTTTTCGGCGGAGATTTTGGCGCTGGCGAAGGCTCACGTGATGGCCTCGCAGGCCGAAAATCCTAAGCTAAAAGCATCACACTTTGTCGCGGCGGATTTGGTCGCCGATCCGTGGCCCGCGCTGGTCGCGGAGATTTCGACCCGTTACGATTGGATTTTGCTCCGCGCGGTGTTGCATCACGTCCCCGGCTTTGAACATCGCCGCGAGATTGTGGCGCAGGCTGCCTCTCTGCTGGCATCGGAGGGGCGCTTGGCGCTCGCGAACTGGCAATTCACCGCCATCCCGCGCCTGCGAAGGCGTTTCCTGCCATGGGAGACCATTGGCTTGCACCCGGAGGATGTTGAATCGGGGGATTATCTGTTAGATTGGAAGCGCGATGGCTATGGCTTGCGCTACGTCCATTTGATAGATGAGGAGGAAACCCGCCGCTTGGTCGAGGCTGCGAACCTCCGCATCGAAGAGATGTTCCGCGCGGACGGTCACAGCAATGATCTGACGCTTTACGCCATAATGGCGCCTACGCCTTTTATGGCGCCACGCGATAAATCGTAGCCTCGGGCGTCTGATAAACAATCTCCAGCCAGCCGCGCTCGACCATCGGCGCGAACTTTGTCTCGCCCTCCGGCAGCATGTAGGCTCGCTCATAGGGGGTCATAATGACGTACTCGACCTCGTAGCGTTCTAAAATCTGCCGCGCGACCTCTGGATCGGGCGTGTTGTAGAAACTCCTGATGTCCATCTGACGCTGCTCCACGGTGCCGCCGGGCATCGCCATCCGCTGTTGGACCTGGTGCCAGCGCCACGATGTCACGGCTGGTAAGCCGGTATAGACGCTGACCCGATTCCCCCAGAGATACTCCCGCTCCGCTTGTCCCTCGATGATTGTGGGCGAGCCGCTCACGTTCTCCTGCAGCCAACGAATCACGCCGGCATCGACGCGCAATGGGATCTCCCCGCCGTGCTCGTATTGTGTCGCGTAGGACATAAAGACCGCGCCATCCAGTGTGTGCGGTGCCTCTGGATTCCAGCGGTCACGCACACGCGCCGGGATCGCCAGCGCGGGATAGAGCGCCGTCGCGAAGAGAAGCAGCGTCAATCCGACGATGATAGCATCCCCCACCCCCGTGTCGCGATAGAGCCGCTTCAGCGGGTTCTCCTTGGTTGTTTCTTCAGGCGCTGACATCACCAGATGCAGCAATCGCTCGACGGCGACGGCGGCGCTGAGCGCCAACAACATCCATACCTGGAGATAGAATTTGAAGACGGTGTTCATCCGCCCGATGTCGCCGCGCAGAACCAAAAGCTCGACCATCAGACTGAGCGCCATCGCTGTCCCCGTCATAAACCACATCAGCCGGGCGCGCGGCGCTGTATCGGGGGCGATGACCAAAATCCCGGCCAAGGCGCCCAGCGGCACCACGATCCACGCGATCTGCACCTCTAAGATCAGTAAAATGTTCATCAATAGCAGAGCGGTCACGATGACGACCGACCACCAGACGACGATGTTGGATTTTTCCAAAAAGCTCTCTTCTACGGACTCAGTCTCTCCTCCAAACCAACGCTGGATAGCGCCCCACCCTTGTGCCAGCACCAGCAGCCCCAGGGGGAGGAGGAAATGCCCGTACATAACCAGATATTGCTTTAGGGATGTGTGCGGCCCTTGCCAGCGCTCGAAGGCGCTGTAGGTCACGACGTAGTTTGCGGTGAAGGGACGGAATAATAGTTCGGCTAAGACAACGATCAGGAACGGTGTGCCCAATTTGAGTAGGACGTGGAGCAATTTGGGCAAAGAGATAACCAATTCGGATTCCTCTGTTGATTTTGACTCTGTTGCGAAGAAAGCATGTAACAGCACCGCGACGCTCATCAATCCGATGTAGGTAGGATAATCCCAGGTGTTGGTCGCTCGGAGCGCGCCGGCGACCAGCGCCGCGAAGAGAAAAGAGCCGAGGGGTCGAGGCAACAGCTCGCTCAGATAGGCGCGCCATCCCTGAGCTGTGACGTGGACTTTTCGCTTGATGCCCACGATCCATTGGATCGCGATGGCCAAAGCCAATTGCGTCAGCGGATAGGCCATACTGTGCGCGTGGAGATCGGCATAGAGAAACGAGAAAAGCGGGAACTCGTTGATCGCGCCAACGTCGCCGCCCTCGGCGGTCAAGATGCGGGTGGCGTTCCAGTACCACCACTCGGTGCGGAACATCAGCCGCTCGCCCTCGAAGAGGACTTTCCAGACGCCGGTCAGGGCTGAGACCCATCTCGCATAGCCGGGGATCAGGCTGTCGAATTGCACGTCGCCGACCTTTGCGAATCCAGCTACCAGCAATTGCACCTCGCCCAAATTGCCTAACAGAAGCACGAGCAACAGCCCCAACAGACCCGCGCGGTGACCCCGGCGCTCGCTGCCCCCGGCCAGGTTGGAGGCCAGGGTATAGGCCCCTACCCCCGTCATCGCGAAGAGCATCGGGATCGCCAAGTTATATCCGATGCTGGGGATGATGCCCAAGGCCTTGATCGGCGCACCGACCAGCACGAAGCCGAAGTAATAGTAGTTCATCACCCCGCCGGCGAACCACGGATCGTAGGGCGGGAACCAGGTGGACTTGAGCGCGGCGTTGAGATAGGCGAAGTCCATCGGCTTCTCGCCGCCGACCACAGGGTGCCACAGATCAGGGTTGAGGTAGCGCACGCCGACCCAGGCTAAGAAGAGCGCCAAAAAGATACCCTCGATGCGCACAAGCGCACGCCAATGGGTTAGAACAAACGTTCTGAATTCAGGGAGCTTGGTGCGCACGACCGCTGCCGCGATGCCGATCTCGATGAAGAAGATGGCCCACAGCAGCGCGCGGGTGTGCGGCACGAGGTGCAATCCCGCCAATAGCCACGCCGGGTAGGCCCACAGCAAGAGGCCAGTGACCTTGGCTAAGCCGTACCCACGATGGCGCAGCGCGGGGAAGATGTGATAGAGTAACACAAAGCCCATCCACCCCAGCAGCGTCACCATCAGCCACCAGAGCAGCACGGCCAGCGGTTGGAATTGGTTGTGCCAGGCGTCGCGATTGAAGAGCTGTGACCACGTCCCGCCGGATTCCTGCGCTTCCCGCATCTCCGGCGACATTAGCAGCTTGGCGCTGTCGCCTCCAATGCCCGGGCGCGTGGCATCGCGGGGCGTCATCCATTGCACGTCGTTCAGCAGCGTGGCAGGGAGCAGGATCTCGGCCTCCGCGCGGGAGTACGCGGGCGTCTTGGCGAAAATCAGCACGCGCGGATGATCGTAGACGCTGAAGGCTTCCTCGGCCGGCGGCAGGGAAACTGAGCAGCGGCGCGCGTTGGTGTAGATCGCCGGCGGGATCTCGAAGGGCGATTCTTGATCGGGAAATTGGTACGGCCCCAGTGAGGGATAGGAGACGAACTCCGCTAACAATTCGAAGCCCAAGCTGCCGTCGAAGAGCGCGTCGTAGTACGCTGTGGTCAACGGATAGCGCATCGGCAGGCGCGGGATCGAGCCGTAGAGGCGGTTGCTGGAGAGCACGATGTAGTCCACCTCATCTAACGCGTTGAGCAGTTGCTCGCGTTTCTCAATGGTGTCGTTATCATAGAGCGTCATCAGCCCGCCGCCCATCGCCGTGATACCTCGATACCAATTGTAGAAGGGATCGCGGCCGTCGATGCGCAAGGGCAGGGAATCATCCCAATGTTCATTGGCGAGGACCGAAGTCTCCAATTTAATCGCCGGCCCTTCTAGCAGGTCTATAAAGAGATACAGCTCTTTCCTCGCTGTCCAATCTTGTAGGGGTGGGAAGAGAGCTGTCACCTTCACGTCGCCCAGGGCCGGCACCTCAGATGTGATGGTCGTTTCAGCCAGTACCGTCTGTTGATTTGGATCTTCCGCCAGCATAAGATGGATCTCGCGCTCGCCCGCGACCCCCACCCCGTTCACCTTATTCAGCGTGACGCAATCCAGACGAGCGTCACTTTCTGGTGATGGCCACTGAATCGATATCCGAACCGGCGCGCTAGCTTCGTTGAGCGTCAGCTCCTGAACAGGAACTTGGAGGGTCTCGCCTTGGGTCGTCTTCACGGTGATGGCGGTGGGTAAATTGTCATACATCCACCTGGAGGCTTCGATGCGCGTGACGGGTTGAGCGTAGATGTGCAGGAAGGCTATCGCCCAGAGTGCGGCGCCGAGCAACACGCCGCCGAGGAGCACACGACTGCCAATGTGCCAGAGTCTATCGAAACGGGGACGAGTCCAGGTCTTGCGTATCAGCCGTGTCAACAGCCACGCGGCAAAAAGCGTGAAGACGGGATAAATCGGCAGCAGATAGCGCATCGATTTGACCCACTGCGTGCCTTGGTAGAGGAAGAAGATCGTTCCCCAGCTCCAGGGCAGCAGATTTCGCCAGCGTTGATAGCGCAGCGTTCGCCACCCCATCACGGCCCACGCGATCCAGGCTGTAAGGCCCAGCGGCAACCCCAATCCCCAAACGATCATATTGCGGGCCGGGAAGATGATCGACGCGCGGTTGGTCCATTGGTGACCAGGCGGCGAATCTATCTGACCCGTGACGAGACGGCGCACTGAGCGCATACTGTCGAGCCAGTTGGGATCGAGTCGCAGACTGATGAAGTCCGGGCCAGCAAAGGCGTAAGGTTGCGCGATGCGGAACGCCAGCGCAGCGCAGATTCCAGAGAGCGCCAACGCGAGAACGCGCGGAGCTGTGAATTCGAAGGTATAGGTCACGCGGTCAGTGGCTTCATCGCGGTGACGGAAGAGCAACCCCGCCAGGCCCACCATCCCGGCCACCGGCCACACGCTGATCTTACAAGCGACGGCTAACCCTGTTGTCATGCCGGAGAGCACGAGGGGCCATAGCTGATTCGAATGAATAGCGTACATGGCCAACGTGAGCGTCCAGATGACGAAGACGGCAGCGAAGCTATCAACGACGAAGAAATGCGCGTGCTGAATCGGTAGCACAGCGCAGGCGTAGAGCGCGCCGGCCAACAACGCCGCGCGATCCCCGTAGAGCATACGTGCTAAGAGAATCAACGCGAACAAGGTCATCAAGTCGGCCACAGAGGAAAGCGCCCGTCCCACCAGATGGATGCCGCTATAGCCCGTAAAGCGTCCGGGCGAGCACATCCCCGGCGAGGCAAGAAGCGCCCGCAACAGACGCCCGCTCAAGCTGGCAGGATTAGTACAGGCCGTGTTCAACGCCTCCCCCACGGCGCGCGTCACGAAGAGGGGCAGCGTGCCATAGACATAGCCGGCAAACGATTCATGGGTGGCGGGGTTTAGCGGCGAGCTTGAGGTATCCCAGTACTGAGCGAGGTTCTCCGGGAAATGAATCGCGCCCGCCACCATCGTGAGATAACGCTCATCGGGATGTAGATGGGTGCCATCATCCCAATTGAGCTGATAGAAGCGGAATGTGCCTGCGATTAAAAAAATCAATAATAGAAACGTATAAAAAATGCGCGGAGATAGGCTCGTTGATTTGTGAGTTGGTTGACCTGTATTTATTGTATTCATACGGATGATTGTAACGCAAAGGCAAAGATTGACAACTTCTATTCAAATCTGATCAAACTCGGAATGGGCTGAGTCGCACAGCGCCCGTTTATTTCGCATAGTCTATTTTTATCTTATCAGAAAAGGTAAAAAGAAATTTGATTTTGCTCTTGTGTTTGTGACTACGCGAAATAAATCTCTAGAACTGAGGGGGGTTCTGCCGCGCCTTCTTTAAAAACCCCCTC
>CAYXVS010000188.1:0-6062 GCA_964468735.1 uncultured Anaerolineales bacterium | reverse complement strand
TAGATTTCAGTGTGTGCTCATCTTGGGTCACGATCCATAATCTTCTCGGCCAGCAAGTACACCCTTGATCCCAGGTCATTAGGCCATCGATGCTCTGGATACTCGTCCAATTCACGCGCTCGCGCAATTGTGTCCTCAATGTGGGGGAGAAAGTGCTCTGTTTTGAGGGAGCTTTTGCTAAATTCGCCTATCAGAACAACCAGTTCTCTCTCTACTCGAGTGCGATCTCCTTGCCTACGATTCTCACGAAACTCATCCAGGGTTTCGTCTGTATACTCGCTCAGTGAAGTTACGTGGAGCAGCAGCCATAACTCGAAGCAAGGATTGCTCACCGCCATTTCATAGCCTTTCTGTTGGCATTTTGTCGCGATGTCAGCGAGCTTTTCGTCGCCCCAGTCATCCGTATCTACTACCAACCATAGTTCATCTAATCCCTCCTCGTAGTGATACTCATCACTAAATTGATTGAGGGCCTCGATGACACATTCCGGCGCTGACTTAGTTCCTTCTCTTTCCAAGACCTCGACGTGAATGCGCGGATTGTAGAAATATCTGGGGGAGGCCATATCCTTGAAATAGATCGGCTCTGTATTGCTTCCTTCTGTGGCAATGATAATCAGCTTGGGATCACGTATCCCACTCTTTCGTTTCCTGGAGAGGAACTCGCGTTTCTTGGGCATTTTTGTTATTCTCGTACAAAGGAAAGGTTGCCAAAAACTGGTATAGCGCCATAACGTCCTACAAGGTACCCCTTCTCGATATCTTTATCAGATCGCGGGGTAAATTCCTCTAAAGAATAGACGTGAGAGGCCCCCAAGGGGTCTTTTTCCATAAACCAGATTTCATCTCTGCGTAGGAGATCTAGGTCAAGCAGATTTTCTTCGTGCGTGGTGGCGATGATTTGGCTATGACTGGTGGCATCTTCTAAAAATAATTCGAGCAGCTTATAACTGAGTTGGGGATGGAGGCTGCGATCTAGCTCGTCAATTATGATGACATGATCTTGATGGGGAAGATTAGTAAATGCCGGTAGTAGGTCTAAAAGACGGCGTGTGCCATCAGATTCTTCTGTTATATCAAAAGTAACATTTTCTTCACAGTCGGTCATGCTGTGTTGAAACATCAGTTTTTTTACTGCAAGATCCCCATTTGACCAATCAGCAAGATATCGTTCATGGTTGTCGTTGGTTAGGGAGATAAATTTTTTGTCGGAGGAGGGCATTTCTCTTAGGCGCTGAATGACTTCTTCGGGTAGTTCTTGGTCTGGCCTGATCGGTTTGATTTCCAAGCCCCGAATCCCTGTCCCCAATTGATCTAGGTACTCTGCCATACTTACTCCAAAATTCTCATCTACTACTGCCATCACGGCAAGGGAAAACCGGGTGTGGGGATAGATGATAACTAGTACCTCAGTAAACCATTGATAAACATCGGCAAAGTGTTCGATGTCGTTCTCCATACTTTCGGTTAGGAACAACTGATTGGGCCGGATGCCCATGCCCATAGCGACAAATTCTAAAAAGTCCGCTTCTTTCTTGCTATTAGAGTCCACGTTGCCGAAATCTACGGATGTTTCGCCTTCCGACGTCGTCACCCGCTCAAACAGCATGACTTCCGTAGTCTTCTTGATCTCATAGAGCCATTCCTCATGGACACGCCGGTTATCCACTTCAAAACCGTATATGTAACATCGCTCTTGATGCTTGAATTCAAACTCGAATTTAGATGGGCGGGAAACGTTATCTCCACATAGCTTAAAAGGAATGCGAGGGATGGCAGCTTTGATCCGGGTTCCTTCCCGAATAAAAGTTTGAGCAAAATGCATTGCCTTCACTAGGTTGGATTTACCTGATGCGTTGGCGCCGTAGATGAGTGCGGCTCGTAAAATATCTAAGCCACATCCAGCTTGGGATGCTACAATATGGTCAGGATGTTGCCGCACGCGCCCTGGAATCAGGGATAGTTCGATTTCTTCATTGAAAGATAGGAAGTTACTGACATGGAAACGAATTAACATTATACACCTCTACGGTTGTATTCGAGAAATAATCTCATATTAGGTAACTGTTTATAGTTTATCATATTATATAATCTATGTCAATGAGATTTTTTCTCTTAAAAATTGTGGGAGTGCGATGCGCGATCTGACTTCGCAATTCATAACGATACTCTGGTATAATAGGGGAAGTATACACATCGAATTTGAAGTGAGGGCAAAGGGATATGAATCGACTAGGCTTAGGATGGCGCATCGTAGGTTGGTTGGTGATTGTCGTGGGGATGGTGGTCTTGCTGGGCGCGGCCCCGCCGCCGCCCGAGGCGCGTGTGCGCGTGCGGGAGTTGTTGGCGGCGGAGGAGGCGCAGATCCCCTGGCCGATTCACGCCCTCGCCGTCGAGGGTGGGGAGGTGACGGTCTGCCTGGAGGTTTCGGCGGCGACGCTCCGCGCCGACGCGGGGATGGGCGCCGAGCGCGTCGAGGCGGCGGTGGCGCGCGCACTGACGCCGTTGGAATGGACGGTCTTGCACGTCCGCGCGTGGGATGCGACGCAGGGCCGGTGTCGCGCGCTTTCGGATTTCCTGCCCGCGATGGCCCCCGCCTCGCCGGCGGATGTCTGGTCGCAGCCGCTGCCGCCCGCCCCCGCGCGCCCGACCGATTTTCCCCAAGGGCTGGCCGGCAAGACGGTCTACATCAGCGCCGGGCACGGTTGGTGGTGGAATAGTTGGGCGTGGCGCACGCAGCGCATCGTTTATCAAGGTTTCATTGAGGATCACAACAACGCCGAGGCGGTTGGGCAATTCCTCATCCCCTATTTGGAGCAGGCCGGCGCTACCGTGATCCCCGTGCGGGAGCGCGATTGGAACACCGACCGCGTGATCGTGGAGGACGACGCCGACGGATGGGAGATCGCCGATGCGCCGGGCTACGCCGGGGGCATCGCGCGCACAACGCGCACGGTGACGGGCGCAGCCACGATGACGGCCACCTGGACGCTGACCATCCCGCAGCGCGGCGCTTACGCGCTCTACGCGTGGGTGCATCCCAGCGCCGCTCACGCGCCCGACGCGCATTACCGCGTGCATCACGCGGGCGGCGTCGCTGAACGCTGGTTGGATCAGCGGCTTTATCAACCGACGTGGCGCTATCTCGGCACATTTCCCATCACCGATGGCCTGACCGTCACCTTGGACAACCACTCGGTGATCAGCGGCGCGCTGGTCACTGCCGACGCGCTGCGTGTGGGCAGCGGCGCCTTCGATAGCTTCGCGGGCCTGCAACGGCTCACGCAAGTCGATACCACGCCGCCCGCGCCGCCGCATCGCCCCTGGTGGGAGGTCGATACCTTCTACTTCAGCCAATGGATGGGCCTCGATCCGGCGGACTTCTCCTACTTCAACATTATCGTCTCGCGCCCGATGTTCGCCCGCTGGCATCATCGGGGCAGCGGCGAGGATGCGCTCTTCATCTCCTGGCACACCAACGGCTGGAACGGCACGTCGCGCGGCGCCGAGTCCTACATCCACGATGGCGCGACCTACCCCCGCACGGCGAACAGCGATCTGCTGCAACAGGCGGTGCACGACGAGTTGATCCACGATATTCGCGCCGGATGGGAGGCGGATTGGATCGACCGCGGCAAGAAGCAGCGCAACTTGGGCGAGTTGCGCATGCTCTGGGATGAGGACCCCACCGCGCGGATGCCGGGTGTGCTGTTGGAGATCGCGTTTCACGATCACCCGGAGGATGCTGCTGCGCTCAAGGACCCGCGCTTCAATCAGTTGGCGGCGCGCGCGGTCTATCAGGGCGTCGTGCGCTACTTCGAGGCCCGCGATGGCGTCGATCTCGTCGAGTTGCCGGAGCCGCCCACGCATCTGCGCGCCGAGAATGTGGGCGGCGGAGCCGTGCGTGTCTCCTGGCTGCCGCCGGAGACCGATGCGATTGGCCTGCGCGGGGCGGCGGCTGCCGGCTATCGGCTGGCCATCAGCCGCGATGGCTTTGCCTGGCAGGAGCCTGTTGTGTTGACGACGACCTCGCACACGTTGACCGGCCTCGCGCCGGGGGAGACGCTCTATCTCCGCGTGACGGCCACCAACGCCGGCGGCGAATCGTTCCCCACCGAGGTGCTGGGCGTGCGGGTGGGCGCACCCAACTTGCTCATCGTCAGCGGCTTCGATAAGCTGAACAATTACGGCCTGGTGGAGGAGGATGACCCCGTCCAGGGCGAAAACCTGCGGATGTGGCTCGACCAGATGAACAGCCGCGCTTACGTCGTGCATCACGGCGAGGCGGTGCCCGCGCGCTATGCGTGGGATAGCGCCAGCAACGAGGCCGTGGCCGATGGCCTGGTCGATTTGGGCGCCTACACGATGGTGGACTGGATCTTGGGCGAGGAGTCGATAGACGAGGACGGGACGCTCTCCGATGTCGAGCGCGCGGCGCTGCGGGCCTTCGTTGAAGGCGACGGCGCGCTCTTCATCAGCGGCGCGGAGCTGGCGTGGGATCTGGAGGCGATGGAGCGCGATACCGATTTCCTGCGCACGGTGCTGCACACCGTGTATCTCGCGGATGATGCGGACTCCTACACCGTCATGCCGGAGATGGGCGGGGCGTTCGAGGGGCTGGAGACCATCGCCTTCGATGCGGCGGGCGAGTACGACGCCGATTTCCCGGACGTGTTGGGAGCGATGGATGGCGCTAACGTCGCGCTGCGCTACGCCTATGTGGAAGGCGCCGGCGGCGCGGCGGCGATCCAGTACGCGGCGGGATGTCGGCGCACGATGGTGTGGGGCTTTCCCTTCGAGACGGTGCGCGCCGTCTCCCGCCCGGAGGTGATGGCCCGCGTGATGGACTTCTTGGACGATTGCGCGCTCTTAGATACGCAGATCGCGTCGCCGCAGGATGGCGCTTACGTCAACGTCGTGCCGCCGTTTGCGGGATCAGCCTCTGGGGCGGAATTAGAGCGCGTGGAGGTGCAGGTGGTCCGCGCTATCGATGGCGCTGGCTGGAATGGCGCGGCGTGGGGCGCGCCGACGTGGCTCACAGCCACCGGCGCCTTCACCTGGAGCTACGCGCTGCCCTCGCCAGCGCTCTTCACAGAGGGCGCCTATCTGCTGCGCGCGCGGGCCGTCGGCGCCCAGCCTGACCCTTCGCCGGCGGAGGTGAGCTTCTTCTACGATGTCACCGCGCCGCTGACGCCGACCTTGCGCGCTCCCCTTGACCGGCAGACCCTCTCGCTCGCGACGGCGATCTTAGTCTGGGAGTCGCTGGCGGATGAGGGCGCGCCGCTGCGCTATGAGCTGGAACTGGACGGCGACCGTTATCAGACGGAGGATACCTTCTACGCCGTCGACGTGACGCCGGGCGAGCACAGGTGGCGCGTGCGGGCCGTCGATGCGGCGGGGAACGTCGGGCCGTGGAGTCCCACCGCTACCTTTACCTTCGAGTCGCAGGTCTCTCGTACATCTGTCTATCTCCCGCTGGTGGGACGCAACATCCTATCCGCGCCGGCGACCTGCGAGGTGGTGTTAGACTCCGGCTTCGAGACGGCGAATACGTGGGAGTACAACGCCTTAGCGCAGCGCGTCAACGACGTGGTCTACGCGGGCGATTGGGCCGCGCGCGTGGGCATCCCGCTGGGCGAGCCGGGCGCGGCGGCCTACTCCTCTATCGCCCATCGCGTGGCCCTCCCGGCGGACGCTGCCGCGATCACCTTGGACTATATGGCCTATCCCGTCAACGAGGCTTCGGATGCGGACGACATCCACTACGTGAGCCTGTTGGATGCGGCGGGAAGTGTTCATACGCTCTCCACGGCCACCTCAGATGTGCGGACGTGGGAAGCGTGCGCCTTGGATCTGACGGCGTTCGCCGGGCAGGAGGTCAAGCTCTACCTGGGCGTGAAGAACGACGGCGATGATGACACCGCCGCGCTCTATGTGGATGAGGTGCGCGTGCAGGTTTGTCGATAGTTCGCGGGCACCCTTGCGAAGGTTAGAATGACCTTGTCATAAGGCCAGATATTTGGGCCACAAGGTCCGCTGGCATACTTAGCCGCTTGGAACCT
>CAYXVS010000187.1:0-6079 GCA_964468735.1 uncultured Anaerolineales bacterium | reverse complement strand
GGAGGAGCCAATGTCAAAGAGAGCCGTTCTATTCATCTGCCTCTTGCTGTTTTGGGGGACTTCTTGTCAAGCAACAGAGGCCCCATCGAGCTTGACGCCAACCGCACCGACGATAACGCCCCCGCTCATCGCAGAGGAAGTACCTGCCTCCACCCCAACATCGACGCCCACGTCCCAGCCTACCGCGACGCCCAGCCCCACGCCTCCGCCCACGCTGTTGTGGTGGGAGCAGGAATCTGTATCTGTCACTTTGAGCGCCGCGCCGGGGACGCCGGAGGTGGACGTGGTCTTCTTCCGCGCCGACGGTCTCTGGCATTACGACAGCGCCCTGGCTCAGGAACGCCAACTCATCACGTTGACGTCCGAGACGCCCGACGCCGGTCGTCCCGTGCCCGGCTCCCTGGTATGGGCGCCGAACGGGGAGCGAGTGGCCTACCTGACCTATATCGAGGAGAATGAAGCGCCCTGGCGCTGGGCTAACGTCACCGTCGTGGAGTTAGACACAAGCTCGACCACATACCTCAGCGAATCTCCCATCTTTATTGCGGGTGGCTTGGCGTGGTCAACCGACAGCACCGAATTGTACGTCATCAGCGCAACCGAGATCGACGAGGCCGACAGCACGGCGTGGGGTCTCACCACGCTACCTTTGGATCCTGCGGCGCCACCGGAGACGCTTCTCACCGAAGAGCGATCTGCTGCGGCCCTGTCCGGTCCGGTGCAATCGACAGCGGAAGGGCAGGTGCGTTATCTGCACTTCGAGCCTCGCGAGATTGCCATCCGACAGGTGGATGCCCGTCAGGGCGATGTGACAACCGTGGCGCGCATCCCCGGCGCGACCGCTTTCCCCTTCGCTATCCCCTACCAGCGTGTTACCGAGCAACTATCGCCGCCGAACGATACTGAACTGCTCTATCTTCTATCCACCGGCCAAGGTGGTTGGGAAGAACGAGCGGGCCTGTATCGCTTGGCCCAGGGGGAAAGCCATCGGTTGCTCGCGTTCGAGGGTGGGTGCGGGTTGGGAGCCGGCCTGGGGATGGGTCATCTAGTCGCCTTGGGATGTGGCGTCGCGGAAAGCGGACCCCTGCTGATCTGCGATATCGCGGCGGAAACCTGTTGGCAACTGCACGAGTCGCTGCGCGCCGCTGTGATGCCGGTCATCAATCCCCAGGACCTCCCTCTCGCCGTTGTCAAATTCAAGCCGGTCGGGTGGCGGGGGGCGCACCTCTACTTTACCGCCACGCCTTCCGGGCCGAATGTGCCTGACCAGGGCGGGACGCTTTTCCGCTACGATACCGAAACAAGGGAGGTAACACCGCTGCTTTCTGATCTCAAAGGGGTTGCGCTGGCGCCAAAGCTCAGAAGATAGGGCTGATGGATTCCTGAAGAGTCAGCGGGAACTTGTATCCAACGAAAGGAGACAAACCATCCATGATCTTGCACCGTTTAAAAACCAATCGCCGGATGCTGATAGCTGTAGGAGGCATCTTAACCCTCCTACTCGTATTGGTAATTGGGATCGTTGCCCTAAGATACTTCTACCCATCAAGGATTTTGCCGGTGCTTCACCAACTCAATCTGACATCAGGACAAATAGAAGAACAATCGTTCATAGGTCTTGCCCTAGATCTGGAGGTACATTCAGGTGAATACAGTCGAGAGGAGCAGACCACGTACTTCCCTTTTCATGATGAAGCATCATCCATAGAAGTAGAGGCAACACTGGGAATACGCAGCGATTCAGAAAAGCGTGAGGTTTATACGTTAGCGGTTTTGATGGACTACGAGCAAATCCCCTTAACCGTGACCCACACATCCCTTCCTGTCTATAGAATCGAAGCAGAGCCTTATGCCCCCATGGAGTTGGACTTCAGTTTCTCAATCCCTAATCAAGCCGGCAGGCGCCAACTCTTTCTGGTCCTCTTCCAAGAAATAGAGATGAGCGATGCTGACGCTTACTATAGGGGACTCGAAACAGTCCATATAACAGATATTGTCATCGGGGACGACGTCACTCCTGACATTGTTTACGAAGAAGTGCCTAACACGTTTGAATTAGATCCAGATGACAACGTAGGCGGCCCCCATTTGAACCAGGATGCGAGCGATCACCGCCAGCCGTGGTTCAGCGCCACGGTCACCAGCGATGAAACCGTCAGCTACGCCATCCATTTAGGCAACAATTCTCTTCCCGCCCATCCCTACGCCCTGATCGTCTGGTTGGATAAGCGACAAATACCCTTAAGCGCAGGTAAATCCCCAGCCTTCTTCGGTTACATTGAAGATGACGAACGCCAAGTCATCCCAGCAGAAGTCAAAATTCCACCGGATAATTTAGGGAGTCCAGGGGACATTCACGAACTACAACTGCTCTACATCACTCATCCATATTATCCTATAACCCGGCGCGCGGAAGGAATACCAGAACCACACTTCGAATTTACCCGTCGCACAGCCTTAATAGTTGGTGAATAAGAGCGGCCCCGCTCCTCACATTGAGGGCGGGGCTTTCAAACACTGTCTGTAAACTCACCTTCTGAAGGCCGTTATTTTATGATGATAACCTTGTAAAAATCGTAGATTGGCATTATCATACAAGAGAAGATCCATACCGAAGGCGAAATGACATAATTGCCGGTGTTTCAATGAGCAAGGTTTGCAGCGAGATATGAGATACGATGCCTAAAGCTCAGTTGCTACACAGATCGAAACTAGTCTATCCTGATGGTGCCATCCGGGAAATGGTCATCTGGCGTGTTCCTACTCCCACAACTGAACGACCTCATGGTCTCAAATATCGTCTCTACTATGGCGATGCCGCAGGCAACTGCCTTGTCCGATATGACAATGAAACAGGAAAGGGTGATCATAAACACATTCGGGGGAAAGAAGAAGCCTACACGTTTACTACTGTCGAAACCCTGGTGGCGGATTTTCAGAGAGATATTGACCGATTTAGGAGGTGAGGTAATGATGAATCAAAACAAGGACCGAATTAAAATAGGCCTGGCTACCGAAGATCAGGTCAACCGGGAATTCATCTCAGCGTGGCATCAGGCCGAGCAAGGAACGCTGACCGAAGCGGAGGAGCACCTGTACTTCATCGACCTCAAGACATTTCTCCAAATTCTCTCTCCTGGCCGATTGAATATCCTTTACACCCTGCGCGCTCAGGGCAAGACAAGTATCCAGGCGCTCAGCCAAATGCTGGCCCGAAAGTATCAACACGTCTATCGGGATGTACAGATATTGAAGAAAGCTGGGCTAATTCAGGAAGCAGAGGCCGCGTACATCTTTGTACCGTGGGATAAGATTCAAGCCGAGATCGATTTACTATCCGCGGTGCCCATTGAGTAGCAAACTAGCAACCTAGTAGATGCACTGTATACCCAACCGCAAAACGGCCCCGCCCTCGAAGTTGAGGGGCGGGGCCGTTGACTTTCCACAACCGATGCGTCTATCCGCGGTGGAGCGCGCGCCGGACGGGTCGGCCCAGCAGGCCGGCGAGGGGGCCGGCCCACGCCAAGATCGTCACGATGACCAAGAGCGGCGCCAACGGCGAGGTGCGCCCGCGCGCGGCTAACCACGGCTGCCACACGCGATGCGCCAGCAGGATCGGCGCGCCGTTGAGCACCCAGATGGAGATGAGCGTGAGCCAGCGCGTCGCTTGCGCGCCTCGGCCTCGGACGTAGAGGTAGGTGAGAAATGCCTGGAGCAGGCCCAGCGGCGCGGCGAAGAGCACCAAATCGCTGCGATGGAAGGGCGCGGCCCGCACCATACTCAAGGTCGTGATCCCGAAGGTGGCGGCGAAGCCGATGCTCGTCAGGCCGGCCCATCCTGCAGCTCGCAAAGCCACACCGCCATCAACGGGCCAAGGCCGCGCGATCCCGCTGTCAAGGGGGAAAATTTAGTTGAGGTGCGCTACCTTCCCGGAAGCCACAAAAGGGGAATTGAATGAGTTTTAGCTTCCGGGAAGGCCATTATATTTTAAGAAACGTTACGGCAGCGCTCCGAGCGGCCACAGCAGCGGCACCATCAGGATGGAAATGATGTAGACCAACACGGCGGGGACGAAGCCCACCTTGACATAATCCAAAAATCGATAGTGGCCGGGGCCGTAGACGAGCAAACACGCCGGTTCGAGGGGCGTCAGCAGGGAGCAGCCGGCGGTCAGGGCGATCATCATCGCGAAGCTGCGGGGGTTTAGCCCCAGTTGCAGGGCAGTCCGAATGGCGACCGGCAGCACCACGACCGTCGCGGCCTGATCGCCCATCGGCTGGGTGAGCAACACCGTCAGGAAGAAGAAGCCAGAGAGCAGCACGATGGGAGAGGCTTGGCCGGCAAACTGCGCCACCAATCCCGCGATATATTGCGCGGTGCCGGTCGCTTCCATCGCCTCGCCGAGGCCCAGCATCGAGGCGATGAGGATCAGCACCCGCCAATTGATCCGACTGTAGGCCTCCTCCGGCGTGATGCAGCGCGTGACGAAGACCAGCAGCGCGCCCAAGAGCGTCGCGACGGGGAGCGAAACCAGGCCCAACGTCGCAATCGCCAGCGAGCCGACGAAGATGCCAATCGCCATCGGCGCCCGTTTCTCATTTGGTTGTCGCTTCTCAATCTCGCTCAGGATACGGAAGGCGCCTCGATGCTCCGAGGAGACGATCTGGGCGCGATCACCTTGTACCACCAATACGTCACCGGCGGATAAGCGGATATGGCTCATCTTATTTCTGAGTGTTTGACTATGACGATTAATCGCCAGGATTTGCAAGTGGTATCTTTCCCGAAAGCGAAGGCCCTTCAAAGTCCGCCCAATCAGCGGGGAGCCGGGCGGAAGAATTACTTCCGCCAACTCGACATCTTCGGGGCGCCGATCAGGATCAGATAGTTCAACATCGGCCCGGATGTCGAGGCCCGGCATTTCCTTGACCTGCAAGACCTTCTCACGCTCCCCCTCGACTAACAGGATCGCCCCCTCCTCCAGGCGGGTATCAGCCTGGGGAGAGTAATGGACCTTATCCTCGCAGATGACCTTCAGCACCTTCAAATCGAGATCGCGGCCCAGCGCGGCTTCGCTCAGCGTCTTGCCATCCAGAGGTGATCCCGGCAGGATCAGAATCTCGGCCATATACAAATGCACACTGAGGGTTGTGGAATCTTCAGCCGGAATGCGGTCCGGCACCAGGTGACGGCCAAAGAGAAACATATAGCCGATCCCCACGACGGTGATGGGCAATCCCGCCAGCGTGAGTTCAAACATCCCCATCGGCGCCATATCGTACTTCGTCAGCATACTGCTGGTCAGGATGTTGGTGGAGGTGCTGATCAGGGTGACGGAGCCGGCGAGCACCGAGGCAAAGGCCAGGGGCATCAGGAATTTGCCCGGGCTGAGATCCGCCTGATAAGCCAGCCCGATGACGATGGGGAGGAAGAAGGCGGTCGCGGCGGTGTTGCTGATAAAAGCCGCCATCACCGACGCGGAGACCATCATGACGAGGAAAATCTTGTTCGGGCTGGTGTCGGTCTGGCGAAGGATCATGCGCCCGGCGAAGTCGGTCACGCCCGTGCGGATCAGGGCCTCCACCATCACCAAGATGCCCAAGATCATGATGACGGCATCGCTCCCGAAGCCGGCGAAGGCCTTCTCGGCGGGCAGCAGGCCCGTGATGGTGAGAAAGAGCAGCAAGCCCAGCGCCGTCACATCGGTGGGGATGATTTCCATCGCAAAGAGAACCAATGCGACAACGACCGTGATCAAGAGAAGGAAAATTGAAAAAGTCATTAGGTTATCACCTCATCTGAACTAAAGAAACTTTTAGCGAGTAGGGTATTCCGTAAAACGTATTGCGTAATTATATTGTATCCACTTTGCACACTGGGTCTTTTGGATTTTGCCGGACAACTCCCCAGATACCCCCTAAAAGCAGCGCAGATGTGTGCGTTTGTGGGGATCACAGACCTTTTTTACGTCGTTACTAGGTTGCGGGAGGGGGGCGCAATAGCGCTTGGCAATTGCACCCGGCGAATTCCTGAAGAACCTGCACACTTACCAATCAAATTTCGTATCTAGTTCATTACG
>CAYXVS010000186.1:4254-6136 GCA_964468735.1 uncultured Anaerolineales bacterium | reverse complement strand
TCGAGCGCGCTGGTGATCGTCAACCAAAGTGTGGCCGGATCGCCGGGACGATAGGCGGCGCGGTCGGCGCCGGATGCGACGGTGATGCTGAGGCCCGCCACGCGCCAGATGCGCGCGCCCTGCTCGATGACCTCATCCACGCTGCCGAAGGTGGTGATGCTGGGCAGGGCCAAGCTCGGCATATCGAAGGGGACGTGGACGGGCAGCGTGAAGTCCGCCGTGGCGCCGGCCGGCAGCCAGCGGCGCCGGCGTTGATCCAAGAGTGCATCCCACGCGACGTGGAAATCCGCCAACTCCGGCGCGCCGCCGCGATTGTGGACGGTGAAGGTGAGCGGGATTGTTTCCCCGGCGGGGAAGCTCGTCGTCGCGGGGATGTGGGTGAGCGCCAGATCGGGCGGGTCGATACTGCCGGTCAGCTCGCGCTGGGCCAACAGCGCGCCGTCCTCTGACCAGAAGGTCACGGCGACGGTGTACGGCCCGGCGGCCAAGTGCAGCGCATCCAGCGGGAGTGTGAGGGTGTCGCTAACGCCTTTGTCCAGATGAAGCGTGTGTGTCTCGCGGGCGAAAGGCAGGCCCGCGCGCTGCCCTTGCGCGACCAACGTGCCGCTGATCGCGTTCCAGCCCACGTTGGTGATGACGGCGGTGACCGTCGGCGCGCCGGAGGCCGTCAGCTTGAGGTCGTTCTCGCCCTGCACCGTGAGCGTGCGCCCCCGCGCCCGCTGCCATATATTGCTGTGGCTGTGATCGAAGAGGCCGGGATTGTCCGAGGAGTTGAGTCGCAGCGTCATCGTGAGGGGCCGGAGGCCGCGCGTGAGGCTGACGATCAGGGTGTCATCTAAGCTATCCCCGCCGGGCAGGAGGTAGGTGCGGCGGATCTGAGCGCCGTTGGCGTTGAGGGCGTGCGGCGTTAGCCAGGCGATGCCTTGGGCGCGCGCGGCGGGCCGATCCGATCCGAATAGTTGTGGGGCGCGCTGGGGACGTCTGCTGAAGGGAACCGCGTCGGCCAGATTGAAGATCACCTCGGCGACGAGATCGACGGCGCCGGGATTGTCGAGATCGTAGGGGAGGATGACATCGCCCTCGCGCTGCGGATCGGCGGCGCGGAGCGTAAGGGTCGGCGCGGCGCTGACCGCGACCGTCTGGGTGAGGGTATCGGTAAAGTCGCCGGTGATGAGGAGGCGCAGATCGGTCGTCTGGGTCAGTTGGAGCGTGCGGGTGAGAATCGTCAGCGCGCCGGGCGCGACCGTTGGCGTGAAGCGTGCGCCGTGGAAATCGACGTGAAGATCCGCCGGCGCCGCCGTGTTGTTCGCCAGCGTCGCCTGCGCAATGAAGGGATGCGGCAGTGCTTGCTGCGGCGCGTCCAACGTCGCCGCCACCGTCGGCGTGACGATGTCGAAGCGGGCGACCACGCGCGTACCGCTGATCTCGCCCGTGAGCGTCACGATGTCGCCGACCTGGGGCGCGGTCGTCGTCGCTTGGTAGGGGTGAGTTCCGCCTGGCCCCAAAATGACCGGCTCCGAGCTGATGTCGTCGCCGTTCTTCTTGAGGAACAATGTTTGATTGATCTCCGTGTCTCCCGTGTTGTGGACCTCGCCCGTGATGGTGATCGTCTCGCCGGGGCGATAGGCTGGCGCGTCGGCGTTGAGCGTGAGCGCTAAGGGCGAGTCGCTGAGGAAGAAGGGCGTGCGCGATTGGGCGATGACCTGCCCGTGCGCGTTGCGCAGTTCGCTCAACAGGTAGTAGCCGCCCGCCAGCGAGATGTCGGTGGTCTCCGTCGTGACCTGCGTTGCCGCGCCGGGCGTCAGCGCGACCGAGCGGCTGCCCAGCGGATAGATGCGCCCGCCATGCCCCTGGGCTTCCTCGATCAACCCCTCGTTGGGAT
>CAYXVS010000186.1:0-4154 GCA_964468735.1 uncultured Anaerolineales bacterium | reverse complement strand
CCGCTGCCGCCATCGAATTTGATCCCCTCCCATTGCTGGATGCCTGGGGTCATTGAGGTGAAAGTGATGGGCTGGCTGGGCGTTCCGTGCGCTGTTAGATGCCCTTTGATTAGGAGGGAGGCGCCGCTATTTCCTCGTAGCTCAATACCCTTATGGATGGTCAAGGGAACGCTGCTCCCTATGGCTACCTCACCCTCTAATTCATAGAACTCGGCGCCCCAGGCGACCGGGAGACGCATCGCTTGAGAAATCGTGCCCGCTTGGATGAGCGCGGTATCGCTGATAAAGGTGAGTGCCGAAGCATGCGCCCAATTATCAGCCCCTAAGCATAGGCCGGGGCCGGTAGTGTTTTGGAATGTTGTGTGTTGAACGGTGACGATACCTTGAGCTTCAAGGCCACACTCACTGAGGTTGTTTTCGAATATGGAGGTGAGCACGGTGATGGTGTTTGTCCCTATGGCGTCGATTACATTTCGATTTGTAGTTTGATGCCCGGCGAATAGAGTGTTACTGAAGACGACCTTGCTATTGTAGATTTCGACGCCGTTGGAGGCGTTGCTCAGGATTTCGCTGTTGTTGATGGTGACGCCTGGGCTGTTGTCGATCAAGAGACCCTGCGGAATACCCACGGCGCCTTGTCCTGCGTGCCGCAGGTTCGTATGGCGCAGCTCACCGGTTCCTCCCACAAACTTGAGGCCCACCCATTCGCCAGCGCCGGTATCGTTTTTAGAGGTGAAGGTGATGGTTTGGGTCGGCGTTCCGATGGCTGCGAGGTGCCCCTGAACTTGTAATTCTGTGCCGGATTGTCCCCGAATGATGACGCCCGGCTCGATGGTCAGGGTGACGCTGGGGCTGACAATGATATCGGCGGTGAGGGTATAGGGGCTGTTCAATTCACCCCACGTGGTGTTGGTGGTGATATCCTCGGTGACCTCGTCGCGCAATGTGATAGCGGCGGGACTTGGCCGTGGGGCCGCCAGGCCCGGCGCGCGCCCGGAGGCGTTGGCTTGCATGATCGGCATCGGGCGTTGTGTTGTAATGTGATCCGCGCGCACCTGGAGGAACGGATCGTCGTGCCACGCCGTCGCTTGGCGGGTGAGCGTGAAGTTGCGGGTGTTGGCGTCCGCGCTGATTCCCATTGTCGTGGTGAGCGTCTCGAAGCCGGGCGCGGTGACGGTGATTGTGTAGCTCCCCGGCGCCAGGTGCGCGAAGCGATAGCCGCCGTCGCCGCCGGTGCGCTGGTGGGCGGGTTGGATCTCGGCGGTTGGCACGTCGCTGGCGTGCAGCGAGACCTCCGCGCCGACGACGATGGTGAGGCCGCCGCTGACGCGCACGGCGCCGCCGAGATCAGCGCTAAAGCGCGGGGTGAGCGTCAGGGTGATGGGCTTGTGCGGCCCGGCGACGGGGTGGGTGGCGGAGTACGGCTCGTAGCCCCAGCGCTCGACCTGGAAGGTGTGATCGCCGCGCTCGATCTCCACGAAGCGGAATTCACCGTCGATGTTGGTCCAGAAGCTCTGCTCGCCGTCAATCGTCACGCGAGCGCCGGGCAGGCGTCGCCCATCGGGAGCCTGCACGCTGCCCGCCGTTGGGCCTTCGCCCAACATCGATTGCGCCTTGAGCGTGAGCGTGCCGTTCGTCAAGGTGAAGTTGCCGGTGTTGGTCAGCCAGGCCGTCGCCGAGATGGTGCCAGGCTCGGCGTAGACCTGCTGCGCTGTGTGGGCGTCCAGCTCCGACGTGACGCCCTCCACGGCGATGATGCGCCGCAGCGTGACCTGTTGCTCTGGGCTGTCGGCATTGACAGTGGCCTCCAGAGTATAGAGGCCGGATTTCAGATCGGCGGGGAGGGCTAAGGCGTGCGTTACCGTGGCGCTGTTGCCAATCGTATCGCTGAGGTTTTGCGAAAGCACCAGCGTGCCGGCTTGATCTCGGAGCGTCGCCAGCCCGACGTAGCCGGTGCTCCCCGCGCCTAAGTTGACCACCTGCAACGGCAGGGTTTCGTCTAAGCGATAGCGGCGCTGTGTTAGGCTGACGCGCAGGTTCGTAGGAAGCGCCAGGTAGTGGGAGCGATGCGCGGACGATGCGCCGTGATCGGTCATCAAGGTGACGGTCAGCGGGTAGGCGCCGTGCGTGAGCGTTGGCGGCAGCGTGATGTTGGCCGTCACGGCGCGGGCAGCGCCGACGGCGGGCGTGAGGGGCGTGCTCTGCACGAACCCGGCGTCCGGCGCTGTGAGGGTCGCGGTCAGCGGCGTTTCGACCTCGCCGATGTTCTCCACGGTTATCGTGACGCCCATCGTCTCGCCGGGCGCGTAGCGGGAGCCGCTCGCGGCGTCGGTCTGGTACGAGACGGCGTAGGCGGCGGCCACCTCGCTCTGATCGCGGAAGATCACCGCGCCGCGTTGGCGCGTCGTATAGGTGAGGTGATGGATGCCCAGCGCGTCGCTGAGCGGCAGATTGTAGGTGAGCGTGAGTCGATCATTGCCCGCCAGCGTGAAGGCCTCGGTGGTCTCCCAGAGGCGCGCGCCGTCGGGGGCGGTGAGGGCGGCGTGGAAGCTGCCGTCATCGACCGCTGTGGCGTTGTCATTGGTGAGGATGAAGTCCACGGTGTTGTTCTCGGCCAGGTGATAGGGCGCGGCGTGCTGGATCTCGACCTTCACATCGGGCGCGGGCGCGTCGAAGGCGGCGTCGCCGTAGCCGACGACGTGACCGTCGGGATCGCGCAGCTCAGCACGAATCTTATAGAGGCCATACGTCGGCGTAGAGGGCCACATCGGCGCGTACTCCTCGGCGATGGCGCTGTCCGCGGACAACGCGACGGGGCGCTCCTCGTTATGCACGACCGCGCCGTCGGGAGCTATCGTCTCCAGGTGCAGCGTGGCTGCGTAGTCCGCGCCCGCGACGTCGGTCAGGATGATGGTCGCCGACGGCGCATCGGATGCGCCGTCGAAGTAAGCCGCGCTCGCCGGCTCGACCTCGAGCCGGGCGGCGGGCGCGACGGTGCGGAGGGCGGCGGTGTCGAAGCCCTGCCACGCGCCATCCTCGTAGAGTGCGGCGACGAGATGATCGTCGGTGTGGAGCGCGCGGTCGACGACGCGGGTGATTTCTGCCTGCGCCGGGACATTTCCAATATCAAGCGTCAGCGTCTCGTCGGCGTGGCGCGGGAAGTCGTAGCGGATCTCGACGTCGCCGCTGGTTTGATCGGTACGGTTGTATAGATGAAGCGTGAAAGCGCCGACGTCGCCCCGCGCCCAGGTCGATTTATTGTCCGCCGTGGTGATCCAAAAATCCCAAGCGCGATCTTCCGCCAAGTGCGGGGGAGGATCGGCAACGACGAAGGCCCCGCCGATAGCTGGCGGCTGGAGCGCGACGCCGAGATCAGGATCATCGGCACTCATCAGCGCGTAGTCCACGCGCCAGAGGCCCACGGGCGTGCTGGCGGTCGTGGTGAAGGGGACGGTGATCGTCGCGCCCGGCGGCAGATTCAGCGGCAGCGGCATGGTTGTGCCGACGGTGTCGGCGATGTACGAATCTGCCATGCTCCCGTCCGGCGCGCGGAGCGTGAGGCGCAGGTGGCTGATCGCGTGCTCGGTGGTGTTCTGCACCCGCAGCGGGAGGTACACCTCGTCGCCGGGCGCGAAGGTAGCTGCCGCGAGCTGGTGGGTGCGCAGCGCGCCCCAATTGAGCAGCCCGCGCCAGAGTTCGCGATCATCGGGGCCGATCTGCGCCTGCGTCTGGCCCCAATCTGAGGTGAGCGCCGTGGCGATGACGTGGCCCGCGCCGTGGGTTGCCAAAGTCGCGGCGTCCCCGCCCTGCTTCTCGCGGACGAGCAGCGAAGTAACATCATCGGGCGAGGCCGGGGGCTGAAGCGCGCCATCCAAGAAGAGCGTCATCGTGGGGCGGGTGAAGCCGGCCAAGGCCGGATGCGCCTCGGCGATGAGGGCGGCGGCGTGGTAGCCGCCGGGATCGTCGCGCCAGCCCAGCCCGGCCAAATCGCCCGGCAGCGCGGCCAGGTCGGCGCTGTGCTGCTGCGCCGCGACGATCAGTGCGCCGCCCTGCTCGACGTAGGCCGCGAGCCGATCCCGGACGGACGCCACATCCGCCAGGCCGAAGAGGCCGCCGGTGGGGATGAGCAGCACGGGGTAGGCCGCCGCCTCGTT
>CAYXVS010000185.1:2035-6169 GCA_964468735.1 uncultured Anaerolineales bacterium | reverse complement strand
AAGTGCGTTGCACCTCACAAGACTAAACGATTACAAATGTAGGTTGGACCTGTGGCCCTCCTGAGGCCCATGGCTATGGGATAGGATTCCGACCAGGCGGATTACCCATCCGCCCTACGTCTAATTTGTAGAGGAGGAAAAGAATGGAAATCACGCAACTTGAGCAGATGATTCGCTGGCTGGATGAGGAACGCAAACGGGATAAGAAAGAGGTTCTGGCGCTCCAGGAACGGCTGGAGCAGCAATCACAGGTCATAGAATCCCAATCGGTGGAGATGGAGGGCCTGCGTCAGGACATCGCAGCGCTACGCACGGAACTGAACCGCACCCAAGATTATCCAGAGATGATCGAGAAGACGCGCCGTGACTTGAGTGGTAATATCGAGGATTTCAAGGAGAAGATCCGCCGTCAACAAATTGAAAATGAGCAAATGCGCCAGGTGGAGATTAGCGCCATCAGCGAGCAGATGGGGGATTTGGAGCGCAAGATGCGCCCGATGCTGCGCTACGATGAGGCGTTGCAGGCGCGTGAGGCGGGCGAGCAGCGGCTCCAGGCGCAGATCCAGCAGATCTCCAACGAGCTTTCGGATCTCACGAAGCGCACCGAGGATCGCTTGCAGCCGATGGTCTATCTTGAAGAGCAGCGCCGCGCGGACGCTCGCCGCATCGCGGCGATGGAGGGCGAGTTGAACTCCCTGCGCAAGGCCGATGAGGAGATCGCGGCAAAGTTTACGCGCTTGGAGGATCGCATCCGTAAGCTGCCGGGCCGCGTCGAGGAGGCGATCAACATCGCCAAGGCGTATGATCCCAAAATTGAGGAGTTGCGGGTGGCCGATTTCCAACGTGAGCAGCGGATGAAGCAGTACGCCGAGCAGGCCGAGCAGGTCAACTCAGAGGTCGAGCGCTTGGTGGCGCAGACCCAGAAATACGCCCTGCTCTACAACCAGAACAAGCAGGCGTTGGAGGGCTTGGATGCGTTCCAGGTGCGCTTGGAGAAGCGTCAGAATGAGATTTCGGAGATGCAGCGTCTGACCGAGGAGCGGCTCAAGCGGCAGTGGGAGGAGTGGCAGACGACCTTCGCGCGCGATTGGCAGAAGCGGCAGGTCGTCGCCGAGGATCGCTGGCGCCGGCAAGATTTGTCCAATCAGAGCTTCAAGGAGCACTTCGCAGGCTTGGATGAGCAGGTCGAGCTTTATTACCGCGAGATCGTCTCGTTGTGGGAGGAGGTACGCGCGGCGGCGGATCGCTGGGGCAACTCGCTACTCGAGGCGACGACGGCTAATCAAGAGGTGCCGACGGAGCAACTGCGCGATCTGCGACGCTTTGCAGAGGAGAAGCACAAGGAGTTGTTGTAGGTTTGGAAGTTGGAGATTGGAATCCAACTTCCAATTTCTATCCCAGTCTTACGTCTGTGCGCTGGGATGGCCCTCCGATTCGAGCTGCATGATGCTCGGATTCAATAGCCAGATCAGGGCAATGCCCATGCAGCCGATGCCGGTGATGACGAAGATGATCGGGACGCCATAGGCATCGGCCAGCGGCCCGCCGAGCGCCAATCCCACCGGCGCCATCAGCGAAAGCGAGCTGAGCAGCAGGTTGAAGACGCGACCTTGCAGATCTGGCGGGACGTGAATCTGGAAGATGGCGATCACCGAGCCGCGCACCATCGGCAACATCAGCGTGCGCAGGAACATAGCGACCATCGCCAGCCAGAAGGCGTCGGCAGGCACCAGCCCGAAGAGCAGCGAGCCAAGGCCCAGACCGGCCAATCCCAGGACGGCGGTCGCCGTTCGGCGCTTGAATCCGCCCCAGATGCCGAGCAGGAATCCGCCCGCGACGAACCCAAAGCCGTGGGCGGAGTTGATCCACCCCAGTTCCAGCGCCTCGCCCCCGAAATGCTCCGTAACCATCAACGGCAGCAGGGAGAAAGCCGGCGCCATAAAGAAGCGCAATCCTCCTAACACCAGAAACATAAAGAACAGCCCCTGCCACTGCCACACGAATCGGAAGCCGGTGACCATCTCCTGCCATACAGTGCTGCCCTGCTCGCCATCGGGGGCGACGGGCGGCTGGGGGATGGGGACAAAGAGCAGCGGGCCAATGGCCAGCAACGCGGTGATGAGATCGATGGCTAAGGCGCCTTGCATATTGATGGTCGCCACCAGCAGAGCGCCCAGGGGCGGCGAGACGATGTTGACCACACCGTGCAAGGTGTCGTTGAGGCCGGCGACGCGCGCCAGTTGATCCTTGGGCACCAGCAGCGAGGTCGAGGCGCGCATCGCGGGGACCTGGAAGACATCGCCAAACGCTCGCAGGAAAAGCACCAGGTAGACGTGCCACACTTCTGCGATCCCCAGCCAGAAGAGGTAAGCCAGCACCCCGGTAAAGAGTGCGATCATCGCGTCAGAGGCGATCATCACCCGGCGGCGATCCCAGCGATCCACCAGCGCGCCCGTGAACGGCGCCAGCCCAATCTGCGGCAGCGAAGAGACGAGCGTGGCGCTCGTCAGCACCGTCGCCGAGCCGGTCTCCTCCGTGAGCCACCAGACGAGGGCAAATCGCACCAAGGAACTGCCCACTAACGAAAAGGCCTGCCCGCCCCAGATGGTGAAAAAGCGCACCCGCCAATTACGAGGTTGGGTCATTTGGATGACAAGCTCCTTTGGCTGCTCTTACGCGCCATATCGCCATGCGCCGCCGACCATCGCGCGTTGGACTTGGGTTTCCAGCAGCGCCTCCGGCGGAAGCGCGAAGATGTCGCGATCCAAGACGAGCAGATCGGCGTGATAGCCGGGTCGCAGCCGGCCCAGGCGATTTTCCATCTGGACGGCGTAGGCCGATCCCCAGGTGTAAGCGTGCAGCGCCTCCTCTAAGGTCAACGCTTGCTCTGGATACCATCCTTCGGGGCCGGGCGAGCCGTCTTCCGCGCGGCGCGTGACGGCCGCGTAGAGGCCCGCGAAGGGATCGAAGATCTCGATGGGCGCGTCGGAGCCGAAGGCCAAGATCGTCCCCTCATCCAAGAGCGAGCGCCAGGCGTAGGCGTGGGCGCTGCGCGCGCCCCAGTAGCGGTCGGACATCCGCCAGTCGTGCGCGGCGTGGATGGGCTGCATCGCGGCGACGACGCCCATCCGGGCCAGGCGCGGCTGATCCGCCGGCGCGATGAGCTGCACGTGCTCGATGCGGTGGCGCAGGGCGGGCGCGCGGGGCGCGACCTCCTCCAGCACGTCCAGCACGATGCGATTGGTGCGATCCCCGATGGCGTGGATGGCCATCGCGATGTGCGCATCGACGGCGCGGCCGGCCAGATCGCGGAGTTGCTCCCGCGTCAGGGTGAGCACGCCGGTGTTCCCCGGCTCGCCCTCGTAGGGATCGAAGAGCGCGGCGGTGCGCGCGCCTAGCGCGCCATCGGCGAAGAGCTTGAGGCCGCCGAAGCGCAGCCAATCATCGCCGAAGCCGGAGCGCAGGCCCACCCCCAAAACGGCGTCGAAGCTCTCCTGGCGCACGTACTTCGTCACCCGGATGTTCAAGCGTTGCGCCAAATGGAGCGCCTGAAATGCCTCGAAGGCCGGCTCCCCGTCCACGTCGTGAATGCCCGTGATGCCCGACGCCAGGAGATGTGTCTGCGCCTCCGCCATCGCATCGCACAGCGTAGCCAGCGGCAGATCGGGGACCGCCTGCGAAATCAGCGGGACGGCGTTCTCGAAGAACATCCCGTTGGGCCGACCGCCCGCGTCGCGTCCGAGCTTGCCATCCGCCGCCGGATCGGGCGTCTCGTCCGTGATGCCGGTTGCGCGTAGCGCAGCGCTGTTCGCGACCAGGGCGTGGCCGCTCTTGGCCGTGAGCGCCACCGGATGCGCCGGCGCCACGCGATCCAATTCTTCGCGGGTGGGAAAGCTGTCATCCGCCCAGATGTTCTGATCCCAGCCCCGGCCCGTGATCCACTCGCCGGGCGGCAGGTCGGCGGCGCGGGCGGCGACCTCGGCGAGGAGCGCGGCGCGGGAGAGGCCGCGCAGTTGAAGCTGGCGGAGGCTCCGCGCGTACCACATCAGGTGGATGTGCGAATCGATCAGGCCGGGGATGATCAGCGCGCCGTTCATATCCTCTGTGTCTTTTTCTTCGACGCCCGGCGCATCC
>CAYXVS010000185.1:0-1935 GCA_964468735.1 uncultured Anaerolineales bacterium | reverse complement strand
GCGATCCAGGTGATCCCGTAGTAACCGCCCCACGCGGCGACCATGGCCTTGATCGTCTTGCCGGACCATGTCGCCAGCATAAAGCGCCACAGGGGATAGCCGGACGCGCCGCCGGCCATCGCGGCCAGATCAAAGAAAGGAATAGGAAAGAGTGATAGCACAAAGATGGTCAAATCTCCATTCTGTCGCATCCAGCGATCTAACTGTTGGTAAAGCTTGGTCTGATCGGCGACATCCTCCAGCGCGTAGCCGGCCATGTAGCCCGTGATCTCGCCGATGCCATCGCCGAAGCCCGCGCTCAAGCCGGCCAGCCAGGGGTTGAGGATGGCGCCCATCGTGAAGGTGAAGGCCAGGTGCGGGATGGGGAGCACGATGGTGGAGCTGCCGATGACGGCCATCAGGAAGACGCCCAGATAGCCCAGCCTGCGGAAGCGCTCGACCTGGAGTTTGTCGCGGTTGAGGGCGACGGTGAGCATCAGCGCGCCTAAAAAGACAAAGATGGCGATTTTAACAGCGATTTGACGCCAATTTGTCTCTTGCTTCTGGGGGGAATCGATCATACGTGCGGCGCTCCAAGCCGGAGCACCTTAGCTTTAGCTTCGGGGCGAGCGCGTTCGCCGGTGACGTTACAGCTATCGATGACCAGGTCGGCGTGATCCAACACAGCGCCGTAATCAACCTCCCGATGCCCGGTCACGATGACGACGACATCCGCCGCCGCGATCTCCTCCGGCGTGAGATCGACGTTCTGCAAGGTGAGCGGCTCCTCGTGAAAGACGTTGCCGCCGACGCGGAACGTGGGCACGAAGGGGTCGTGATAGCGCACGTCCGCGCCCCGGTCGATCAGCAGCTCGATGACGCGGCGGGCGGGCGAGTTGCGCGCGTCGCCAATATCCGGCTTGAAAGCGACGCCTAGGACGAGCGTCCGCGCGCCCTGGAGGGGTTTCTGCTGCGCGCTGAGGCCGCGCGTCACCAGCTCGACGACGTGGTAGGGCATCGCCTCGTTGGTCTCGGCGGCCAGCTCGATGAAGCGCGTGTAGAAATCGTACTCGCGCGCTTTCCACAGCAGATAGTAGGGGTCGATGGGGATGCAGTGGCCGCCCACGCCCGGCCCCGGCGTGAAGGGCATAAAGCCGAAGGGCTTGCTCTTGGCCGCCGCGACTACCTCCCAGAAGTCGATGTCCATCCGCTCGGAGAGGAGGGCCAGCTCGTTGACCAGCGCGATGTTGACGGCGCGGAAGGTGTTCTCCAGCAGCTTCGTCATCTCGGCGGCGGAGGGCGAGTGCACCTCGTGCACCGGCGCGCCCATCTGGCGCAGTAGCGCCGCCGCGATGGTGGTGGCGTCCTCCGTCAGGCCGCCGACGACCTTGGGCGTGTTGTAGGCGCTCCACTGTTTGTTGCCGGGATCGATGCGCTCCGGCGAGAACGCCAGGTAGAAGTCAGGGTCGGCGCGCAGGCCGCTCTGCTCCTCCAGGATGGGCTGGACGACCTCGACGGTGGTGCCGGGATAGGTGGTGGATTGGAGGACGATCAGTTGGTTGGGTTGCAGGCGCGGGGCGATGCCCTCGGTCGCTTGGATGATGTAGCTGAGATCGGGGGAGCGCTGGATGGTGTAGGGCGTGGGCACGCAGATGAAGACCGCGTCGCAGGTGCTGAGCACATCGTAATCGGTGGTGGCGCGCAGGCGTCCGGCCTCGACGAGCGGTTGAAGCTCGTCGTCGGTGATGTCCTCGATGTAACTGCGCCCGGCGTTGATCGCCTCGACGCGCTCCGCGTTGATCTCCACGCCGACGGTGGGGAATTTGGCCTTCGCCAGGGCCAGCGCTAAGGGCAAGCCCACATAGCCCAGGCCGATCACGGCGACTTTGGCCGTGCGGTGGGTGATTTTTTCAGATAGAGATGGGGTATCCATTATTAGAACCTCCGGTTATAGTT
>CAYXVS010000184.1:0-6217 GCA_964468735.1 uncultured Anaerolineales bacterium | reverse complement strand
CAGCAACAGCGCGGGCAGGAGCAGCGCGAGCCACGCCGGGATGCGACGAAGTATCTTCAAATCCGACCACGCCCGCTGCGCCCCCTCGCCCAACAGCAGCGCCAGGATCGGGAAGGCGGGCGCGAGATAGACCAGCGAATCGGGCGTGTCGTAGGTGATGGCGTAGAGCGAAAGCAGCGCGAACGCGCCCGTCAGGGCCAGTGCATCCCCCCGATCTGCCTTGCGGCGCGCATCCCAGCCCCCCAGGACTAACAGCGCGCCGAGCGGCGTGAACTGCCGCGCCATCAGCGCCGCCCAGGCCAGCGCGCGCTCCGGCCACGCCGCCAGCGGCAATCCGAAAGCGTAGCCGTGATAGAGTCGCGCCGAGACAAATTCCCACCAGCCCGCCGGCGTGTGCAGATCGCCCCAGGGCTGCGGGCCAGGCCCCAGCCACGGCAGCCACGCATACGCGGAAAGTCCCAGCGCGCAGCCGCCGAGCCACAGCGCCCATCGCCGCCAACTCGGCCCCGAGGACGGAGCCGAAGAGCGTCGGGGTCGCAACCAGACCGGCGTCAACAGCACCGTCGTCAGATGCACCGCCATCGAGAGGCCGGCCGCCAATCCGACGAGAAAATTATTTAGATCACCCTCGCCTTTGGGTGATTCGCGCCAGAAGAGCGCCAGCGCCACGAAGCAGGCCGCCGTCGTGTAGACCTCCGTGATCAGCGCCTGCGACCAGAAGAGTGGCGCGAAGGCCAACGTCCAGGCCGAGGCCAACGCGAGCCATATCGAGACGCCCTTGCGGCGGAGCGTGGCTGCTACCAGCGCGACCGCGCCCGCCGCCATCAGCGCCGAGAGCACGTGCAAGCGCCAGGCCGGATCGCCCCAAAGCACAGCTGCGCAGATCCGCGCCAGCACCAGATAGACCGGGAATCCCGGCGGATGAGGTACTTGCGAGCCAAACACCGCCGCGACAAAGTCGCCGCCATCCGCGCCCCAATGCGCCCACGTGAAGGAGGGGGCCATCGTCGCTAGATAGACGGCCAGCGCGACAGCGCCGGCCAATGCCGGGAGCCAGATCGGTGCTGCGTTATCCGTATGCGCCTTCATCATAAGATACTATCTCACTCCAAACCTTCCGGGAAGCTACTGAATGATCCAACTCTCTAAAGTAATCGGCGCGATCAGTAAGTCTTGCTTGAGACAACACACTCACAGCTTCCCGGAAGGTAGAAACTACCGCTAGACCAAATCGACGACGGTGGCGCCGAAGCCGCCCTCGCGCTGGGGAGCGTCCTTGTACTCGACCACCGAAGGGTGATCTTGCAGGTAGTCGCGGACGGCGCGACGCAGCGCGCCGGTGCCCTTGCCGTGCACCACGCGCACCCACGGCAATTGCGCCATCACGGCCTGCTCCAAGTAGCGCTCCAAATTTTGCAGCGCCTCCACCACCACCTGCCCGCGCAGATCCAACTGGATGCCGGGCGACGGGGCGCGCTCCGGGACTTTCACGCCCCCATCCTGGGGTTTGACCGCCGATTTGCGCTCCAACAGTTCCAGATCTTCAATCTCGACGCGCGTGTGAATCGCGCCGGCCTGAATCTCGGCCTCATCGCCCGCGATGTCGGTGACGACGCCCTCCATCCCCAGCGAGGGCAAACGCACGCGGTCGCCGGGCGATATTTCGCCCTCGCGGATGGGGCCGGCCTGCGCTTCTTTCGCTGCGGACGCCTCGTCCCCGCGCGGGGCCGGCGGCGCGGGGAGATCTGCCGTCAACGAGGTGGGCGTCGGCATCTTGGTCTCCGCCGCCTTCACCTCCTGCGCGACCTCGTCCAACTCCGGCATCGCCTGCTGGGCCGCGAAGGTGCGCAGCTTGCGGCGCAACGCCGCGATCTCCGACCGCAACTCCGCCAACTCCGCCTCCGCCGTCGCCTCGGCCTGACGCAGCACCTCGCGCCGCTCTTTCTCGATGTTGCGCAAGCGCTCGCGCAGCTCGGACGCCAAATCCTGCGCCTCGCGCTGATCCCGCCAGGCCGCATCGCGCGCGCGGGCCTCCTGGATGCGCAATTGGTGCAGGTCGTCCAACATATCCTCGGCGCGCAACTCCTCGCCCGAAAGCATCCCCTGCGCCCGCTTGATGACCGCCTGGGGCATCCCCAGCCGTCGCGCGATGGCGAAGGCATTGGAGCGCCCCGGCAGGCCGATGCTGAGCTTGAAGGTCGGCGCCAGCGTCTCCACATCGAAGGCCATCGAAGCGTTGGCGACGCCCGGCGTGTGATGGGCGTAGAGCTTCAACTCCGAGTAGTGCGTCGCGACGAAGGCCGTGCAGCGCCGCTCGCGGAACGCCTCTAACATCGAGCGGGCCAGCGCCGCGCCCTCCGTCGGATCGGTGCCGGCGCCCAGTTCATCTAACAGGACAAGCGCGCGGTGATCGGCCCGGTTCATAAAGCTCAGGATATTGGTCATGTGCGAGGAGAAGGTGGAGAGGCTCTGCTCAATCGACTGCTCGTCGCCGATGTCGGCGTAGACGGCCTCGAAGCACGAGAGCGCCGATCCCGATTCGACTGGAATGTGCATCCCCGCCTGCGCCATCAGCGTCAGCAGGCCCACGGTTTTGAGCGAGACGGTCTTGCCGCCGGTGTTCGGGCCGGTGATGACCAGAACGTGCGTCGCCTCGTCCAGCACCAGATCGACCTTGACGACCTCCTCCGGCCGCAGCATGGGATGGCGGGCGCCGTGCAAGCGCACGACCGTGCCCGGATGATGCAAATCGCCTTCATTTTTCAATTTTTCCGATTCCGGCGGTTTTTTCGGCGCGGGATGCAATTCCGGCGCCGTCGCCTCTAAGTCCTCGGCATAGCGCGCCTTGGCAAAGACGAGATCCACCTCCGAGAGCGCCGCCACCGAGGCGCGGATAGCCTCAGCCTCCAGAGCGACGTGGGCGGTCAGTTCGGCCAGCAGGCGGAAGATCTCCTCCTCCTCGGCCAAACGCAGCTCGCGCAGGGCATTATTCAGATCGACGACGTCCAGCGGCTCGACGAAGAGCGTGACGCCGCTGCCGGAGCGGTCGTGCACGATGCCCTCCACGCGCCCCTTGCTATCCGAGCGCACGGGGAGCACAAAGCGCCCCTCGCGCCGGGTGATGAGCGCTTCTTGGAGATAAGGCGCGATCCGCGACGAACCGAGCATCCGTTGTAGCTTATGCTGGATGCGCTCCTGCGATTGATCCAGCTCCCGGCGGATGCGCGACAGTTCCGCCGAGGCGTTATCGCGCACCTGGCCGCGATCATCCAACACGCGCTCGATATGCTCGGCGACGCCGGTCGGCGTCTGGATGCGCCACGCGACATCGGCCAGACCGGGGCAGCGGGTCTCCGCGCCGGTGAGGATGCGGCGCACGCGCGCGCCGGCCCGCAGCGTATCGCGGACGCGCAGCAGATCGGTGGGCTGGAGCGTGACGCCGCGCTCGGCCTGCTCGGCCAAGGGGCGAATATCGCGCACGCCGCCCACCGTGAACGCCGTGCGCACCTCCAAGAGATCGCGCGCCTCGCCCGTCAAGGCCAACCGCTCGCGCGCCTCCTCGATGATCGAGGTCGGCTCCAGCGCCAACGCCAAATCCTCGCCGCCCGAAAACTCGGTGTACTCGGCCAGGCGCTTCAAGATTACGGGATATTCCAAAGTCATCCAATGACGATTCATCATTCTAAATTCGCAATTCTCCATTCCAAATTCGCAATTCTTAATTCCCCATTCTCAATTCACCATTATACCACGTAAAAAGCCCCCAGGGATAAAACCCCAGGGGCTGATGATCCAACAAATCTAGCGGCCAATCAGCCGACGGGCATTTTCGCTTTCGCTGCCTCTTCTTCTTCCACTTCTTCCGGCGATGGCAGGTCATCGAAGGGGAAGAGCGTATCGCAGGAGAGACACTTGGCCGTCTCTTTGCGGGCCTCGACCAACAGCCCCCCGCAGGCCGGGCAGCGCCGCTTCATCGGGCGCTTCCAGGAGGTGAACTCACACTCCGGCCAGGTGGAGCACCCGTAGAAGGTGCGGCCTTTGCGCGTCTTGCGCACGACAATCTCCCCATCCTCGCAATCCGGGCACTTCACACCGATCTTCTCCAGCCACGGCTCCGTGTGCCGGCAATCGGGGAAATTTGAGCAGCCGATGAATTTGCCATAGCGGCCCCAGCGAATGATCAGCGGTTCGCCGCATTTGGGGCAATCGCGGCCCACGTACTCGACCTTCTTCATCTTGGGGATCGCCTCTTCTGCCTTGGACAACGTCTCAGCGAAGGGCCCGTAGAATTCCCGCAACACCTTCACCCACGCCATCTCACCCTCGGCGACCTTGTCCAACTGCTCCTCCATATCCGCCGTGAAGTCCACGTTGATCAGGCCGGGGAAGTGCTCGACCAAGAGATCGTTGACCAGGACGCCGGTCTCCGTCGGCTCGTAGCTGCGGCGCTCGCGTGTGACGTAGCCGCGCCGGAAGAGCGTGGAGAGGATCGCGGCGTAAGTCGAAGGCCGGCCAATGCCGTACTCCTCCATCGTGCGGATGAGCGAGGCGTCGGAGTAGCGCGGCGGCGGTTGGGTGAAGTGCTGCTCCGGCAGCAAGCGCACCAGATCCACCTGCGCGTTCACCTTGAGCGGCGGGATCACCTGCGAGGTCGATTTCTCGTCGTCCTCGTCCTTGGCGATGCCGTAGACGATCAAATAGCCGGGGAAGCGCAAAATCGAACCGGACGCCCGGAAGAGATAAGGCTTCTCCTCCGCGTGCTCGGCGCCGGCCAAAATCTCGGCGCGCCGCGTCTCGTAGACCGCCGGCAACATCTGGCTGGCCACGAAGCGCCGCCAGATCAGCTCGTAGAGGCGGCGTTGATCGCGGCTGAGATACGATTTGATCTTGCTCGGCGTGTTGCGCACGTCGGTGGGGCGGATGGCCTCGTGGGCCTCCTGCGCCGCCTTGGCGCGCGTCTTGTAGATAGGGGGCTTTTCCGGCAGGAATTTGGCCCCGTAGCGATCCTGGATGTACTCCCGCGCCGCCTGCTGCGCCTGCTCAGAGATGTTGGTGCTGTCCGTGCGCATATAGGTAATCAGACCCGAGGGATCGCCATTGCCCACATCGATGCCCTCATAGAGCTGCTGGGCGATGCGCATTGTCTTTTTGGCCGTGAAGCGGAGCTTGTTCGCCGCGTCCTGCTGCATCGCGCTGGTCGTGTACGGCGGCGAGGGGTTGCGGCGGCGCTTCCCTTTCTTGAGCTTGGAGACAATATAAATTGCCTGCTCCAGATCATCAACAATCGGATCGACCTCTTCCTGCGAGTGCAGCTCAAACTCCTCGCCTCGGATGCGGGCCAAATTCGCGGTGAAGACGCGCGTTTTCTCTTTCTCCGATTCCGAGGGCTGCGGCTTCAGTTCCGCATCGATGCTCCAGTATTCCTCGGGATCGAACGCATCGCGCTCGCGCTCGCGCTCGACGATCAAGCGCAGGGCCACGGATTGGACGCGACCGGCGGAGAGGCGGCTGCGAACTTTGCGCCACAGCAGCGGGCTGAGCTTGTAGCCGACCAGGCGATCCAAGATGCGGCGCGCCTGCTGGGCGTCCACGCGATCCATATCGATGGTGCGCGGATGGGAGAAGGCCTCGTCGACGGCGTCGTGGGTGATCTCGTGAAAGACCACGCGCCGCAACTGCTCTTCGGTCAACTCCAGCACCTCGCTCAGATGCCAGGCAATCGCCTCACCCTCGCGATCCGGGTCAGTGGCTAAGTAGACCTCGGCGGCGTTCTCGACCTCCGCCTGCAACTCCTTCACGACGTCGCGCTTCTCGTTCGGCACGCGATAGCGCGGCTCGAAGTCGTTCTCCACATCCACGGAGAGCTTGGAGCGCAACAGATCGCGCACGTGCCCGACCGACGCCTTGACCGTGTAATCCTTGCCCAAGAATCGGCCCACCGTCCGCGCCTTGGTCGGCGACTCGACGATCACGACCTTGCCCGTGGGCGGTGGGGGCGGCGGCGGGGGCGGCGGTTCCATGCCCTCGTGCAGCGGCGTGCGCCCCATACGGAACATGTTCGTGCCGCAGACGGGGCACGTGCCGCGCATCGCCGGCTGGGATCGACTGGTAAAAACGGGCGTCAAATCCTGCATCTCCCGTTTTTCCTTACATTTCACACAATATGCCTCAAGTTTAAAATCTTCCGTCATAGCCCTTCCTATTTGATAAAAATTCG
>CAYXVS010000183.1:0-6240 GCA_964468735.1 uncultured Anaerolineales bacterium | reverse complement strand
GTCACACGATATTTGCCCGCCGTGAAGGTCTGCCCCGCCTCGATCTGGTGGATCGTCAGGTTCAGGCGGTCGCCCACCTGGGGATCAAGCAGATCGGCGCCGTCGAGATCGCGCGCGAAGATCCGCGCGGCATAGCGCAGCGTCCCCGCCGAGGCGTAGACGTGGAGGCGCGGCGCTCCGACGACCTCGTAGGCCGGGCTGCGGGAGAGCAGGTGCGAGACGTCCAGGTGATCGGCGTGGGCGTGCGTCTGGAGGCACGTGCGCACGCGGGTCAGCGGCCGCCCGTGAAGATTCGAGGCCGCGATGACGTCCGGGCCGAGATCGATCAGGAGATCGTCATTGACCAGCGCGGACGAGCGCTTGCGCAGGCTCGGTCCGCCCAGCTCGCGGGCGCGCTCGCAGTTCTCGCAGCGGCAGAAGGCCTCCGGGTAGCCGTTCGCCGCACTCGTGCCGAGGAATGTGATGTGCATAGCTATCTCCCTGACCTGGATTTCTCTTTATCGAAATGGAAGGGATTGACCCAATGTCCATGCCGTACCAATTGCCAGGTCTTCTCTAATTGTGGCTGTTGCTCTAATATCTTGGCGATGGCTGTCGCGAAGGTCTCATAATGGCGACGTTCATCGACATTCAAGGTGTGGGAGCAGCGATCTTTTAGCCACTTCTCCAGTGGATTGTATCCTCCCACGTGATACGCCCACATTGCGGGCGTGATCCCTTGAAAGTACTGGGTGGGATTGATATGGACTCGTTCTTCTGTGGGATTGTAGTTGGGATAGCCGCGCTCTATTTTATTATCACCGTTGAGGGGATAACCAACGGCGAGATTGGTCACACCTCGCAGGTCGGGAGCTTCCAAAAGATGAAGCGCGACGAATCGCTGGCCTTGTTTGGCCACTTGATGAAAGACGTCGTAATCCGCTGTGAAGGGGATGCGGGGGAAATCCACCATCAGCAGTTCCTCGAATTCGTCCTGATAGCCAGGGGTATTAAGGACGCCGTAGATATAGTGGAAGATCTCTTCCGGTGTGATATCGGTCTCGTAAACTTGGCTCAGGGTGAGGAGAAGTTGAGCGTCTATATTTGGCTCTCGTCCCGTGCCATTCATATTTAATCCTACCTGACCATTGGCATCAGGATGATGGTTGTAGCGATAGAGGGGGAAGGCGTAGCAGTTGGATTCACTGGAGAGCAAGCGGGCATCCACCACGTGACGCGCGGCCAGGGCGCGCATTTGAGTGGGGCGGCGCGTATGACGGAAGGTCACGAGCGCTATATTATCCGGCTTGAGCAAGTGTCCGAGCACATTTTTCCGGGGCCATTCGATGACGTCATCGCTGTAATAGAGCCAGCGCCAATCAAAGGGGCGATAAAGTGCTCGAATGATATTTTCTTTCTCTTCTGGTTCTGAGAAATTCTTGGAGAGAGCGCGTTGGGCCTCGGCAATCTCGAATTCACGGGTGTTGTGAACGCCAAACTTGCGATCTATGGCATTCTCATCCCCTTGGGCGATGGCAAAGTCTGACATACGATCTATGAGCGTCTGGCGGTCAAAATCATAGACGAATGCATCGCGCGCTGAGACGATAGCTTGGCTGTGCAGGGGCATCAGTCTCTTCACCGAGGGCCAGGCTCGATACGCATCCGCTAAGTCGGGCAGATCACGCTGGATAAAGAAATAGAAGGGTTGGGTCGGATTAAGTTGTTCCCAATCGGTTTGTGTGACGTCATAAGAGGCCAGGTATTCGTACTTCTGCTGTCGCTTTCCCCACACATCGGCATAGAAGACGCTCCCGCGCTCTTGATGTTCTGCCTCGCGCACGAAAAGGCCAATCGCTACCCCTTGTTGAATATCGAAGACATTCTCATCTCTTTCCACTCCTGGCGGCAGCGGTTCCCGGATACGACTGTTACCATGCAAATTCAGGATATAGATGTGGCTGAAGTGATTCAGGAGATGCTCTCGCATCCCTCGATGGATGAGGCCATTCAAATAGACGTGGCTGGTGATAAATCCGATCACGCCATGCTGATAGCCAGACTGCTCGGCTTCGGCGATTTTCCATTCGGCCCAGCGGATGAATTTGATGTAATCATCTTGCAGCCAATTTCGGGCGCGTTCGCTCATCACCCGATAATCGTCCACCTTGTCGTAAGTGTTGTAGGATGTGCCAGAGTAGGGGGGATTACCCAGCACCACCAATATCTTCTCTTGGCCCTTGACACGTTGCGCGGCTTTGCCATCTTCAGAGACCGCGCGCTCGAAGGGGCCGGGAAGCGTCTGGGGGAATGTGTGCTCGGTCAGCGTGTTGGTCAGGTAGACTTGCGGCGTGACGTCAGAGACGTTCAATTCCTCCAAAACGCGACCCAGCTTGAGATATGCCAGGACATAGGGCGCTGCCAGCAACTCGAATCCATGCCAATTTTTGAGCGTGTGGCGCCGGAGATGATCGGGTAGATCGCCGGCGTGCGCCGGGCCAAAATTATCGGCCACTTGGCGCAGGGCGTGGGCGAAGAACGTGCCTGTCCCTAACGCCGGATCGAGCAGGGTCACATCGGGCGAAGCTAAGCCATCCGCTTTGTCGAAGTGCTTTCGCAACAATTGATCCAGGGACGCGACAATATAGCTCACCACTTCATCGGGCGTATAATAGACGCCCCGTTTTTCTCGCAAATCGGGATCATATTGACTCAAAAAGGTCTCGTAGAAATGCACCACGGGATCGCGGCTTTTGCCTAATTGCGTGGAAATTGCTCCCAGGTCTGCTTGTTCCAACAATCGCACCAAGTCATCCACAATCCAATCCAACTCGGCGGGGAGCAGGTGCGCGGCTAACATCTGAAATATGGCCCGGATAGGGCGGATGGTATCGGGCAGCAGATTCAGCAGGTTACTGCGATTAAAGGGTTGCAGAGGTGTGCGTTGACTATTCTCATAAGCCGCGAAAAAGAGGCCATAGGTGAGCGTTTGGGCGTAGAAATCAGCGAATCTCTCTGGGGTCAGGTCTGGGATGAGCCACCGGCGGTAGGCTTCAAGTTGGCTGATGAGTTGATCATCAGGCGCCTCATCTATCAACATCTTGACGAGGATGCTCTCAAGCAGCCGGGCCTTATGGGCCAACAATCGAGCCAGCGATTGCGCATCAGCGAGGTTAGGTGTGCTCAATTGGAGGAATCTATCGAACAGAGAACTCAGCTCATCTGCCTTTTGCCGGGCGATATGGTTGAGGTTGATATCGCCGGTGATCTGCTGCTGGTGACACACATTGACGTGATGCGTCAACTGCCCATCTTCGTACAAGCGAAAGTCCACATAGTTGGTGAAAATCCACGCGGGAAACGCAGCGCGATAGCGACAAAATTGTCGCGCGTCGTGTCCTCCGAGATGATCCAAGTCCTTGCCCAAATCTTTTGTTTCCACATACCCGATCAGATTTTGGTCTGTAGCGCCGTAAAGGATCAAATCGGGCGCGCCGGCTTCCGTAATGTGTCCCGGCTCGATGGTGATGCGAGCCAGTGGACGATCCAAGTGTTGGGCTATATCTTGCATCAAAGTTTTGAGGATCGCACGATAGCTGTGTTCTGTGGTGTGCGGCGCCTCCGCTACCTTGCGCAATTCGGTCAGATAAGTATGGATAATTTTCCGAGCTGACATTTTCCTCCCTGTACGTTAGATTGCGAACTTCTTGGGAAAACAGAGAATCCCCGCTGATTATAAGTGAAGAGGGGCGACTCTTCAAATTGCAGATCCAACCTATGAATGGAAAAGCGCCAATTGCCTATCGGGGGAAGCGACGAGAGGATTTAGATGTAAGAACTCGTCGATGGTCTCTTCCGTGTCCAATTCTCTTGCCAGCGCTACTAAGTTGAGTTTGCTCAACACACTCACTTTTATGGGGCGCTTGGCATCCCAAAAAATGAACGATTTTAGGAATTCCCCGGCTGCTTCTGAGCTTAGTAAATCTATCAGGTATTGGGCTTCTGCTCTACTCTGGCAAGGTATGAAATAGCATGTGTCGTCCAGTACGACCGGCTTCCCGGCATGCGGGCCGACCAAGGCAAAGTGCAATCTCTTGTACATCCCCGATATAGCGACTTTCCACGGTGCGAAAGCATACGCCCCTACGCCAAAAATGGAGAATCTCGGTTGGCCTTGGTAAACGGAGCTTTTTCGTTTATCGAGAAGATCCGCGTGCTCCATAAGATAAGACCACGTCTTAGGCGCGGTATATTTGATCGGGAGCGTTTCCTCCCCAATGGCTTGTTGCGTGACTAACATCCATCTCGTAGGCTGGGGCGCATGCGCGTTGGCGACGTCGGAGCTTTTGAGCATTGGATAGAGAAAGTCGGTCTCCAGATGGTAGATTTCCCCCAATTTGTTTCGGAAGCTATTTTCCTCTCCGGGGAGTTTTGTGAGTTCCATGACCTTTGAACAATCGTGCTTAATGCCCGATCGCCATCGATAGGCCGGTTTACCGCTCTCCGCCAGATGTCGCCATCGGTCGTAATAGGTAACATTGGCGATTAATTTGCGATCTCTGTAGCCGAACGTGGTTTGATAGGTCTGCTCCGATAGGCTTTCATAGACCCGACAGACTTGTTTCTGCTGTCCCCGGGCTGATGTGTCACAGGTCAGCAGACACGCATCTACAGAGGCGTCGAAGGACGCCTTGGCGTCGATGAGATAAATGGCGGCGTTTTCTAGGGGGAGATTTCGCCTCCAGACGTAGGTGAGCACTTTGCGGGCAACACTGGTCTTGCATAACATCGCCATCGTCGCCTCGCGCCGTCCAAGCGATGTGAGCATGTGAATCAACATCCACTCTGAAATATCGAAGTTGCTCTTGCCTGTCTTTGCATCCAGGCCGGCAAATCCGTGTAGATTGGACTTTGTCGGCAGATTAGCGCTATTTAGCGTCGCCAGTTCGGAACTGGTGACCCAGGGAGGATTGCCAATCACCAGCATGGGATCGGGGAGAGCGCCCAATCGTTGTTCCCAATCCACGTCAAAAAAATCAGCTTGGGAGATATGCACCTTATCGGCATACGGGTGACTTGCTAACCTGCGCTTGACTCGTTGCACATATTCGGGATTGATCTCTATGCCCAAGGCTTTGATGATAGACGGAAATTGATCGAGCGCGCTTAGCAGTAGATTACCTTCCCCACAGGTCGGCTCAATCACCGAGGCGGACTGGACCCCGCGTTGGCGTAAGAGCGCGCAGATGCGCTTGGAAAGCTCAACGGGCGTCTGAAAATCCCCAAACTCTATTTTTCGTTTGCTTTTGCCGGGCATCTGGCTATTTGGCCCTTACAATCCCGTCCACGTTCCCGGCCTTCTCGATCACCCGCCGGTATTGAAGCCGCCATTGCAGGGCATTGGAGATGGTCAAGTAGCCTATCTGGGGCGGATTTTCCAATATCTCTTCGGCGAGTGTGTGGGCTTGAATTTCATCCACGGGCAGACGTCGCTCTTCCATAAAGGCGATGAGGTCGTCGATGTTACCTTCGTTCTGGAGAATCTGTTGAATCTCTGTGGTCGTTTGAAAATCGGCCGTCCGATGTTTGTCCACAAATACCGTGTTGACGATATCGAGCTTGCCCAGTTGGCTCTCCAGATCATCGATCTTATCGTAGACAAAGACCAGCAGGCCATACCCCAATCCATATATCTTCTGTCGGGCGGATTTGAACGGACACGAAGATTGTGGTTGCGTTGTCCGGGTGATCTTCATATCAACGCCCATGCCGGGAAAATCGATGCCTCTCGCGGAGCTTCCTTGCTCGTAGACATACTTTTGACTCAAGTAGTCCTGAAACTTATGCTCAAAGTAGGTCCCGATGGCTTTGCCATCCGTCACGCCATAGAGCGCCGGATCAAAGTGATCGGATTCCATTTGAGCGAACTTCCCAGCTTCTTCGATCAGTAAGTCCAGAGACAACTGCGGTTTCATTAAATTCTCTCCTCGTGGTAGCGTCAACCGTGTCGGTTTCTCTATACAAGTGTACCCTTGGCGCCGTAATTTGCCAAAAACCGGACATCCTCTGGATGCTACAAAAGGTGTCCGGTTGTTTTGATCCTCGTGGTGAGGTTGAAGTTCACGTCTTCTGCAATAACTTCTGCGCCTATCTCTCGAAGCGCCGGCTATCTACCAGATGCCCGGCGCCAATCGATACCGCACCCGCTGGGCATAGTCGCGATAGCTGGGCAGTTGCTCCTGGAGGGTCTCGTCTTCCAAT
>CAYXVS010000182.1:0-6266 GCA_964468735.1 uncultured Anaerolineales bacterium | reverse complement strand
GTTTAAAAAGCAACTTTGAATTGCTAAGACGCCCTCGGGGACGAGGGCTTAGAGCATTGCTCATAAGACTAAACTGTTACGTTATTTCCACCTTAGTCCTAAACGGTTATGAACGTTTAACTCAGCCTTGCGAGGATTTCAAGTACCATGATCTTCGCGAGGCTGGCTCAAAAGAACCACCAATAGCAACGGAGGGTGATCCATGGCAGGGAACCGCATGCGTTTTGATGAATCGATTCAAAAGGCCAACGACTACGTCTGGGCCGAGGAATGGACCAATGCCCTGAAAGCCTACCGCCGCGCACTGCGCGAGTTCCCCGACGACGTCTCGGCGCTGATGGGCTACGCCTGGGCGCTGTTGAACGCCGAGGAACTGGATGAGGCGTTGGAAATCTATCAGCGACTCACGAAACTGACGCCCTCAGATCCCGGGCCGTATGAGCGCATCGCGGAGATTCAAGAGGCGCAGGGGGAAACCGCAACAGCAGCGGAGATGTATTATCAAGCCGCGCGACACTACAGACAGCAGGGGCTGACCCGCAAATATATCGCGGCGCTTGAATCCTCCGCGACGTTGGAGCCGAACAATCCCAACGTCTGGAACTATCTGCTGGAGGTCTACAAGCAGCAGCGGGATGTGGACAACGCGGTGCTGGCCGCTGTCTGGTTGGCCCATCTCTACCAGGATCAACACCGGGATCGCGCCGTCGAGATCTGCCGCGAGATGCAGCAGTTCATCTCCCACGATCCACGGCTCGCCAAGACGCTGAAGATGCTCCAAAGCGACCGGCGCATCGAGGAGCCGCCGCCCATCGGATCGCGCGTCCCGATGCCGACCGATGAGCTGGTGGAGGGCGGCGACGAAACGGAGGAAGAGGAAAGCGGCCTCCTTCAGCAGGCACAGCATCGCGCGCTGGAGCAGTTGGCGGAGTCGATTTTCGAGGAGGACAAGCCCCAGGTCGCCGGGTTCTCGCAGATGGAGTTGGACATGCTCATCGGCAAAGCCATCGACACGCAGACGCGCGGGGACCTGGAAGAGGCGCAGAAGACCTACGAGAAATTACTGAACGGCGGCTTCTCAATCCCACCGATTCACTTCAATCTGGGCATTCTCTACAAGGAACGGAGGCGGACCGCGAAGGCCATTGAGCAATTCAAGCAATCGCTCTCCGCACCGGACTATGAGTTGGGCAGCCAATTCGCGCTGGGCGAGTGCTTTCTCGCACAGGATAATTGCGCCGAGGCGCTGGAGCACTATCTGGCAGCGCTCAAAGCGTTGGATCTGACGACGGTCGGGGCCTCGCGCGCCGAATCCCTCCGTCACGTCTACAACAGCTTGGCCGATAGCATGATCGAAGCTGATAAGCCGGAGAAGAATCGGGAGTTGTGCGAATCCCTCTCCGACTTCTTGGGGCAATCTGGGTGGCGAGAGAAGGTCCAGCAAGCACGGGAGAGCTTAGATCGCCTGACCAGCAGCGAAGCGGTGTTGAGCATCGCGGAGTTGGTCAGTCGCCCCGACGCGACGGGCATTTTGCAATCGGTGGCCCAGACGCAGACCTATCAAAAAGAGCGAGCGTTCTATCGCGCGCAAGAGGAGTTATTCCACACCATCGGCAAGGCGGCGGATTACCTGCCGTTGCATCATCTGCTGGGCAACCTCCTTTTGGAGAACGATAATTTTGATCAGGGCATCGCCAAGTTCCGCGCCATCGCCCGCACGTATGAGACGCGCGGCCAGCACGCCCAAGCGCTATCGACCTATCGAGAGATTATGCAGCTCTTCCCGCTGGATGTCGATACGCAACAGAAAATGATTCATCTATATCTGCAACAACAACGCTTCGAGGAGGCAATGGCGCAGCAACTCCAGATGGCCGATGCTTATTATCAACTGGCGCAAGTGAATGAAGCGCGGGAAACCTACGAAACGGCGTTGGATCTGGCGCCTCAGGCCCGCAATGAACCGGAATGGCGCGCGCGCATCTTGCATCACATCGCCAACTTGGATGAGCAGCGATTGAACTGGCGAGATGCCATCAGGAGTTACGAGGAGATCATCCGCATCCATCCAGATAATGAAGAGGCGTACATCGCGCTTTTCCGTCTCTATCCACGGGTAGGCAAACCGCATCTGGGCGTCAACGTGCTGGATAAGTTAATCCGCACTTATCTCCAACAGCGGGATGTCAAGCGCGTGCTATCGTTGCTGGAGGATCTGATCGCAGAGGAGCCGGAGAACATCCCGCTCCGTGCTCGGATCACCCAATTATACACAAAGCTGGGCAAGCGGGAGAAAGCCATCAGCCATTTGGATGTGCTGGGCGATTTGCAACTCGAGGCTGGGAGGAAGAAAGCCGCGATCAAAACCATTGAGACGATTCTCTCGCTCAATCCTCCCGACCGACATGCCTACGCGGATCTGTACCGGGAATTGGCAGGCCATGAGCCGCCGGCCTAGGTCGTACTTGCGAAGGATTTTAAGCCATGAGGTTTTCTATTGATTCTGGATTGTCCAGGTTAGGGCCTAATCAGTCAAACTCGTGTAAAGTGAGAGGAATTTGGCGGATAGGACTCTTTTTTGGTGACAGCACGTCCAGGTTAGGATGGATGCGCAATATATTATGTTCGAGTTAACGTGGTTGCTACAACGCCTGACGTGGGTCGATATTGTAGACATTCTCCTCGTCAGCGGTCTGTTCTTCGGCTTATTTTATACCCTCAAAGGGACCCGCGCTGTCCCGCTGGTGCGCGGGATTACGGCGCTGCTGGTCAGTCTCACCCTCCTGACGCGCCTTATCCCGCTGCGGGCGTTCTCCTGGCTGGTTGAACAGATACTGCCCGCGCTGCTCGTCGCGGTGCCGGTGATCTTCCAGCCGGAGCTGCGCCGCGCCTTGGAGCAGTTGGGGCGCGGATGGCTGGTCTTCAGAGCACTGCCCGACAGCGAGAGCATGGAACTTGCCATCGAGGCTGTCGTCGAAGCCTCCAAGCACATGGCGCGGCACAACGTCGGGGCGCTCATCGTCTTCGAACGCCAGACCGGACTCCAGGAATACATCGAAACCGGCGTTGAACTCAACGCGGACATCTCCTCGGAATTGCTCACGACGATATTCGATCACCACACCATCCTCCACGATGGCGCGGTGATCATCTCCGATTCCCGCTTGGCCTCCGCCGCGTGCGTGTTACCCTTAACCTCCGCAATTTTGGCGGATCGCGAGTTGGGCCTGCGGCATCGAGCTGCGCTCGGCGTCACTGAGGAAAGTGACGCGATCTGTGTCGTCATCTCTGAGGAGCGGGGAGCTATCTCGATCACCCACAGCGGGCGCATCATCCGCGATCTCGATAAAAAACGTCTCAATTCCATTCTTCACGCTTTCCTGCTGCCCAAGGAACGATCCTCCGGCCGCAATATCTTTCCACATCTTTTCAAGGACAGAGCAAAATCGAAGGATCACGCCAAATGAGCCAGGAAATCAGACAAAATCTCGGTCTGTTGAGCTTGTCCGTTCTTCTCGCTTTCTTCTTCTGGGCGATTGCGGTCGAGGTGGAGGACCCGACCATCCAGCGCACCTACACAAACGCCATCACCGTTACGCATCGCCACTTACCCGATGATAAAATTGCCTATGGGGAGGAGGTGCGCGTTCAGGTCACGCTTCGGACCCCCCAATCGGTTTGGGAGAGTTTGCGTCAGGAAGAGATCGAGGCCTACGTTGATCTCTCCGACGTGGCGACCGGCACGGTCAGTTTGTCCATCCAAGTCGAGGTTGACCGTTCCCCGCTGGAGGTGGTGAGCGTCTCGCCTAAAGAGATTCAATTGAATGTCGAGCAAATTGCGGAAAAAGATGTGCCCGTGGTGGTGATTCAAGAAGGCGAGCCGGCTTTGGGATACGAGGCCCAGGATTCGATGGCGGCCCCGGAGTTCATCCACGTCCGAGGCCCCGCATCTTTTGTACGGCAAGCCGTCCGCGCGGAGGTCGCTGTGGACGTCGAAGGGCAACTCAGTGATGTCACAGAGGATATCCGGCCCGTGATTGTAGATGAGAATGGCGATCCCATTCCGCAGTTAGAGATCGCACCCAGAACGGTGACAGTCAATATACCCATCCAAGAGCCGGGATACTTTCGTAAATTGCCCGTCAATATCAATCTCAGGGGGGAGTTAGCGCCGGGCTATCGCCTCTCCAATCTAGAGGTCAGGCCGGAGATTGTGACGATCTTCGGCAACACCTACGCCGTGCAAAATGCGCCGAGCTATCTCCAGACCCAGCCCATCAGCCTCACCCAGATCACCGAGAGCCTGACTACCACGCTTGATCTGCAGATGCCGGAAGGTCTGTTTGTCGTCGATCCAAACAGCACCCAGGTCACCGTGACCATTATGATCGAGCCGATTGAGGGCAGTATCACCTTGGAGCTTACACCCCAGATCGAGGGCCTGAGCCGGAATTTGACGGCAACGGTGGAAATCGACTCGATTGTGGTGTTGTTGAGCGGCCCGCTCGCCACGATGGAGACGATAGGGAAAGAGGATGTCCGGCTGACCATCGATGTCACCAACCTCACCCCCGGCGAGTACGCGATCCGCCCCACGGTGAATGTCACCGAGACCGTCACCGTCGAAAATGTGCTGCCGGAGACCATCCCCATTCGCATCGAAAGGTTGGCGTCGAGCGAAGAACCGGAGGACATGGACTAGGCATCACTCTGCTATAACACAAAACCCCGCCTTCTAGATTATCTTAGGAAGGCGGGGTTCTGCATGTGAGGCGTACGCCGTCAGGATGTTTTACCGCTCTCCTTCAGGCCCTCTTGCATAGCGTTCAAGGGCAACAGCGCGCACTTGATGCGCCCCATGCTCAACCGAATGCCGCCCATCATCTCCTGGATCTCCTCCAATCCCATCGCCATCAACTCCTCCGGCGTCTTGCCGATGGCAAATTCGGTGAACATCGAGGAGGAAGCGGTGCTGATCACGCAGCCATGGCCCTCGAACTTCACCTCAGCGATGCGCCCCTCGTCATCCAATCGCGCCGTCAGGTGAATCATATCCCCGCAGGTGGGATTATCCATCTCAATATCAATGCCCGGCGCTTCCAACTCCCCAAAGTTCTGGGGATTATGGTAGTGATCCAACATCTGCTCACGATATAGACTATCATTGTTCATGCTAAAATCTCCTCTTTTGTTATTTATCCTTGCGAAGGTTGTGCGTAACTGGTTTTACAACGTCCCCATCACCAGACCAAAAGTGCCTTGGCGTGAATTGCTTTCTCGAACCTTCGCAAGGTTTCCCTTTATTAATCCCGTCGCCCCAACAGATCGACGACCTTATGCAAGGCCGCGACCAGCGCCTCGACGTCGTCGCGCCCGTTGTAGATGTAGAAGCTGGCGCGCGCAGTCGCCGGGATCTCATAGCGCAGATGCAGCGGCTGCGCGCAGTGATGCCCGGCGCGAATACAGACGCCCTCCTCATCCAAAATCGAGGCGATGTCGTGCGGATGCGCCGCATCCATCCAGAAGGAGAGGACGCCGCCCCGCCGCTCAGCCGCTGGCCCCAGGACGTGCAGCCCCGGCACCTCGGTCACGCGCTCCAGCGCGTATGCGACCACCGCCTGCTCGTGCGCGTGGATCTTCTCCAGTCCGATCTCCGTGAGAAAATCGACCGCCGCGCCTAAGCCCACCACCTCGGCGATGGGCGGCGTGCCAGCCTCGAATTTGTACGGCAACTCGTTCCACAAAGAGCGCTCCTTCTCCACCCGGCGGATCATATCGCCGCCATATAAGAAGGGCGGCATCGCCTCCAGAATCTCACGTCGCCCCCAGAGCACGCCCACGCCCGGCCCGCACATCTTATGGCCGGAGAAGGCCACGAAATCCGCGCCCAGCGCCTGCACATCCAACGGGAGATGCGGCGCCGCCTGCGCGGCATCTACCACCATCAACGCGCCGGCCTCCCGCGCCATATTGATGATCTCCTGCATCGGCGGGAGCGTGCCCCGGACGTTCGACATCATCGTGCACGCCACGACCTTCACATCCCCTTGATCCAGTACCTCCGCCAGCGCGGTCAGATCCAACTCGCCGCCGTCGGTGACCGGTACGACCACCAACTCGGCGCCTTGACGCTTCGCCAACTGCTGCCACGGCACGAAGTTGGCGTGATGCTCCATCTCCGTCACCACGACGCGATCTCCGGCGCCGATGTTGGCCTCGCCCCAGGCATAGGCGACGAGATTCAACGCCTCGGTCGCGTTGCGCAC
>CAYXVS010000181.1:4043-6273 GCA_964468735.1 uncultured Anaerolineales bacterium | reverse complement strand
GTATCTCTGTGAAAAACTCCGTGAAACTCTGTGTAACTAGAACCTGAGCATCATTTGCACCCAATTTCACCTAAAAACCAACAAGAGCCTCAATTTTTGGGCGGCCCCGCGCCAGGCTGATGCCGGCATTATGCTTTCGCAGGAAAACAGGTATAGTATAATACCGTAAAGAGGAAATTTGGTGATGGCTCGTCCACCTTAGGAGGAGAAAACCGATGATCGAAGTCGAATTAGAGACGATACAAATGAGTCTGGTTTCGCCGCACCGCATCGTGGTGCTCAAGGCCTTGGATGCCGAACGGTATTTGCCCATCTGGATCGGGCCGTGTGAGGCCGAGGCGATCTCCGTGCGCCTCAACGGCGTCGATCTGCCGCGCCCACTCACCCACGATTTGACCGTCAATATCCTGGATACGCTGGGCGCAGAGTTGCAATACGTCTACATCAATGCGCTCGTCGACAACACCTTCTACGCCCAACTGATCTTAGATCTAGGCGACGAGATCATCGAGGTGGATTCGCGTCCCAGTGATGCGATGGCCATCGCGGTGCGCGCCGGCGCGCCCATCTACATCTCAGAGCAGGTGATGGACGAGGCGAGCGTCGTGCCGGAACCGGATATAATGGAGGAGGCTTCACGCGAAGAGGATTTATCCGTCTTCCGCGAATTCTTGGACACGCTGAACTACGATGCGTCCGAGGGTCGCGATAACTGAGGCCTCAGAACAGGAGAGAATACAACGTTGAAATTTAACCACAACCAACCCCGCAGAGTATGCGCTTAGACAATGGCCACACCAGAGAAAACCGTTCCCCATAATGTCGAAGCCGAGGAAGCGGTCTTAGGCGCGCTGTTAATCGACCCGGAGGGCATCTTCCGGGTGCTCTCTTTCTTGCGCAGCGAGGACTTCTACCTCCAAAAGCATCGCTGGATTTTCGAGGCGATCCTCAAAATCCACGAGCGCCGCGATCCCATCGATTTTCTAACCATCAACACCGAGTTGGAAAATCACGACCAATTGCAGGCCGTCGGCGGCGCCGCGTACATCTCCAAATTGATGAACGCCGTCCCTTCCGCGATCAACATCGAATCCTATGGCCGCATGGTCGAGGAGACCGCCGTGCGCCGGCGCCTGTTGGATTCCGTCAGCGACATCGCTCGCTACGCCTACAACGAGACGATGCCCATCGACCAGGTCGTCGACCGCTCCGAGCAATCGCTCTTCGGCGTCTCTCAGCGGCGCAGCCGACGAGAACTCCAGCCGGTGCAGGAGGTGGTACAGCGTTATTACGACCGGATCGAATATCTCTACGAGCATCGCGGCGAACCGTTGGGCGTTCCCAGCGGCTTCCGCGATATCGACCGGATGTTGGGCGGCTTCCAACGCTCCGATCTGCTGATCTTGGCCGCGCGACCGGGCGTGGGCAAGACCTCGCTGATGATCACCTTCGCGCTGAAGGCCGCGCAGAAACGGCGCACCGTCGCGCTCTTCAGCCTGGAGATGTCGGCGGAGCAGTTGGTGCAGCGGATGATCTCCCAGATCAGCCACATCGATGCGCAGCGCCTGCGCCTGGGTCGCCTGCGCGATGACGAATGGCCGCAGTTCACCGACGCGATTGGCCACCTTGCCGAGCTGCCCATCTACATCGACGACACGCCCTCCATCTCCGTGCTCCAACTGCGCACCAAATGTCGCCGCCTGGCCTCCGAGCGCGGCTTGGATATGGCCTTCGTCGATTATCTCCAACTGATGACCACCGAGATCCGCAACGATAACCGCGTCCAGGAGGTCTCCTACATCTCGCGCTCGCTCAAGGGCCTGGCGCGCGAGTTGGATCTCCCGCTGATGACGGCCTCGCAGCTCTCCCGCGCCGTCGAGCAGCGCGCGGACAAAGTCCCCGTGCTTTCGGACCTCCGCGAAAGTGGTTGTTTGACGGGCGACACATTGGTGCAACTATCTAATGGACGACGCGCAACCATTAGCCAACTGGCAGAACAGGGCAGGCCGATAAAGGTTATGGCATTGAACGAGGCCACATGGAAAGTAGAACCCGCCGAAGCTCGCAAGGCTTGGCAAGTGGGGGTAAAACCCGTGTTCCTACTCCGCACCCAATTAGGGCGAGAGATCAAAGCCACAGCCAATCACAAGTTTCGCACCTTGGAAGGATGGAAGCGCCTGGATCAACTGGAGATAGGAGAGCACATCGCCCTTCCGCGCGCGTGGGAAAA